>WTJD01000261.1 GCA_011524975.1 Lysobacterales bacterium
GGTCTGGCCCTATGAAGACGTTCCGGATGCCCATGACATCGATTGGACGGGCGTCGGCACCATCCCCGCAGCGCTGGTCACCGGTACCAATGGCAAATCCACGACGGTCCGCATGGCCGCCGCCATCATCGAAGCCGCTGGCAAGAACGCCGGGCTGACATCCACCGACTGGATTCGTGTCGGCAGGAAGATACTGGATACGGGGGATTATTCCGGAACCGGCGGTGCGCGCACCCTGATGCGTCACCCGGAAACCGAAATTGCGGTACTGGAGACCGCGCGAGGCGGCCTGCTTCGGCGAGGGCTGGGGCTGGAAAGGGCCGACGCCGCGCTGATCACCAACGTGGCCGCGGACCACCTCGGCGATTACGGAATCAACACCGTGCCTGAACTCAGGGAAGCCAAATTTATCGTGCGCAGAGCGTTGGGTACGGGCGGCTGCCTGCTGCTCAACGCCGATGACCCGGGCATGGTTGAATTTGCCGCCGGGCTCGGGACACCCGTGCTTTGGTTCGGGCTCGAGCCGGGTCGGTCTCCGTTGCGGGATCACCTGGCTGCGGGCGGGACCGCCGCCTACCTGGATCAGGGTTGGCTCATGCTCTCGGCAGCGGGCGAGTCACGCCGTGTGGTTGCAGTTCAAGCGATCCCGGCCGCGCTGGACGGGGCCGCCCGGCACAACGTGCAGAATGCCCTGGGCGCCATGCTGTTATGCCACCAACTGGGCATCGAGCAACCGGCACTGCGCCGGGGCCTGGAAGCCTTCAGGGGAGATGAAACCGACAATCCAGGCAGAGGCAACTGGTTTTCGGGCAACGGGGCCAGAATCCTGGTCGATTTCGCCCACAACGAGCATGGCATGCGGGCGCTGGCCGGCATGTTGAAAGAGGTGCCCGCGCAACGGCGGATATTGCTCATGGGCCAGGCCGGTGACCGGCCCGATGAAGACATTGAACGCCTGACCCGCGCGGCCTGCCTGATGCAGCCCAGCCGGCTCATGGCGTGCGAACTGCCCGGCTACGAGCGGGGACGCGCACCGGGAGAGACTCCGGGCATCATCGCCCGGGCTGCCGCGACGGCAGGTGTTGATGCTCAGTGCGTGCACCTGTTCGACTCACCGGTCGCTGCCGCGGCCGAGGCCCTGGCCGAAGCACGCGCCGGGGATCTGCTGGTATTTCTGGCGCTCAGCCAGCGGCAGGAAGTGCTGGATCTGGTGCACCGTTTTATCGGCGATCAAGTCGAAGCCGAAAGCTAGGGGAGAGCATGCCGCGACGCGTCCGTCATCCGCGTATCTCGACCCAACTGGAACGCAGGATTCGCCGCGCGCGAAAGACCGTCAAAGCGCGCGAATTCGAGTTGATGCTGGCCCTGCGGCCCGAGCGGCCAAGCGTGGTGGCAGAAGGTGACTCCTGGTTCGCGTATCCGCCGCCCAACCTCGCCGGCCTGGACGACCGGAGCAACCTCATCAACTGGCTGAGCCGCGCCACCCCCCTGAACCTGCTGCAACTGTCCAGTAACGGAGACGAGGCCGTCAGCATGTTGAGCGGCCCCAGCAAGCATCGTCTGATCTCAGTCCTGCAGCGCTTCGATATCGACTTTCTCCTGTTCTCAGGCGGCGGCAACGACATTGTCGGGCGCCACGACATGGACTATTTGCTCCGCGGAGAGACCCTCAGCGCAGGCGCACCACTGGAGGCCTGCCTGCACCTGGAGCGCGTCAACCGCCGGCTGACGCTGATCGAGCTGGCCTACGCCGAGCTGATTGACTTCTGCAAGACGTTCTCGAAAAACCCGGACATCCGGGTGATCACCCACTGCTAAGACTATCCCCTGCCCTCGGCTCATGGCGCGCGCTTCCTGGGCGGCATACTTCGTCTCGACAACGCGCGCTCCTGGATGTATCCGGCCTTGATGCGAAAAGGCATACCCGAAGACCGGCACGGAGGCATTGCCCGTTGGCTGATCGACCAGCTGGCTGAGCGGCTGTTGGGGCTTGAGGATCGATCCGATGGCCTGCTCAGCGTGGTCGACACGCGCGGGATCGTTGACGCTGATCAATGGGTCAATGAAATCCATCCAGACCGCGCCGGGTTTGCCCGGTTGGGCGCGGCGATGCTTGAGACCATGGCAGACATGGATGAGCGCATCATGCCCGCGATACCGGAAAGGGATCGATGACATACATCAGCACGGGTCGGAGCCGGCCCGGTCATCATGTATCATGCCGTCAAAGTAGATCAGGAGCGAACCATGAAACAAACACCAATCAGTTCCGCCATTCTGATGCTTGCCCTGGCCATTACGGCCAATGCGGATGAGTCGCTACCCCATGACCAGTTGCAGGATATCTCTGAAAAAGAGCTGAAATTTATGGTCAGCGAATGCGAATCCTGCCACGGCAGCAAGGGCGTCTCCCAGAATGAATCAGTCCCTTCCCTGGCCGGTATGAGCGCGGATTCCATCCTTAACAGTGTCGAGCAGTTCTATTTCTACGAGCGACATTGCCCGAATGCCAACATCGACAGCGACGGTCCGAAAAGTGGTGCGCGCAACATGTGCGATGTCGCTGACCGCCTGACCAAGCAGGAAGTGCTGGCGATCGGAAGATATTTCGAGTCGCAGTCACCCTGAACCGGTTTTAATCAACCCGCGGCACGGAATCCCGCGCCGCGGCCCGTCAGCGGGCTAATGCTTGAGTTTGCGATGCCGAACCCGCTTCGGGGCGGCATCCTCCCCCAGTCTCCGGACCCGGTCGGCCTCATAATCTGAGTAGCTGCCCTCGAGAAATGTCACTTCGCTGTCGCCCTCGAAGGCCAGGATGTGGGTGGCCACGCGATCGAGAAACCACCGGTCATGGCTGATCACCAGTGCGCAGCCCGGAAAAGCCAGCATGGCCTCTTCCAGCGCCCGCAGGGTTTCCACATCGAGGTCGTTGGAAGGCTCATCCAGCAACAGCACGTTACCGCCCTGCTTGAGCGTCACCGCCAACTGCAAGCGACCGCGCTCACCGCCTGAAAGGTCGCCGACGCGCTTTTGCTGATCCGAGCCCTTGAAGTTGAATCTTCCCGCGTAGGCGCGTGAGGGGATTTCATAATGACCGATGGCCAGCATGTCCTGACCGTCTGAGATGACCTCCCAAACGGTTTTGTCGTCCTGTAACTCGTCACGCAACTGCTCAACATGGACCAGTTCGACCGTGTCCCCCAACTCGATTTCACCCGCATCGGGCTGCTCAGAGCCCGCCAGCATCCGGAACAGGGTCGATTTGCCGGCACCATTGCCACCGATAACGCCTACAATCGCGCCCTTGGGCACCTGGAATGAGAGCGCCTCGAACAGCACCTGGTCACCGAAAGCTTTGCTGACGCCATCGACAACGATGACCTTGTCACCCAGACGCGGCCCGGGTGGTATATAAATTTCGTTGGTTTCATTGCGACTCTGGAATTCGCGCGCGTTCAACTCTTCGAAACGCTGCAACCTGGCTTTGCCCTTGGCCTGACGGCCACGAGCGCCAGCACGAACCCATTCCAACTCGTGCCGAATGGCCCGCTGCCTGGCCGCCTCCTGCTTCTCTTCGATCGCCAGCCGCTGCTCCTTGGCCTCGAGCCAGGCTGAATAATTCCCCTCGAAGGGAATGCCGTAGCCGCGATCCAGCTCAAGGATCCAGCCCGCCGCGTTGTCGAGAAAATATCGGTCATGGGTGATGGCCACCACGGTGCCAGGAAAATCGCACAGATAATGCTCCAGCCAGGCGACGCTCTCTGCGTCCAGATGGTTGGTCGGTTCATCGAGCAGCAGCATGTCGGGCTTCGACAGTAAAAGCCGGCACAAGGCCACCCGTCGTCGCTCTCCACCCGAGAGGTGGCTCACGGCCGCGTCCCAGGGCGGCAGGCGTAATGCGTCGGCAGCCACTTCCAGGCGGTGTTCCAGCTGATGGGCGTCCCAGGCCTGTATGACATCTTCAAGTCGGGACTGTCTTTTGGCCAATTCATCGAAATCAGCATCGGGCTCCGCGTACTCGGCGTAAACCTGCTCCAGCTGCTCCAGGGCTTCGAGGGGTTCACTCAGGCCCTGCTCAACGTTCTGCCGCACCGTCGCTGACTCGTCGAGTTGTGGCTCCTGCGGCAAATAGCCGATGTTCAAGTCCGGCATGGGCCGGGCCTCACCCTCGATGTCCTGATCGATGCCGGCCATAATCCGTAGCAAGGTGGATTTTCCCGCGCCGTTCAGCCCCAGTACACCGATCTTCGCACCGGGGAAAAACGACAAGGAAATATCCTTGAGTATCTGGCGGCGGGGCGGAACGATCTTGCCCACCCGGTTCATGGTGAAAACGTATTGAGCCATGGAGTCTTATATCCCTGAAAATCGGGCCGCGATTATACCGAAGCGAATCAGAAAGGGTTTGTTTAAATTCGTCCCGACCGTTCACAATGGTCAGGTTCAACACGGTTGAGGTCATTCATCATGCACGTTACTCGCTTCTTTTCTGCGCTCATAGGATGCCTGCTGGCCGCTGGGCCGGCTGCTGCCGAAGCAGAGATCACCACTGAGATCCTGGCCCAGTCGACGACCAGTTGGGACGGGGAGCCATTTGTCTATCCCGAGGGAACACCCGAGATCACCGTGGTGCGCATCCGCATCCCCGAGGGTTCCGCCCTGCCATGGCACTGTCATCCCATGCCACTTGCGGGCGTGCTGACGAAGGGCCGGCTGGTGGTGACCAAGCGCGACGGCGCCCGTGTCACCGTTGAGGAAGGTGAAGGACTGATTGAAGTATCGCGCCAATGGCACCGCGGTGCGGCTGAGGAAGAGGCCGAAATCATCGTTGTGTACGCCGGCGCTGTAGGGATGCCAACAGGTTTCGGTGAAAGTGCCGAGCCTCACCTGACAGAACTCTGTCGCTGATGATCATCGGTTGCTGTTGCCCGATCTCATGCCGCGCTGAGAGCCGCGTCATCAGGCAGACGGGTGGATTGAACAACCCCGGCCTGACAACGATCGCGGAAAGGGTCAATTCTTGATCGATTTGAACGTGAATTTCAGTTGTTTACATGGCATAGTATGATCGGCACGTAGATCAAACCGGGGGAGTCGGTGCACCAAGCGAGAATATTCCTGGCAGACGACCACACGCTTCTGTTGGAAGCGTTTACCAACCTGCTCGAACCAAAATATGAAGTCGTCGGAACGGCCACAGACGGTCGCGAGATGCTCAAACAGGTGAAGCAACTCAAGCCTGACGTTGTCGTCCTGGACATCAACATGCCCAATCTCAATGGCTTCGATGCCGGCGAGAAACTGAAAAAAACCCTGCCGGATATCAAGCTGCTTTTTCTGACGGTCAACGAAGATCCGGAACTGGTAACGGAAGCGTTTCGCATTGGCGCCAACGGCTATCTTCTGAAGAATTCGGCCTCATCAGAGCTGTTCCAGGCCATTGACGCAGTGATGGGTGGATCCAACTACGTAACACCCGGTATCGCCAAGGACATGATCAGTTCTTTCATCAAGAACCCGACCGGCAGCAAGGTTCACGGTAACCTGACCCTGCGCCAGCGTGAAGTCCTGCAGCTGCTGGCCGAGGGCAAAACCATGAAAGAGATCGCCTCGATACTCAGCATCACCCCGCGAACGGTCGCTTTTCACAAATACCAGATGATGGAAGAGCTGGACATCAAGACCAACTCTGAATTGATTCAATACGCCATCAAACACGGTTTCGTCAGCTGACCGTATTTTCCCAGAGCGCTGTTATTTTCCCAAAGCGCTCTTATTTTCCCTAAGCGCTGTAAGCCTGCCAGGCGACGCGCACAGACCCCGTCTTTTCAAGCGTCCTGTTCCACCCGGAAACGATGCACAGATGAACAGCGAATTCATGTTTTGACGAAACAGGATTGGAGGTTGGCAGGGCGTCCCGGGGGCCACACTCACGCGCACCGGAGTTTACGAAAAGCAGGACGACGCGCTCCCAAGCGCTGATGAGGGCGGCTTCGAAAGCGCCTGGATACCCGCTTTATTTCACCGCGCCTTCAGGAGGATTCCAGCGATTTCTTTCCAGGTGCTTGTTGCACCTGGAACAAATCCATAAGACCTTGTTGTCATCCTTACGCAACTGCCGATAGGAAGGAGACTTCCGATACCGGTGGTGACAAAAGAATTGTTTTAAGAATACGAATTTGATGATCGGTGCCTCTTTGTCTTCTCATACGCCCGCCGGCGCCACGCGACCGGAGTGCGGTTTGGGACCACGCACCCGATCCCACACCTGAAATTTAAACCGATATTCGCTGTTATTTGCAAGACATATCATCAATCCGAACGCTGTTGAAGGCAAATCAGGCGGTCGTGAGAAACAAAACAACCCGTGCGGCAGGTCAGCCATCAGCGTCCATGCGTGTGTTCGGAGGATGTCTGGCCCACTCCTCACCGTCATTTTTTTCAGGCAGGACTGTCAAAATTCACAGCAGACCGCGGGCCTTGCACATTTCACACTATTCATGCGTCGTCCATGGAAGGTACCGCAGTAGCGGTGGGTACCGTGTGATCTGTCCATAGCCTGGGGTGGTGGAAGGAACCGGATTCAGGGCAGACGCTGTTTCTCACGTGACCATCTTGAACGCGGTGAGATTCAAGGATGATCAATTAACCCGGAGCCAGGCTCCGTTGCCATCATCCCCCAAGCTGTAATTGGGTCTGGCTCCGGGTTATCTCTCCCCCGCACGCCTTCAGCAACAACACTTGCAAACACGGTCTGTGAAGGCCGGTTACCTCCACCGCATGTGATCTCGCATCGGCATTTTGCGCAACTAATGATTGATCTGACAGCCCCTGCTGGGCCACACTGCCGCACTTATGGCACACCCACCCAGACCCGTCATTATCGATTGCGACCCCGGGCAGGACGATGCTGTGATGCTGTTCATGGCTCTGGCGTCTCCCGAGCAGCTTAACGTGCTGGGCATCACGACCGTTGCCGGCAACGTACCGCTTCATTTGACGCAAAGGAACGCCCGACTGATTTGCGAATGGGCGGGGCGCGAAGATGTACCGGTTTATGCGGGTTGCGATCGTCCGCTGGCCAGGGATCTGCTGACGGCAGAGCAAGTCCACGGCATCGAGGGCATTGATGGGGCGCCGGTTCGAGAACCCGTAAAGCCCCTGGAAAGCGCCCACGCCGTGCCATTTATTTGTGAGACGCTCGAGCGATCACCGGAGGACTCGCTCACGCTGGTGCCAACGGGGCCGCTGACCAACATCGGACAGGTTCTTCGCGACCGCCCCGACCTGGCTTCCCGCATTCGGGAAATTGTGCTCATGGGCGGCGCCATGCGTGAAGGTGGAAACATGTCTCCGTCGGCGGAGTTTAACATTCTGGTTGACCCACATGCGGCCGAGATCGTGTTTGGATGCGGCAGACCCATTACGGTCGCGCCACTGGATGTCAGCCACCAGGTGATCGTGACCCGCGGCGTGCTGGACGCGCTGCGCGAAATGACCTCGCCGGTGGCCAAAGCCTGCCTCGGCATGCTCGAATTCTTCAACCGGCACGATGTCGCCAAGTATGGAACCGAGGGCGCGCCGCTGCATGACCCCTGCACCATTGCCTGGCTGCTGAGGCCGGAATTATTCCGCGGCAAAATGTGCAACGTCGAAATCGAGTGCGTTTCTGAACTGACCATGGGGCATACCGCGGTGGATTTCTGGGGCGTCACCGGGCGGGCGCCCAACGCGCGCTGGTTGCACGAGGTGGACGCTGAGGGTTTTTTTGATTTTCTGCTGGAAATAGTGGCGCGCTATGAAACCTGACCCTGTCCGCATCGGCGTGGTTGGCTCCGTCAACCTCGATATCGTTGCCAGCGTGAGGCGGTTCCCGGAGCCGGGTGAAACCATAACCGGCGCGAGCGTGGAGCGCCATCCGGGCGGAAAGGGCGCCAACCAGGCACTCGCCGCCAGACGCCTGGGCGCGGATGTCTATCTGCTGGCATGCCTCGGAGCGGACGATATGGCCGGAGAAGCGCTGGCTGGCCTCACCCAGGCAGGCGTCAATCTTGATTTCTGCAGGTACCTTGACGGCTACAACACCGGCCTCGCGCTGATCTGGGTATCAGACGAGGGCGAGAACAAGATCGTGGTGGCGCCCGGGGCCAACGCGGCTTTCGGCGAGGATCAACTGGAATTACCCCATGTCGATGCCCTGATCGCCCAACTCGAAATCCCGCAGGACACCATCATTGCCGCCGCGCGGGGCAATAACGCTTTCCTCACACTCAATGCTGCGCCCGTGCGCCCGCTGTCCCGGCAACTGCTGGAGCGGACCGATCTGCTGGTCGTTAACGAAATTGAGGCCCGCGCCGTTGGTGCTGAATTGACTGGCTTCAGCGGCATGATAGCCACGACTTACGGGCGCAACGGAGCCTCGCTCCGCCAGGGCGGACGAGAGATTGCCCGCGCGCAATCGCCGCGTGTGCGGGCGGTGGACACGACCGGCGCGGGGGACACCTTTACGGCCGCACTCACCGTTGGGCTGATCGAAGGCCTCGACCCGCAAGCCGCCCTGGAGCGGGCCTGCCTGGCTGCCGCCATCAGCGTGACGCGGCCCGGCGCCCAGGGCTCGCCGACACGGGAAGAATTGGCGGCGTTTACGCCCGATTAGATGGGCCGGCGATCTTGCAGCAGCCCGCACTAAACCAGTACGTTCCGACTAAAGCGCGTGGACGGCCATGACC
>WTJD01000008.1:0-2999 GCA_011524975.1 Lysobacterales bacterium
ATACACCAGCGTGCTCGGCGGACTGGCCGCGGAGCAGGATGTGCAGCCGCTTTTGCGTTGCTTTGAGCGCGACCTGCTGGAGGATGTCGGTTACGGGCTGATGCTGGATCATGAATTCGGCGCCCAGCGCCAGATCGACCCGTCGGCGTCTTATGAGTACCGTCCAGGACAGGGGCCGGTGCGGTTGGCCACGGCGGTGTCCGGCCAGAAACGGCTGATTTCGGGTGCGGCCCTGATTGCACTGTCCACCGGCGAGATCGAAGGCGCGCACCTGCCTGAGCTTCGGCGCCTGATGAGGCGCGTGATCGGATATCATGTGGGCGACAAGCCATTGGCCTCCCAGGCGCTGTTCCTGGGTTTGCGGAAGAAGGAAAAGGGACCATGAACAGACTGCTGCTGGGCGTCAATATCGACCACGTAGCGACCATTCGCCAGGCGCGGGGAACGGATTATCCCTCCGTGCTGCAGGCGGCAGAGGCCGCCGAACGCGCCGGCGCCGATGCCATCACGGTGCATCTGAGAGAAGACCGCCGTCACATTCAGGACGAGGAGGTGGAAGCCCTGTGCCGGCAGGTCAATACGCGGGTCAACCTCGAAATGGCCGTTACCGAGGAGATGCTCAGTATCGCCGAGGCGAACAGCCCTGCGGATGTGTGCCTGGTGCCGGAGAAGCGTCAGGAGCTGACCACGGAGGGCGGGCTGGATGTCCTGTCCCATTTTGTGAGTGTTCGCGCTGCCTGCCTGCGGCTGGCTGATGCCGGAATCCGGGTCTCTCTGTTCATTGATCCGGACGAGCAGCAATTGCAGGCGGCACTGGATTGCGGCGCGCCCGTGGTTGAATTGCACACAGGCGCGTACGCCGATGCCAAGGGCATGGAACAGGCCGGCGAGCTAGAGCGCCTGGTTCGCGCCTCAGCATTCGGTCACGGCCTGGGATTGCAGATCAATGCGGGGCACGGTCTTCATTATGAGAATCTCGGGCCCATCGTTGCCATACCCGAACTGGTCGAGCTGAATATCGGCCACGCGATCGTTTCGCGCGCCCTGTTTGTCGGCCTGGAGTCGGCGGTGAGCGAAATGAAGGCATTGATGCGGCGAGGTGCAGAGGACTGATGGGCCGCAAAAGAAAGCTGCCCGCAGACCCATTTCCCGTCCAAATCGAAGCCCTGGCCGAAAACGGCCGGGGCCTCACGCAGCACGAGGGCCGCACGCTGGAGGTATTCGACGCGCTGGCGGGTGAGCAGGTCAATGCCCGCTACCTGTTTGGCCGACGCTTTCGCGGGCAAGCCCAAATGGTGGACGTCATCGAGCCCTCGCCCGAGCGGGTCAGCCCCGAATGCGCCTATTTTGGTACCTGCAGCGCCTGCAGTCTTCAGCACCTGTCCGCAGACGGCCAGATTCGACACAAGCAGGCCAGTCTGCTGGCCTGCTTTGAGCAACATGGGCTTGCCCCGGCGCGGCTGCTGTCGCCCTTGCAGTCCACGCAATGGCATTACCGGCGCAAAGCTCGCTTGTCCGTTCGCAAGGTGAAGGGCAAGGGAAGGGTGCTGGTCGGTTTCCGCGAGCGGGACAGCCGATTTGTCACTGATATGACAACCTGCCCCGTGCTGCCGGAGGCCGTGTCCCGCCGGATACCTGACCTGTGCGGCCTGATCGAAACCATGGACGCGGCGGATCAGATTCCGCAGATCGAGGTGTCCTGTGGTGATGAGGCTTGCGCCCTGGTGCTGCGTCACCTGGTGCCGTTGACCGATGAAGATACGGAACGGCTGAGACGTTTTGCCCGCTCGCAGGGTTTAATCATCATGACCCAGGGCGGAGGCCCGGATTCTGTCCGCCCCATTGAGCAGGAAAGCGCCGAACTTTCATACCGTTTGGAGGCGTATGGGATCGAGTACCGTTTCGGCACCCTGGATTTCATCCAGGTGCATGCTGGGCTCAACCAGCTGATGATCGCCCAGGCCATTGAACTGCTCGATCTGGGTACCGGGGACAATGTGCTGGAGCTGTTCTGCGGGCTGGGTAACTTCAGCCTCCCGCTGGCCAGACACTGCGCCTCGGTGACGGCGATAGAGGGGGACGCGGACCTGGTGAGCCGCGCCACGTCCAACGCGCAGCTCAATGGCGTTGAAAACGTGCGCTTTATGCAGGCGGATCTGTACCAGCCGTCGGTCCTTGAGGGTATTCCGGACGAGCATTTTGACAGGGTGCTGCTGGATCCGCCCCGCTCGGGCGCCGGGCCCGTGCTGCAGGCGGTTTCTGACTCGGGGGCAATGAAGTTAGTCTATGTCTCCTGTAACCCCGAGACGCTGGCAGAAGATGCGCGCTCGCTGGTGCGGCAGCACGGCTTCAGCCTGGTTGCGGCGGGGGTGATGGATATGTTTCCACACACGGCCCATGTCGAATCCATGGCCCTGTTCACGAGGGAATAATGGCGCTTGAAATTGAAAAGAAGTTTTTGCTGGCCAATGAACAGTGGCGTGACTCGATCGAGCGCAGCCTTGCCATGCGGCAGGCTTACCTGGGCGGCGACGGCGTCTCGGTTCGTGTTCGATTCGAGGGTGACCAGGCGCGCTTGAATATCAAGCAAATGGTCATCGGCCCCTCGCGCCTTGAATTCGAGTACACCATTCCACTGGCCGATGCCCGGCGCTTGATTGATCTGGCCAGCGGCGGGGGCACGGAGAAGATCCGGCACTATGTGCGCCATGCGGGCATGCTGTGGGAGATCGACGAGTTCTCCGGTGAGAATGAAGGCCTCATCGTGGCGGAGATCGAGTTGGATGATGAGAACCAGGTTTTCGAGCGCCCGCCCTGGCTGGGTAAGGAGGTCACGGGCGAGGAACGGTATTACAACGTGGCGCTGGCGCTGAACCCCTACCGGAACTGGGGCTCGGGCCAGCCAAAATAACGGGCGCCCCCAAGGGCGCCCATGAGACAAACCCATGACACAAACGCATGAACCATTGGGGCCGCTCCTGATCGGGATCGAGGGCCTC
>WTJD01000008.1:3099-8685 GCA_011524975.1 Lysobacterales bacterium
CATGACACAAACGCATGAACCATTGGGGCCGCTCCTGATCGGGATCGAGGGCCTCGAGCTGGCGAACGGCGAGGCGGCATGCCTGGCACACCCCGCGGTGGGGGGCGTTGTTCTGTTCAGCAGGAACTACCAGGACCCGGATCAACTGCAGACGCTGACCCACGCCATTCGGTCTGAGAGCGGCAGAGACCTGCTGATTACCGTTGATCACGAAGGCGGGCGTGTTCAGCGCTTCAGGCAGGGTTTTACACCGCTGCCCCCGTTGGGCTTGCTGGGCCGGATGTATGGCGACCATCAGGATATGGCTTTGGACATGGCTTACCGGCACGGTCGGGTCATGGCGACCGAATTGCTGGTGCGGGGCGTGGATTTGAGTTTTGCGCCGGTCCTGGATCTCGACCGTGGCAGCCGGGTCATTGGTGAGCGTTCCTTTTCCGCCGACCCGGAAGCGGTTGGCAGGCTGGCCGGCCACTACCTGGCCGGAATGCATGATGCAGGCATGAAAACCTGCGGCAAGCATTTTCCGGGTCACGGCTCGGTCGAGGCGGATTCACACACGGATGACGTCGTCGATCCGCGCAGCCTTGAGCGCATCAAGAGCAGTGACCTTCTGCCATTTGAAGCAACCATCGACCAGCTCGATGCCGTCATGATGGCGCACGTGTGTTATCCGGCAACGGATCGCTTGCCGGCCGGCTACTCCCGCCGCTGGATTGGTGGCATTTTGCGCGCTGAGATGGGTTTTTCCGGCGTCGTGATTTCCGACGACCTTGTCATGCAGGCGGCGCTGATCGCTGGTAAGCTGTCGGACCGTTTGCGGGCGGCGCTGGAGGCCGGTTGTGACGTGGCGCTGGTGTGCGATCCGGCAGCGGCCAGGGAATTGCTGGCCAGCCTGGATGGCGCGCCCAGCGACGCAACTGAGTCGCTGGATCGCCTGCGGGGACGCAGTCAACATACGATGGAAGAAATTGAGACGGTCGGCGAGTGGCGTCACTGGCGGCAGTCAATCAAAGACCTGGAGCATTCACAATGGGCTTGAGCGCTGGAATCAAAGGGCATGACAACCCCCTTTCCCTACTCGAAAAGTCGCGTGTTCTGTACACGCGGGAAGAGGTCATGGAATCCGTTGACCACATCGCGCACCAGATCAACCAGTTTTATGGTGATGAGTCGATCGTTCTGCTGTCTGTCATGACCGGGGCCATGTTGCCCGCGGCATGGCTGGCAACCCGGCTGAAGATGCCGGTGCAGATGGACTTTGTGCATGCCACCCGGTACCAGAGCGGGCTCCACGGGGCAGAGCTGGAGTACCGCGTTCCACCCCGGTTTGAACTCGAGGGACGCAAGGTGCTGGTCGTGGACGATATCTTCGATGAGGGCGACACCCTGGCGGCCATAAAAGGCTCGGTGGAGAAGAGAAAAGCCGAGTCGGTCCACCTCGCGGTACTGGTGCGCAAGATGCATGACCGCGGCCTCTCCCGGGATTTCGTCGATTTCGTCGGGCTCGACGTGCCCGATGTTTACGTGTTTGGCTGTGGCATGGACGCGTATGAGGAATGGCGTCACCTGGACCAAATCCTGGTGCTGGAAGAGGGCGAATAGGGTGGGGCTGATCGGCGTGATCGGCGGCACCGGCCTGGATCAGTGGGGCGGGCTGGAGCGCGAGTTCAGCGGGGAGACCCCTTATGGCAGTACCTCGGCCCCCATCGCCGCGTACGAAGTCGGGGAGTGCCAGTTGCTCTTCATCGCCCGCCACGGGCATCAGCACAGTATCCCGCCGCACAAGGTCAATTATCGGGCCAACCTTTACGCGCTGCACCAGGCGGGCGTGGAACAGGTGGTCGCGGTGAATGCCGTGGGGGCGATTACGGAACGTTACGAACCCGGGATGCTGGCGGTGCCCGATCAGCTGATCGACTATACCTGGGGTCGGGAACAGAGCTACAGTGATGGCGGCGCTTTCGGATTGCAGCATATCGAGTTCACCACGCCTTTCTCGGAGACATTGCGTGGTGACATTCTCTCGGCCGCGGAGGCACACTCCATTCCGGTATTGGCCGGCGGCTGCGTGGGCGTCGTGCAGGGCCCGCGTCTGGAAACCGATGCCGAGATCAGACGCCTGAGGCGGGATGGTTGTGACCTGGTGGGCATGACCAGCATGCCCGAGGCCGCGCTGGCGCGTGAGTTAGGTATGAAATACGCCAGCATATGCCTCATCGCCAACTGGGCGGCGGGTATTTCCGAGCTGGAGATCACCATGGAGGCGATCGAGGAGACCATCAGGGACTCGGTGGAGGTAGCGCGATCCCTGATTGGGCATCTTTGCCGATAGGCGTTCCTCGTTTTGGTTCAGGGGTCAATGTCGACCTCGATCGTGCCAAAATCCCGGGTCAGGTCGTGCGGCCTGCCCGTGACCGGGTCCAATGCTTCGAAATCAACGTCTCGTTCAACGCCGGTCCTGAAAACCTCGCGCCCGTCGCGCTTGAGTATGAAATAGAGATCGGGTTTTCGCTCTCCGGGTGAATCAAGAGAAGCGACGTCCGCCACGGAGAAAAACACGCGACCTTCCCCTTGCTCATTCAGGCTCGACATGCCGAGCCGGTCGTCCCGCAATGGGTCTTCGTCAACGACCTCCACGCTCCATTGAGGTCCCGCCAGGGGCGCTCCTTGCAGATTGGTAAAACGCACGATCACATTGAACAAACCGGAAGATTTCTGCTCCATTTTGCCGGGCCTCCTGACCTCTATGACGGGAATTGAAAGGGGTGCTTGCCGCTCAGCGGACGATGCGATAGGTTACTGTGATGACAACGCCGTTTCCACATTTGCTCGCCCCTTTGGACCTCGGGTTCACCACGCTGCGTAACCGCGTTTTGATGGGCTCCATGCACACGGGGCTTGAAGACCGCGCCCGGGATTACCCGCGCCTGGCTGCCTACTTTGCCGAACGAGCGGAGGGGGGCGTCGGCCTGATGGTTACGGGGGGGATGGCGCCCAACTGGCGTGGTTGGCTGGCTCCATTCGCTTCCAGCATGGTTTCAGGTCGACAGTTGCCCCGTCACCGTTTGGTCACTGGCGCGGTGCATGCCGCGGGCGGAAAAATTGCGATGCAGATTCTGCACGCCGGCAGGTATGGTTATCACCCGTTCACCGTCTCCTCCAGTGACACCAAGTCACCCATCAGTCCGTTCAAACCCCGGGCCCTGGGCGCCCGCGGCGTGGAGCGTCATATTGGGAGTTTCGTACGCGCCACCCGCCTGGCGCGCGAGGCGGGTTATGACGGTGTGGAAATCATGGGCTCGGAGGGTTATTTCATTAACCAGTTCACCGCGCCGCACGTGAACAACCGGACCGACCAATGGGGCGGAAGCGCTGAGAAACGGTATCGGATTGCGGAAGAGATTGTCCAACGCTGCCGGGAAGCGGCAGGGCCCGATTTCATTATCATCTACCGGCTGTCCATGCTGGACCTGCTGCCTGGCGGCAACCAGTGGCCGGAGATCGTGGCGCAGGCCCAGGCCATTGAACGCGCCGGGGCGACCATCATCAACACGGGCATCGGCTGGCACGAGGCGAGGATTCCCACCATCGCCACCATGGTGCCGAGGGCGGCTTTCTCATGGGTGACCCGAAATCTGATGGGCGAGGTGGACCTTCCGCTGATTACCAGTAACCGGATCAATACCCCGGAAGTGGCTGAGGAAGTGCTGGCGCAGGGTGATGCCGACATGGTTTCGATGGCGCGTCCGTTGCTGGCTGACGCCGAGTTCGTCAACAAGGCGGCCGCTGGTCAATCGCAGCGGATCAATACCTGCATCGCCTGCAACCAGGCTTGCCTGGATCATACCTTTAAAAACAAGACCGCCAGCTGCCTGGTTAACCCTCGCGCCTGTCATGAAACTGAGCTCAATTATGAGCCCGCCACCCAGGTTCGCCGGATTGCCGTGGTTGGCGCCGGGCCCGCCGGGCTGGCCTGCGCGACCGTGGCCGCAGGCCGGGGACATGAGGTGACGCTGTTTGAGCAGGCCGCTGACATTGGTGGCCAGTTCAACATGGCGCGCAAAATACCCGGCAAACACGAGTTCGATGAAACGCTCCGTTATTTTCGGGGTGAGTTGGAGGCCACCGGCGTCCGCCTGAAACTGGGACAGATGGTCGGTGTCGGCGAATTGGATGGGTTTGATGAGGTGGTGCTGGCCACGGGTGTGCGGCCGCGGGAGCCTGCTATCGAGGGCATGGATCATCCAAAGACGCTCGGCTACATCGATGTGCTTGGCGGGCACGCCGCAGTGGGCAAGCGCGTGGCCATCATCGGCGCGGGCGGCATTGGCTTCGACATGGTCGAGTTCCTGTCCCATTCGCCCAACGCCGATGACCCCGCCCGAACGCCCGAAGCGTTTGCCCGGGAGTGGGGCATCGACATGACGCTGCAGGCGCGTGGCGGCGTCGATGGCGTGGAGGCGCAGCCCATGTCGCCGGCGAGGGATATCTGCTTGTTGCAGCGCTCAGAAACCAAACCCGGCAAGCACCTGGGTAAAACCACCGGCTGGATCCATCGCCTCAATCTCAAGCGTCATGGCATTCGGGCGCTCAACGGCGTGGAGTACGTAAAGATCGATGACGCGGGGCTGCATATCCGGCATGAGGGCAGGGACGAAATACTGGACGTCGACAACGTCGTCATCTGTGCCGGCCAGTTGGAAAACCGAGACCTGGCCGACGCGCTTGAGGCCCGCGGGCTTACGCCCCACGTGATTGGCGGGGCACGCGTGGCCGGCGAATTGGACGCGAAGCAGGCGATTCGCGACGGGTCGGAGTTGGCCGCGCGCCTGTAAGTGACGCGCTGTTGCGCCTTATTCCTGCTGCAATGGTGTCTCCGTTTCGGCGGGTCTGAGTGACGCCTTGAGCACCAGGAAACCGGCGATGCCGGAGACCAGTGAGCCGCCGATAACCCCGAGTTTCACCGCCGCGGTTTGCAGCATGTCGCCATGCTCAAACGCCAGTGAGCCAATGAACAGGCTCATCGTAAAACCAATACCGCAGAGCAGGCTGGCGCCCCAGAGCATGCCGTAGTTCAGGCCGCGAGGCATTTTGGCGATGCCGGTCAACAGGGCCAGCGCGGTCATGCCAAACACACCGATCTGCTTGCCGAAAAAGAGGCCGGCGGCGATGCCGACGGTGATCGCGTTGGTGAAGGCTTCCGCGCCCAGGTCCAGCAATGGCAGACCCGCGTTGGCGAAGGCAAACACGGGGAGCACGCCGAATGCCACCCAGGGGTGCAGAACGTGCTCGAGATGCCGGGCGGGGGAGCTGTCATCATCGGCCCTCAGCGGTATGCAGGCCGCGACGACCACGCCCGCCAATGTCGCGTGCACGCCTGATTTCAGGACGGCCAGCCAGATCACCGTCCCCACGATCATGTAAGCCGCGATCCGGGTCACGCCGAAGCGGTTAAGGGCGACCAGTACCGCGATACCGCCCAATGCCACCAGGCCCGCGTTGATGCTGAGGTCGTAGGTGTAAAAGACGGCGATGATGATGATGGCCATCAGATCGTCGATCACCGCGACGGTGGCCAGGAAGATT
>WTJD01000274.1 GCA_011524975.1 Lysobacterales bacterium
AGCAAACCACCGACCAACAGGAACAGCAATAGAGATTTTCGGTTGCCCATGGCGTGTTGTACTCCAGACATGAACCAGTTGAACTGGCTAAAAGGCTGATTATGATTGAGAATACCATAGCCGATGATGCGTCAGACGCGCTGAATCGGGTCGATTTCAAGGGAGAAAACGGAGGAGTTTTAGGACATGAAGATCAAATATCTCATTACGGCAAGTGCTTTGGCTTTCCTGCTGTCTGCCTGCAGCAAGGAAGATCAGGAGAAAGCGGAAGCCGCGATCAGCGATGCCGCTGAAAGCGTATCGGAGGCCGCGCATGACGCCGCGGAGGCCACGGGGGAAATGGCGCATGACGCCGCTGAGGCGGTAGAGGGCGCTTACGACGGCACGGTGGAAGCTGCCGGTGAAATGATGGACGAGGCGGGTGAAATGGCCTCAGACGCGGCTGATGCCGTTGGGGAGGCCTATGACGATACGGTGGAAGCCGCTGGCGAGATGATGGATGAGGCTGGCGACATGGCTTCGGACGCCGCGGCGGCTGCCGGTGAAATGATGGATGAGGCCGAGGGCGAAGTTGAAGACGCGGTTGAGGCGATGAAGGAAAAAGCCGAGGAAGCCGCTGAAGATGACGACACCGGATCGTAAACCCCGAACCATCCAGTGACCACCCAGGGGCCCTGCTACAGGGCCCTTTTTTTGCCACAATTCGGGAGGCACTCGGTGGGCTGTCCCGCTGTCCAAGCGTTGTTGCGTGATGTTCCTGTCCATAGGAGAAATGACAATGCCTTTTCAACGGTTGATGAAAGTATTCGCCATGCTGGCTACCGGCGCACTCATGTCCACGATGGCATCCGCCTCGACGGCCAAAGCGGGGCCGGGCCTGGCCGAGCTCGCCAACGCGACGTTTACCGGCCTCCACGGCGCCGCGAAATCGATCACGCTGGTTGATGGGCGCTGGGAGGGTGAGCCGTGGATCGAGGGCGGCGCCTCGGTGCCCAGTGCAAGGCTGGTTGGCGATCTTGTCGTTCACGCCGATCTTAACGGAGATGGCGTCATCGAGAGCCTCAACCTGATCAGCTACAGTGGGGGCGGTACCGGCCATTTCGTTCACCTCGCAGTCAGCCGCTTCAACAGCGGGTCGGTGGAGAATGTCTCCAACGCGCTGCTCGGTGACCGCGTCATGGTCCGGGGTATTCGCATCCAGGATGAAACGATCCTGGTCGACCTGGTGCAGGCTGGCCCCGGGGATGGCGCCTGCTGTCCCGGTGACATGATCACCCGGGCCTGGAAGCTGCAGCCGTCGGGGCTCGAGGAACTGCCGCACTCGGATCAGGTCAGGCGCCTGTCGCCGGATATATTGGACGGCAGCGAGTGGCGGCTGAGCCGATGGTCACCCGACGAACCCGTTGATGAGGACATCGCCATTTCCCTGGCATGGGCAGATGGGCGTTTAACGGGGGGCTCCGCCTGCAACCGTTATTTCGCTTCCGTTGAGTCGGGGCAGGGCGCGGCCAGCGCTTTGGTGGTGGGTGCCGTTGGCTCCACCCGAATGGCCTGTATCGACGAACGGCGCGCGAGCGCTGAACGCCGTTTTCTTGGCGCGCTTGGAAAAGTCAACCGAATGTACTTCCTGGCCGGTGACCTCGTGCTTTACTGGGGCGAGGGCTCAGAATTCGGTGGGCTGCATTTCAAACGCGCCATGAACGACGGGAATTGAGCCAAATGGGGCATGTCAGGGCAGATTCCGAATGACCGAGCCGATGGTCGAAGGTACTGCTCAACGGGCCTTGCCCTACCTGCGGTCGATCGCGCTCAAGCGGGAGGCGATCGAAAACCCGGAATCTTATCCTTTCAATATTCCAGCGGTCAGGGAACTCGACGGCATGGAGTTTGCCCCGGGGGTGACCTTTCTCATCGGTGAAAATGGCAGTGGTAAATCCACGCTGCTGGAAGCGATCGCGGTGGCCTTGGGTTTCAATGCGGAAGGCGGAACCCGTAATTTCGGCTTTAACACCCGCGCCTCACACTCCTTGCTGCACGGGTATCTTCGGCTGGTGAAGTCCTACAAGCGGCCGCAAGATGGCTTTTTTTTGCGCGCGGAGAGCTTTTTCAACGTGGCGACCAATATCGAAGAGCTGGATCAGGAAGGTGGTTTTGGTATGCCGATCATCCATTCCTATGGCGGCGTCTCCCTGCATGAACAATCGCATGGCGAGTCGTTCCTGGCGCTCATGGTCAATCGCTTTGGTGGGAAAGGCTTGTATGTGCTGGACGAGCCGGAGGCCGCTCTTTCGCCCACTCGCCAACTTGCCGTTCTGGACCGCATGCACCAGCTGGTGCGCGACGATTCGCAATTCATCATTGCCACGCACTCACCGATCCTGATGGCCTATCCGGGTGCCCGGATTTACTGGCTGGATGGAACCGGTTACAACCAGGTTCGCTATGAAGATACGGAACACTACGAGGTGACCCGCCGCTTCCTTGAAAACCCTGAACGGATGCTGCGAATGCTGTTCGAGCCGTAACGGCATCTCGTGAGAGCAACGCTCCCGCGGAAGCGCTGATCAGAAATAAACCGCTTCAAACCGCGCCAGGATGTCCTCACCCGCCAGCAGTTCGAGTACTTCGCCCTCAATGCGATATCCCGTTGTTGCATCCAGCGCGGCAAAAAATGCCTGCTCGGTCTCGCTGCCCTCGGCGCAGAGCATCATGGTGGAACCGATGCCTGGGAAGCTGAGACTGTCCTGCGCGAGTTTGAAAGAACCGAAGAACTGATTGCAGCCCCCGTTGCCGCGCACCCCTGGTGTATCCAGTTCCAGCACCATGTGGGCCTCTCTGCCGTCTTCGCTGACGACGACTGCCGCCCCGTTGATGTGGGTGAGTTTCCAGTAGGTGTTTCTCAAGGTTGCCAGCGGTTTGGGCGTGCACTCGTCGGGCAGAAAGCCGTCGAAACGATCGACAATGAGGTGGACGCGCTCACCGTCTCCTTCCATTCGGGGACGGCCCAGGTAACGACCCCGGACAGCCACCTGCAGTGCCTGGCCCGGCTCGTCCCGCGACTCGGTGTAGGCACGCTCCAGGTCAATGTAGGCGCCTTCCATGGCCACCGGAAAGCGCCTTCCGCTGCGGCAATCCATAAACATTGCGGCATCGGCCATGTAAGTGAACATGCCGGTCAGCTGTTCTCCCGGGCCATCGGCCGTCTCGGACGGCTGAACCCGAATCAGCATGATATCGCTGCGTTCACCGCCCCCATGGGTGAGCACCGGCGTGTGCGTGTCGTTGATAAACATCAGGCGCCCTTCCACCTCGATGCGGGCGGACAAAGCGTAGCGATTCGCAGGATCGATGGTCTCTGGCCGATAATCCAGTGAAAAAGGAATCGGTACCTGGCCGGTCGGTGAAATGGTAGCGGACGAGATGACCGTGGCGGGCGCGTCGGCCAGGGACACATCCTGCAACTGCACCTCCAGCACCGCGATATCGGGCAGAGCCATTCGCTCACGGTAAATGACGTTGCCCGTGACCTGCCTGACCTGCTGCTTGACCTGCGTGCCCGGCTCGTTGTCTTCTTTCGTTTCCATATCGGTTGATGTGCAGCCTGCGAGACTGGCCGCTAACAGGGCGAGCATGAGCCAGTTATTTTTCATGGTTTTAACCCCTTAATCATCCGTTTACGCCTCGATCATCATACTGCGCCACACGCCATTCCCACAAAGCCGGGGGCTGCCCTCGTTGTGGAAGTCCGCGTCACTGTCTAGTCTTGTATTTAGCCGGGGCTCGGCCGCGAGGGCCTGCGCCGGTGTTTTCAACAAGACTCAATTAGAGGGAGAAATACCATGACAGATCCTGTTGCCACACTGCTGGCCGCTGGCCTCGGCCTTTTGATCGGCCTGATTATCATCGCCATTTTTACGCTGTTCTTCCGCTGGATGTGGAACATCACCATGCCGCAGGTGTTTGGCACCAACACGGTGACTTTCTGGCAGGCTTTCAGATTGCTGATCCTGGCATCGATCCTGTTTGGCGGATCGAAGGTCGTCGAGCGCGTTCATGACGATGTCGCGGTGACCGACACGACGGTCTCCCAGGTCGGCTGAACGGCTCGGGGATCGTTTTTACCTGAGGTCCCGGCGCATCACGCGCCGGGTTCCCTCAAAGCTCTTCAATCGCTCAGGCCGGGCGCGTTGTGATGGTGGACATCGCGCTGTGGGAAAGGTATCGATATGCCTTCCGCCTCGAAGCGTTCCTTGACCTGCCGCGTTACATCCCAGTAGACCGACCAGTAATCCTCGGTCTTGACCCAGGGCCGGCAGAGCAGGTTGACCGATGATTCCCCCAGTTCGGATACGCGAATCATTGGCTCCGGTTCTTTCAGCACCAGGGGATGGGTATCCAATATGCTGAGTAACACCTGCTCGACTTTCTGGAGGTCATCGCCATAGCCGACGCCAAACAGCATGTCCACGCGACGCGTGCTGCTGCCGGTGACGTTCGTGATGACCTGGCCCCAGAGTGAATTGTTGGGCACGATCATCATCTTGTTGTCGGGCGTGAGCACGTGCGTGGTCATCAGGTTCATGGATTTGACCTTGCCCGCGACATCGCCGGCCTGGATAAAGTCTTCGATGTCGAAGGGCCGGTAAAACATGATCATCAGGCCGCTGGCGAAATTACTCAGCGTATTTTGCAGGGCGAAGGCGACTACGAAGCCGGCTGCGCCGATCAACGCCACCAGGGGCGTGATATTGAACTCCAGTGCGGCGAGCCCCAGCAGTAAGCCTATCGCGATCAGGCCGCGGCGGGTCATGTCCACGGCGAACTTGCGCATGATCTGAGAGCGTGCGCCGGCAAAGTGCAGAAGGTGACCAACGACCCGGCTGGCGAGATTTCCCAGTATCCAGAACCCGACCAGGATGCCGACAAACTCGAGCAAATGGCCCAGCAGGCGCTTTCCGCCCTCGGACGAGAGCGCCCAAGCCTTGACGGTCGACCAGGTTGAAACGGTGTCGGTGACGTCCAGTTGCAGCCCTTTCACCGAGTTGATATAGAGCCGGTAGCTGAGGACGGCCTCGGCTTCCTTGTCGTTGTCATCGACACCCAGTTTCGCGCTGAGCTCATCGATGATGACATTCATCCGGTCAATGATTTTGACCCGCTCCTCACGAAAATTGGCGAGGCGCTCCAGTGTCGCGTCCTTGTCGGCCTGGGCCTCGGTGACCTCAGGGCTTTCCTCAGCCGTCTCGTTGGGCCCCGCGCCCTCATTCTGCTCGGCCTCGGCAGCTGCGATCCGCTCATTTTCCTGGCTCAGTACAATCTTGGTCGCGTTCAGTTCCTTGATGTTTTTCCGCAGAAGATCCTGCCATCGGTCTGCTTCAATCTGCAGTTCATCGACGGTCAGATGCTTGACCATCATCTCGAGCTCCGAGACATCGATTTGGGTGGAAGGCGCGGGCAGCTCCCCGCTCGCGGCAAGGGCGCTGAACTGGATCAGGGCGGCGACGACGAAGGCGCTCGTCGCCGTGCGCAGACAGGACGTCAATGTGTGCGGTGACGCTTTCATGTCGCATGGCTCCCTACTTTGTGCCTGGACGGGCAGGCGTGGACAACTTGAAATGGCCGCCCTGACGAAGATTCGCCACGAGCCGGGCCGGTGCTTGCTCATGCCCCTGTCGCTATCTTAACCGCCGATTCAATACGAGGCGACGCCCGTCATGGCAGGCCAGCATCCCTAGCCACCCTCGATGGCCGCCAGCGGAATCTCGTATTGCTCGCGACCATTCACAATCACGGTCCACGTGTCGTCTTTAAAATGAGCCTGGACCTCGCCGGTCGTCGCGTTCACATAGTCGCTCATGAAATTGATCGTCAGCGTCTCGCCGCCTGGCCCCGTGATGACGATAGAGGCCTGTTGATCCTCCATTCTGAGGATGCCAGCGGGGCAGGTATGATCCTCGTTGGTGTCCAGCCGTCGGCACCGCAATAGCGTGGTGGCATCGTAATCGGCGGTGCTGTACGGGTAAGTCGCGTTGTTTTCGGGGTCATTGACCGGCTTGAGCGCGGCGGTGTCCCAGTACACAAAAACCGACTCTTCCGCGAGCCTGAAAATCAATCCCAAAGTGCCCAGCCCGCTCTGGCGATAAGCGGGGCGGCCCAGTTCATCGGTGTAATTGCCCGGGGCGTCGCCGGTTGGCCTGAGATCATGCGAGACGCCGTCACTGCGGCTGATCGTGACGGCACCCTGGCGTTGGCCGAACGTGCAGGGGATCATCTTGGTCAGTTGATCTGACCCGGCCGGGTAGATGTCACATCGGGCCTCTGTCCAGTCTGCGATTGACCCTGTCGGCAGGCAAAACGCGAACCACGCGAACAGTAAACAAGCATTTTTCATGATTTTCTCCAATACCTGGCGGAATTCGTGCTGACTGCTCCGTCTGACTGCGCGGGCCGGCCACGGTTTCGCGCCAGTGGCCCTTGCTTGCCCAATGCCTGATTTTTGCCATGAAAATGTCACTTAAATCAAGTTTGCCCCGCTCCTTCAGGCGCGTTTCCCAGCGGCGAACAGCGATCAGGCGCATGGCGGGTCCATTGCGGCCGTTTTCAAGCAGGGCCCGGCAGATGCGGCGCTGCCTGGGCAGAGCGTGGCTGGAGGCCCATTTGGCGCCGGGGGAGTTGATAAATAACGGGCCAATGTCTATGGTTTTGTGGGTATCATCGGCATGGTTACGCTGCTGAACAACGCCAAGGGGATTTGGGGTGAGTTCGACGGGGTGATTTTCGAATCGCCCCGAACGCCCGGCGGGGCGCTCATTCGCAGCCAAGAGGGAGTATCCAGGCATGAGTTTTCTTTGGTTTCTGTTGATTGGCGGCGTGGCGGGCTGGCTCGCTGGGCTCGCTATGAAAGGCAAAGGGTTCGGGCTGATCGGCAATGTGATGGTGGGCTTCATCGGCGGCGTGCTCGGCGGCTGGCTTTTGAGTGGGCTGGGGCTTGTGCCGCAGGGCTCAGCCGGCAGCCTGGTGTCGGCTTTCCTGGGGGCGGTCGTTCTGCTGTTCGTGGTCGGGTTATTGAAGAAATAGGATTCAGACGCGGAGGGAGCGTGTTATGAAGGTCATCAGTAAAGCATTATTTGGCTTCGCTATGCTCGGTTTTGCGGCGCAAGGCCAGGCGGCCGCCGGTTGCGCCGAGGCGGCTCGGGCGTTGGTGGACGGTGCGAACGCGTCCGTCGGTCATTCGGCTCAACGCTCCTCGGCAGCCAGTGAGATCAACTGGACGACGGGCGAAGGGCACGAGGGCGTCTGCCGGTATGATTCGCAGGGCCGGCTTCAGTCCGTGGCCATCACGCGCTTTCCCGCGGCCCATGCCTCGCCCTACCAGCTCCAATGCGCCTCATACAACTACCGCCGTCACGAGTGCGCCATGCGCGGGTCGGCGGAAAACGTGCGTCTGCAGCAGCAATTGAGCCGCTCAGAATGCATTTTCAACCGTACCTGGGGCCATTACGGCAACGTGCTGTGGGTGGACAAGGGCTGTAACGGCCGGTTCACGGTTACCCCGGCGGCTGCCTGGGAGCCCTATGCGCTCAAGTGCGAATCGACCCGCAACCGCAGGCAGAATTGCGCCATCAAGGCGCCAGCCGACGTGACGATGGCGCGCAAACTCAGCAAGGCGTCCTGCACCCTGGGCAGTTCCTGGGGCTATGAGGGCGAAACGCTTTGGGTGGATCGCGGCTGTCGGGCCGAGTTCTCGGTACGGCCGTTTTCGACGGGAGGGGATGCCGGTCACATGGATATTCGCGGTCGGGCAACGGACGCCTGTGTTGCCATGGCGCGTACGCACGGGTTTGGCGTGTCTGAGCACCGTATTCTGGATGTCGATCGCGCGCATGCCGTACTGGAAATGGCGGCTCATCGCCAGGGCATCAGCCTGAACTTGATCTGCCGCTACGAGGCGGCCTCCGGACAGGCCAGGCTGTATGGCGACTGAGCCGTGCCCGGCTTGCCATTGAAGAGGAGCGAGAAATGACTTTGGGTCAGCCCATGAAGACCGCAGGCCTGTGCGGCCTGCTGTGTTTCGGCGTGATGGCCAACGCATATGCAGCGCCGGTGGCGGGGAAAGCGACCCCCTATACGTCTGCCAACGGTGTCGAAGAGCGTTGCGTGCGGATCGAGAAATTTCCCGGCGCGCATTATTCGAAGCACGATCACCACACTGAAAAGCAGTACTGCGGTCTGGAACTGGGGCGGATGGTCATGTGCCCCAAACTCTGGAGTACGAGCCCCGGAACCATCCTGTACGAGATTGCCGAGGGCGCTGACCCGCTGGAGTTCGAGCGCCAGCACTGTGCCGAGGGCCACCATGTAAAAGACCTGGCTATCGACAAGCCAGCGGTTTTCAAAATGTCGGTCAACGGCCACGATACCAGCGGCACCTATGCGCCTTCATCCTGGGTTTACTATCACTTTTCACGCTATTTCCGAACCAACACGCACGTTCCGGTGGCCGTTTACCGCAGCCTGGAAAAGAACGCTCATCACGAGCGCGTGGTCAAGCCGGCATTGGCGATGACCGCCAACAAGCGTCATATGAAGATGCTGGCCGCGGGCTGGGCCTTTGTCGAGCAAGTG
>WTJD01000242.1 GCA_011524975.1 Lysobacterales bacterium
GGCAGATGAGCGGCCATTCGGTGTTGATACACGCAACACCTGGTCCGATTTCTTTCCGATGTTCGATGTGCCTTTCCAGTACGGCGGTGGCTGGGACAGCGAAGCCGATGCGAATCGCGAATGGGTCGTGGTGCTGAGCCGGGAGGTCAATGAGCGTGTGTTCGGCGGTGAAGACTCGGTGGGTCGTAATGTTCGCTTGAACGGTCGCGATTTTCGCGTGGTGGGCGTGCTTGATGAATGGCTGCCGGTGCCGAAGTTCTATGACGTCACCAATGGGGCCTTCAACCAACCGGAAGATATTTACATTCCATTCACGGTTGCCGACGAGTTGGAGCTACCCCGTAATGGCAATACCAACTGTTGGAAGCCGATCGAAGACGGTCAGACGCTGAAGGACTCTGAGTGCGTGTGGATTCAGTTCTGGGCTGAACTGCGCACCGAGCAGGAAAAGCAGGAATACATGGCCTTCCTCAACGCGTATGTCGAGGAGCAAAAGGCGCTGGGGAGATTTCCCCGGCCGCTGAATAACCGCCTCAGCGACGTGATGGAATGGATGGAGGAAGAACAGGTCGTGGACGATGACGCGCGCGTCATGCTGGGCCTCTCTCTGCTGTTCCTTGTGGTCTGCCTGCTCAACACCATCGGTTTGCTGTTGGCCAAATTCATGCGCAAATCCGGTGACATCAGCGTGCGTCGCGCGCTGGGCGCGCGCCAGTCTGACCTGTTCATCCAGCACCTGACCGAGGCAGGCCTGATTGGCCTGGCCGGTGGATTGCTGGGTATCGGCCTGACCCTGGCCGGGCTCAAGGGCATCGAGATTCTGTTCGGTGACTTTGTTGAGAACCTGGTCCGCATGGACTGGGTCATGATGCTTGCGACCATCGGTCTGGCGGTTGTTTCCGCCCTGGCGGCCGGTCTGTATCCCACCTGGCAGGCTTGCAGGATTCCGCCTGCCAGCCAGCTGAAAACGCAGTAAGGAGCGTGTCATGAATATCGGACCTATTTGGCGTGCCCTGATGCGTAACAAGACGGGCGCGATACTGATTGCGCTGCAGATGGCGGTGACCATGGCGATCATGGTCAATGCCGTGTCCATCATCAACGAGAGATCACGGGCCATCGAACGCCCCAGCGGTATTGATGAGCCCAATATTTTCTATCTCAGCAGCGTTGGTTTTGCCGAGGATTTCAATGAACAGGCAGCCATTAATGAGGACCTGGCCGCCATCCGGGCGCTGCCGGGCGTGGTGGACGCCATCCAGTCCAACTCGGTGCCGCTGTCCGGGGGTGGCTGGTCAATGGGCTTGCAGACCGAGCCCGGCGCGGAACACGATGCGATTGGCGTCGCGCTCTATTTCGTGGACGACCACGCGTTGAATACCTATGGCCTCGAGCTACTGGCGGGAGAAAACTTCAGCCCGGGCGAGATCGAGTGGCGTGCCGAGCGTGACCCCAAATGGCCCCCGAATACCATCATTACCCGGGCCATGGCAGAGGCTCTGTATCCGGATGACTGGCGCAGCGCGCTTGGCCAGACGGTATATATCGATGACGATGATCCCGTCACCATCACCGGCATCATCGACCAGATGCAAGCTGCCTGGAATGGTTGGGATGGCGTGGAACGTACCATGCTGGTGCCTCAACACACCCAGTTCGGCGCCACCCGCTATATCGTCCGCGCCGAGCCAGGCCAGCGTGACGCCCTGATGCCGCAGGTCGAGGAAATGCTGGCCAGCAGCAATCGGGGTCGTATCATTCGGGGGCTGCGCACCATGGATGAAACACGCGAGCGTTCTTATCGCGGGGACGCCTCCATGGTGAAGATGCTCATATTCACCATCGTGCTGCTGCTTTTGGTGACTTCACTGGGTATTGTCGGCCTGGCCAGTTTCAGCGTCAGCCGCCGCACCAAGCAGATTGGTACACGGCGCGCCCTGGGCGCCTCCAAGGGCGCCATTGCGGCCTACTTTATGACGGAAAACCTGTTGATCAGCACGGTGGGCGTGCTGCTGGGGGCGGTGTTGACCATCGCACTCAACATGTTTCTCGTGGAGACTTTTGATCTCGATTCAGTGTCGATGATCATCATGGTGCCCGTGGCCATGCTGCTGTTGATCGGGGTGGGGCAACTCGCTTCATTCGGGCCGGCCAGGCGGGCGGCATCGGTGCCGCCGGCAGTGGCCACTCGAACGATTTGACGGTCCAGCAAGAGCGCCGGCCAACGAGCCGGCGCTGCTATCTGGAAAGAGGCCGCAACAGCCAGTCTCGTGCTATCGACGCGGCAATTGCCGGAGGTAAGCCACGATGGCGTTCAAGTCTTCCTCCGTCA
>WTJD01000253.1 GCA_011524975.1 Lysobacterales bacterium
GCCTAGCCGGCCGTACCTGGTCGCCGGGTCAGAAAGGCCAGAGCCGGGCCCAGAAGCCTTTGCCCCCGTCATCGCCGCTGACCAGCGGATGATCGGGATAGTTCATTTCCAGGACGCGCAGCGCATCGTCGGCCAGTTCGGGCAGGCCGAGTTCGGTGTAGGCGATGTACATGATCTCGAGCGCGTTGCCGGCCTCGGGTGAGTTCGGATAGGTCTCAAGCAGGTAACGTCCCCGGTTCGCCGCCGCCACGTAAGCTTTCCGCTTCAGGTAATACCGGGCGACATCGATCTCGTAAAAGGACAGGTTGTTGCGCAGAAAGACCATTCGCTGGCGGGCGTCGGGTGCGTAGCGACTGTCCGGAAACCGTCGGCAAAGCTCATCGAAATCCGCGAATGCCTCCAACGCCGCGCTCTGATCACGATCGCGGATACGACTGGGCATCAGTTTCTCCAGGAAACCGACTTTCTGCTCATAATTGGTCACGCCACGTATATAGAAGGCGTAATCCACGTTTGGATGGCTGGGGTAGGTTCGGATAAACCGGTCGGCGGTCGCGAGCGCCTGTTCGGTTTGTCCGGCCCGGTAAAAGGCATACGCCATTTCCAGCTGGGCCTGTTCGGCGTAGCGGCCAAAAGGATAACGCGTCTGCAGTATCTTGTAGGCGCGCACCGCCCGGTCGTAGGCCTTGTTGTCCAGGTGTCTCTTGGCATCGTCATACAGCTCAGCCGCTGTTCGCGCATCCTCGAATCCGGGATCTTTCTTGCAGCCGCCCAGGCCGAGCATGGTGATCAGCAGCAGCACCAGGATGGTGCCGGGTGTCAGGTGTAGGGCTGGGGCTGTTCTAGTTTGAAAACCACTCATTGGGAACGATCGATCCGGTCAGTCGCAGAGGCGGCATGATAACGGACTCACCGTCCTTTCACTAGTCCGGTGAGCCGTGTACATTGATATTGCCGGGCAACACGCACCCGGGCTGAAGCATTTGAACCGTGTCTGATCGTATTCGCCAACAGCATCAAACCTCCCCTGAGCACGCGGGGGCGCGCTTCGACCAGGCGGCGGCCGAGCTCTTTCCTGCATTTTCACGCGCCCGGCTGCAGCACTGGATCAAAAGTGGCGCGTTGACGGTCGATGGCCGATCCCAGCGGCCCGCTTTCCGGCTGGCCGGGGGGGAGACCCTGACCCTGGACGCGGAACCGGAACCCGAGGTCGATGTCGTTGCCCAACCCTTGGAGCTGTCCATTGTGCATTCCGATGATTCCCTGCTGGTGCTCGACAAAGCCGCCGGCATGGTGGTTCATCCGGCGGCGGGCAACCCTGACGGCACGCTTCAGAACGCCCTGTTGCACCTCGACCCCGCGCTGGCGCAGGTGCCCAGGGCGGGTATCGTGCATCGGCTGGACAAGGACACCAGCGGCGTCATGGTCGTGGCCCGTACGCTCCAGGCGCACACGGCGCTGGTCCGGCAGCTGCAGGAGCGCAGCATGAGCCGGATTTACCACGCAGTTACCCACGGATGCATGTCAGCGGCGGGCACGGTGGACGCGCCGATTGGCCGGCACCCCAGGCAACGTCAGAAAATGGCCGTGGTCAGCGGTGGCAAGCCTGCCGTTTCGCATTACCGGCGCTTGCGCGGGTATGGGCATTTCAGCCACGTGGAGGTGTCGTTGGAGTCCGGGCGCACCCACCAGATCCGGGTTCATATGCGCCACCTGGGTTTTCCGATCGTGGGTGATTCCGTCTACGGCCGCAGGCTGAAAAAGAATGCGCCCATGCCAGACGACCTGCGGACGGTGATCGAGTCATTTCCACGCCAGGCTCTGCACGCCCGGTTTCTCAGCCTCGAGCACCCGGAGCACAGGCAAACCATGAAGTTCGAGGCGGTGTTGCCCGACGACATGGCCGACCTGCTTTCGGCGCTGGACAGGTTCGATTCGCGCTAGCCGATTTACCCACGAGACAAGCGTCCACCTGCTCAGGACGGCCGGACTGCGGCCGCGCGATCATCATTCAGCTCATTCAGCCTACACAAGCAGGCGGGGCTTTCCTGCATACGGGCATTTGATTCACGCCTAGTATCGGTATCGCTGTCGCGACGGGCACGCCCGGGCGGAACAGCCTATTCCATACACAACAAGGGGGAATCATGAAACTTACCTGGATCCTAATGGCATGCCTCAGCATGTGCACTCCTGCCGTTTCGCAGGCCTACACCACCACTGTCATCTGCGATGCCTGTGGGGAAGCGGAGTATTCGAAGTCGGCACTGCGCGCCGCAGAGGGTGCAGACCACGTGCTCGTCATCGATGGTGCCAACGCCCAACTGCGCAAATACCGGGTCAGCCGCTCGGGCGACCGCGAGTTGACCCGCTATCGCACCACAGTCAGCCGAATCGAACCGTCCCGGAAAGAATGGTCTGATTTCGAGGAAATGGTCCGGATTTATGACACGATCCGCTTTCACCTCGAATCCTGCGGTCCGGGGGAGATGGGTGATTACCTGGTGCCCGATATGAATGTTTCCTGGGCCTGTGAGCAGCACGATGCCTGTTACGCCGCCGGTGGTACTTCCGACGACAGGGCACGGTGCGACCAGCAGTTCTACAACGACATGATCGCTTTGGGCACCCATTACACCCTGGCCACCGCCTATTACCTGGCCGTTCGTGCGGCAGGCTGGATGTACTTTAACTACACATCGATTAACGAATTCAGTATATGGGGGAACCCGTCAGGCTGCGCATACTTTGAAATCTGTGACTATACTGACATCGTGGCTATGCCGCGGTGAAACTAGGGGTTTCCTTTCGCCAGGGGCTTCATCAGTACAGTGATGCCGCATGGCCAACCGTTCGGTTGGCCATGCGGCTCGTTTTTAGAGCGGATTTTCGCGAGGAGGGGATATGTCAGAACTGCAACCTGTCCATCAGTTTATTATTCTGCTGGTGGTTTCCATCGTGGCGGCATACGCGGTCACCAGTGTGGTGCTGGGCGCGAAGCCCGGGCGAACCCTGCGGGTGTCGGTCAGCGCGATTGTTGCGACCGTTTTCGTCCACGCGTACCTGATCCTTACCGGGCAGGGACCGGACCAGTTCGTACTGGTCTCCGTCATCATGATGCTGATTTACGGGGCCGTTGGCAGCCTGCTGCTGGACGTGGTTCGGGGCAAGTTCTTCACTCAGGCCAAATAGCCGACGCCGGCCAGCGGTTTCAGTCGTTCGCCAGTTCAATCCTGGTCACTCTCTGGAACCCGCGGGGCAGCTTCCGGCCGCGCTTGGCCCGGTCGCCCCGGTAATGGTCCAGGTCTTTACTGCTCATGCGCAGGTAGCGCTGGCCGGCCCATACCAGAATGTCTCCCGTGGCATCCTTGACCACCATACCGATCATATGTTCTTCACCGGATTTGAGCCGCTTGGGGGGAATGTTGATCAGTTTGTTGCCCTTGCCTTTGGACAGCTCGGGCAACTCAGCCAGGGGGAATGCCAGCAGATAGCCGTCAGAAGTGACGCAGACGATGGTCTCCGCCTGCTCTGAGGGAATATATGCCGGGCTCACGGGAGAAGACCCGGGCGGCAGAGTCAGCATGGCCTTGCCTGCCTTCATCCTGCTGTGCAGATGGCCAAGAGCGGTGACGAAACCATAACCGTAGGAACTGGCCAGGACGATCTTCTGCTCGGCATCACCGGCCAGGGCGAACAGGAAGCGTGCGCCTTCAGGCGTGGTGAATCGGCTGGTGAGCGGTTCGCCCAGCCCCCTCGCCGATGGGAGATTATGCGCGGGCAAAGCATAGGCCCGGCCGCTGGAATCGAGGAAGACGGCTTGCTGATTGCTGCGGCCCCGTGCAGCATCCTGGTAGGCGTCTCCCGCTTTGAAGTTGAGGCTTTCGGGGTCGATCTCGTGACCTTTGGCGGCCCGGACCCAGCCGGATTGCGACAAGATAATGGTAGCGGGTTCAGATGGCACCAGGTCTTCTTCTTTGAGCGCCTGGGCAGCTTCGCGCTCAGCGAGTACCGAGCGGCGCTCATCCCCGTATTTTTCAGCGTCAGCAAGCAGCTCTTTTTTGATGAGCGTGTTGAGCCGCTGCCTGGAGCTCAGCGTGACTTCAAGCGATTGACGCTCCTCCTCCAGTTCAGCCTGTTCGCCTTTGATTTTCATCTCTTCGAGGCGAGCGAGGTTCCGAAGCTTGAGTTCCAGTATGGCTTCCGCCTGAGTTCCCGTGAGTTCGAACCGGTCCATGAGCGCCGGCTTGGGCTCTTCCTCGGTGCGAATGATATGTATGACTTCATCGATATTGAGGAATGCCAGCAGCAGGCCTTCCAGGATATGCAGCCGGTCAACAACCTGGTCCAGGCGATGCTCGAGGCGACGGGTGACCGTATCCAGCCGGAATTTGAGCCATTGCTTGAGCAGTTCCCTGAGGTTCAGAACCTGGGGCTTGCCGTTAATACCGATGACGTTGAGGTTGACCCGATAGTTTCGCTCGAGGTCCGTGGTGGCAAACAGGTGGTTCATCAGCTGCTCGATATCAACCCGGTTGGAGCGCGGGACGATCACCAGCCGGGTGGGGTTCTCATGATCCGATTCATCCCTGAGGTCTTCCACCATGGGCAACTTCTTGCTCCTCATCTGGCTGGCGATCTGCTCCAGCACGCGCGCTGGAGACACCTGGTGGGGCAGAGCGGTGACCACGATCTCAGCATTCTCCTTTTCCCAGGTGGCCCGCATTTTGACCGAGCCATTTCCGGACTCGTAAATCTTCGCCAGGTCATCCCGCGGCGTAATGATCTCCGCCCCGGTGGGGTAATCGGGCCCCTGGATGTGCTCACAGAGCTCCTGGACGGTGGTGGATGGCTTTTCGATCAGGCGAACGCATGCACTGACGACTTCGTTCAGGTTGTGTGGTGGAATATCCGTCGACATGCCCACGGCGATGCCCGTGCTGCCGTTGAGCAACAGGTTTGGCAACCTGGCCGGCAGGCGCTCCGGCTCTTTCAGCGTGCCGTCGAAATTGGGCTGCCAGTCCACGGTGCCCATGTCCAGTTCCGCCAGCAGCGAGCGCGCATAGGGCGCAAGCCGAGACTCGGTGTAGCGCATGGCGGCGAAGGATTTGGGGTCATCCGGCGAGCCGAAATTGCCCTGACCGTCGATCAGGGGATAACGGAAGGAGAAGGGCTGTGCCATCAGGACCATGGCCTCATAGCAGGCCGAATCCCCATGCGGATGAAACTTGCCCAGCACATCACCCACTGTGCGTGCTGATTTTTTGTGTTTGGACCGGGCGCTGAGCCCGAGCTCTGACATGGCGTAAACGATACGCCGCTGTACCGGTTTCAGGCCATCACCCACATGAGGCAGGGCTCGATCCAGCACGACATACATCGAGTAATCGAGATAGGCGCGTTCGGCATATTCCCGCAGCGGGATTTTTTCGTATTCACTGAAGCTGGATGTCAGGTCAGTCATCTTTTCGGTCATCTTCCGTGCCGATCGCCGGGCACAAGACCCATTCCGATGCGGCGGTTGTATGAATGGGTTGGGTGATTACACGTTGGCGAGGTTACCCTTGTCCTCCAGCCAGACTTTGCGGTCGGAGGAACGTTTTTTCGACAGCAGCATGTCCATCAGTTTGCGGGTCGCGCTCTCGTTGCCCACGGTGAGCTGCACCAGTCGGCGCGTGTCCGGGTCAATGGTGCTCTCCCTCAGTTGCATGGGGTTCATTTCACCCAGACCCTTGAACCGGGTTTCCATGACTTTGCCCTTTTTCTTCTCCGCGGTGATCAATTCCATGACCGCCTGACGCTCTTCCGCGTCCAGGGCGTAAAAGGTCTCCTTGCCGACGTCGATCCTGAACAGTGGCGGCATGGCGACGAAAACATGCCCGGTCTCCACCAGCGGCTGGAAGTGCTGCATGAACAGGGCGGACAGCAAGGTGGCGATATGCAGGCCGTCGGAATCCGCATCAGCGAGGATGATGATTTTTCCGTAACGCAGTCCGGAGATCGCCTCGGAGCCCGGATCGACGCCGATCGCGACCGAGATGTCGTGAACTTCCTGGCTGGACAGGACGGCGTCGGATTCCACCTCCCAGGTGTTCAGGATTTTTCCGCGCAGCGGAAGGATGGCCTGGTATTCACGGTTTCGTGCCTGCTTGGCCGACCCGCCGGCGGAGTCGCCCTCGACCAGGAATAATTCAGTCTGGCTAAGATCCTGACTGGTGCAGTCAGCCAGCTTACCGGGCAGCGCGGGTCCGGAGGTGACCTTTTTTCGTGCCACCTTGCGGCTCTTTTTCATCCGCTTCTGGGCATTTTCAATCGCAAGTTTCGCGATTTCCTCACCATCAGCCACGTTCTGATTCAGCCACAGGCTGAAGGCGTCCTTGATGATTCCGGACACGAACGTCGCTGCCGCTCGCGAAGACAGCCGCTCTTTGGTTTGACCGCTGAACTGGGGGTCACTCATTCTCAGCGAGAGGATGAAGCCGATGCGGTCCCAGACATCATCGGGTGCGAGCCGCACGCCTCTGGGCAGAAGGTTGTGCAACTCGCAGAATTCGCGCAGTGACTCGACCAGGCCGGTGCGTAATCCGTTGACGTGTGTTCCGCCCTGGGTCGTTGGGATCAGGTTGACGTAACTTTCCTGCAGGGTGTTGCCCTCGGGTAGCCAGCACAGCGCCCAGCTGATCTCAGAATCACTGCCTTTCATGTCCCCGGTGAACGGGCTGTCGGGCAAGCGGGGCTGATCCTCCAGTTCAGAACACAGATACTCCGACAGGCCGTCTTCGTATCGCCAGGTTTCCTTCTCACCGTCTTTTGCGATTTCCAGTGTCACGCTGAGCCCGGGGCAGAGCACTGCCTTGGCCCGAAGCAGATGACGCAGACTCCTGAGGGAAACCTTGGGGCTGTCAAAGTACTTCGCGTCGGGCCAGAAACGGATGCGGGTTCCAGTGTTGCGACGTCCCACGGTGCCGACCTGCTCGAGGTCGGACACCTTCCCGCCGTCGCGGAACTTCATGTGGTGTTCGCCGGCATCCCGTTTGACCCAGACCTCGAGATCGCTGGACAAGGCGTTGACAACGGACACGCCCACTCCGTGCAACCCACCCGAGTACTGGTAGTTTTTGTCGGAGAACTTTCCGCCGGCATGCAGGCGGGTCAATATCAGTTCCACGCCTGGTATCTCGTGTTCGGGATGGATGTCCACCGGCATGCCGCGCCCATCGTCAATGACCTCGATCGAGCCGTCCTCGTGAAGGACAACGGTGATGCTGCGGCAGTATCCGGCCAGGGCCTCATCGACGCTGTTGTCGACCACTTCCTGCACCAGGTGATTGGGGCGGCTGGTGTCGGTGTACATGCCGGGGCGGCGTTGCACCGGTTCAAGGCCTGACAGGACTTCGATGTCTGAGGCCTGGTATTGAGCTGAGCTCATGTCAGCGACGTTCTCCGTGAAGGGGTGTATCGGTCATTGGCGCAAATGATAGCCGAAAACGGACCTGCTCAAGGGATGTTTCGTGAGCGCGCCGGAGCGGCTTAAGAAACGGGGACGGCATGAGGCGCAGCGAGCGAAAGCAGCGCAAAATTTCAAAAAATTCCCCAAGCAGTTCTCGCGGCAAGGGGCCTGGCTCCGTATAATAGTGCTCCAGGCCTATTTCAATCATTTTCAGGTTCTGGCATGGCATCTTTCGTATTCGTCACCGGTGGCGTGGTTTCCTCCTTGGGCAAGGGCTTATCGTCCGCTGCACTCGCCGCCATTCTGGAGTCTCGCGGACTGCGCGTGACCCTGGTCAAACTCGATCCTTACATCAATGTCGATCCCGGCACCATGAGTCCGTTTCAGCATGGTGAGGTGTTTGTTACCGAAGATGGCGCCGAGACCGATCTTGACCTGGGACACTACGAACGCTTTGTCCGGACCCGGATGAGCCAGCTGAACAATTTCACAACCGGCCGCATCTACAACAACGTCATTGCCAAGGAGCGGCGTGGGGACTATCTGGGCGGGACCGTCCAGGTGATTCCTCACATCACCGATGAGATCAAGCGGTCCGTGGTGAACGCTGCCGAGGGGTATGACGTCGCCATGATCGAGATCGGAGGCACGGTGGGTGATATTGAATCGCTGCCGTTTCTCGAGGCCATACGCCAGCTGGGCGTCGAATATGGACGCGACGCCATGTTCATGCATCTTACGCTGGTCCCTTACATCAAGGCCGCCAATGAGACCAAGACCAAGCCGACCCAGCATTCGGTCAAGGAGCTTCGTTCCATCGGTATTCAGCCGGATGTTTTGCTCTGCCGCTGTGAGAACGAGATTTCCGAAAGCGAGCGAGCCAAAATCGCCCTGTTTACCAATGTGCCCAAGAAGGCAGTCATTTCGGCGCTGGATGCCCGACACGGCATTTATGAGATCCCGATGTTGCTGCTCGAGCAGGGACTTGACGATATCGTGATCGAACGGCTCGGGCTGGAGGTAACGCGGGATGCCGATCTGTCGGACTGGGAAGAAGTGGTTGACCGGATGGAGAACACGGATACCGAGGTGACCGTGGCCATGGTGGGCAAGTACGTCAACCATGCAGATGCCTACAAGTCGCTGACCGAGGCGCTGCAGCACGGGGGGCTGCGCGGCCGGATCAAGGTGAACATACTCGCGCTGGAGTCTGAGGACATCGAGAATGAGGGTGTCTCCTGCCTGGAGTCAGTCGATGCCATCCTGGTGCCGGGGGGCTTTGGTGAGCGCGGCTTTGAGGGCAAGGTGGAGGCCATTCGCTACGCGCGCGAAAATGGAATTCCTTATCTTGGAATCTGCTATGGCATGCAGGCGGCGGTGGTGGAGTTTGCGCGCAACGTGTGCGGACTCGACGGCGCCAACAGCACTGAAATCGATGCCGGGAGCCCGCACCCCGTGATTGGGCTGATCACAGAGTGGCTGGATCACTCGGGCAACGTCGAGGTGCGGGATGAGGAATCGGATCTGGGCGGCACCATGAGACTGGGCGCCCAGGAGTGCCGGCTGGCCCCGGGGACGCTGGCTCACCGGATGTACCAGGACGAGGTCATCACGGAGCGTCATCGACACCGTTATGAATTCAACAATCACTATTCCGAGGTGCTTGAGCAGCACGGCATGGTGCTGTCCGGGCGGTCCATGGACGGCACATTGGTCGAGATGATAGAGCTGGAGGACCATCCGTGGTTCCTGGCCTGCCAGTTTCATCCCGAATTCACCTCGTCGCCCAGGGACGGCCATCCTTTGTTCACCGGGTTCATCGAGGCGGCACTGGCCGCCAGGGACATCGGTTTCTCAAGGGAGGCCAGCAGCCTGTGAAGCTCTGTGACTTTTCGGTTGGTATTGACCGCCCGCTGTTCCTGATCGCGGGCCCATGCGTTATCGAATCCGAGCAGTTGGCCATTGACACGGCCGGCCAGCTTCGCGAACTGACGGCTGGGCTGGAGATCCCGTTCATCTACAAGTCGTCATTCGACAAGGCCAACCGCTCTTCCGGGTCCAGCTTCCGTGGGCCGGGCGTTGAGGAAGGCTTGCGGATTCTCTCCGAGGTCAAGCGCCAGGTGGGTGTTCCGGTGCTCACTGACGTGCATGAGGATACCGATATGTCGGCGGTAGCGGAGGTGGCCGATGTGCTTCAGACACCGGCATTTCTGTGTCGCCAGACCAATTTTATCCTGAGAGCCGCCAGCGCCGGACGGCCGCTGAATATCAAAAAGGGCCAGTTTCTCTCCCCGTGGGAAATGAAAAATGTCGTCGACAAGGCGAGGTCGACAGGCAATGACCGCATCATGGTCTGCGAGCGCGGGGTGTCTTTCGGCTACAACAACCTGGTGTCCGACATGCGCTCGCTTGCGATCATGCGCGATACCGGGAGCCCGGTGGTGTTCGATGCCACGCATTCCGTTCAATTACCAGGGGGGCAGGGCACCGCTTCCGGTGGGCAACGGGAATTCATACCCGTCCTGGCGCGCGCCGCCGTCTCTGTCGGCGTCTCGGGTTTGTTCATGGAAACCCATCCAAACCCTGAGCAGGCGTTGAGCGACGGCCCCAACGCCTGGCCGCTCGAGCACATGCAAGAATTACTGACCGTGCTCAAAGCATTGGACCGATCGGTTAAATCCACGCGGCTGCTGGAGCAGCTGGTCTAAGTTTTTTTATCAAGGACTCTCTCTATGCCACACGTTTCATCCATGCATGCGCGTGAAATTCTCGATTCACGCGGTAATCCCACCCTGGAAGTCGATGTGACCCTCGACTCCGGTGCCTTCGGCAGAGCGGCAGTACCGTCAGGTGCTTCCACCGGCGCTCACGAGGCCATTGAGTTGCGCGACGGCGATACCGACCGATACCTCGGCAGAGGCGTGCGGCAGGCGGTTGCCAACGTAAATGGTCCTGTGCTTGAAGCGATCATGGGTTTGAATGTCGCGGACCAGGCCGGCCTCGACCGCTTCTTGATCGAACTGGATGGAACGGCCAACAAGGGACGCCTGGGCGCCAATGCGTTGCTGGGCGTGTCGATGGCGGTAGCGCACGCCATGGCCGCGCACGAGGGCAAACCTTTGTGGGCACGGCTGGCTGGCGAAAGCGCAATCACCTTGCCTGTGCCGATGATGAATATCATCAATGGCGGCGCGCACGCGGATAACAGCGTGGACATGCAGGAGTTCATGATTCTTCCGGCGGGGTTTGATCGATTCTCGGAATCATTACGCTGTGGCGTTGAAATTTTCCACGCGCTCAAATCGGTGTTGAAATCGCGCGGCCTGAACACCGCCGTGGGTGACGAGGGCGGTTTCGCGCCCGATCTGGATTCCAACGAAGCGGCCGTGGAGGTGATCCTCGAGGCCACGGAGAAAGCAGGATACCGGGTTGGCGACGAGGTTTACCTGGGCCTGGACGTGGCCTCTTCTGAGTTTTACCGGGACGGGCGCTACTTTCTGGATTCGGAGCAGCGCGCCTTCGAGTCCGAGGCATTTGCCGAGTATCTTGAAAGCTGGATTCAGCAATACCCGATCATTACGGTCGAGGACGGCCTGGCGGAGAACGACTGGGACGGATGGGCGATTCACACCCGCCTGTCCGGTGGTCACTGCCAACTCGTCGGTGATGATCTTTTTGTGACCAACACCGAGATTTTCCAGCGTGGTATTGACCTTGGCGTGGCCAATGCCATCCTGATCAAGTTGAATCAGATCGGCACACTGACCGAGACCCTCGATGCGATCCGGCTGGCTGCCGACTCTGGCTACGGCGCCGTGGTATCGCACCGTTCGGGCGAGACCGAGGACACCACCATTGCCGATCTCTCGGTGGCCTGTTCGGCAACCCAGATCAAAACCGGGTCTTTATCCAGGTCGGACCGGGTGGCCAAGTACAACCAGCTGCTGCGCATCGAGGAGATGCTTGGGGCGGACGCGCGCTTTGCCGGCAAGGCGGCATTCAGGCACATCCCGGGGTTGAATCTCTGAGGAATCGATGCGCTGGCTGATCGCCCTACTGCTGATTGTTCTGGTTTTGCTCCAGTTCAAGTTATGGTTTGGTGAAGGGGGGGCTGCCGATGTCCGTCGGCTCGAGGCCCGCGTGGCTGAGCAGACGGAGAGAAACACCGCCCTGGAAACGCGCAATGCTGAACTTCGCGCGGAGGTGGAAGATCTGCGAGAGCGGCTGCAGGCCGTGGAAGAGCGTGCCCGGTCCGAGCTCGGGTTGATCAAGGAGGGGGAAGAGTTTTACCAGGTCGTGCCTGCGCCGGAGAACCAGGATAATGACAACGGATAATCCAGCCATCCACGCGCTCCTGCCCGCTGCGGGGAAGGGCCAGCGGTTCGGTGACGCGTTGCTCAAGCAATATGCGCCGGTCGCGGGTCAGCCGGTGCTGTTGCACGCGATAGACATTCTCCGTTCCGAGCCGCGCATTACCGGTATTACCGTGGTGTTGTCGGAGGATGATGAATCTTTCCAGGAAACCGTCGGCAACCGGTATCCAGAAGTCCGCACAGCCCCGGGCGGCTCCACGAGGGCCCGTTCCGTGTTGAACGGGCTGGAGGCCATTCGCCAGCATGACCCTGGCGCACAATGGGTGCTGGTGCATGATGCGGCGCGGCCCTGCCTGCCGCGCGACTGTCTCAGACGCTTGCTCAGGCAGGGGCTGGAGCAGCCCGATGGGGCGATCCTGGCTATTCCGGTACGAGATACTTTGAAGCTCAGTGACGGCGATGGCCGCATCGCCGATACCGTGAGCCGGGAGGAACTGTGGCTGGCTCAAACCCCCCAGCTGTTTCCGCTCGATCGCCTCATCAGCGCCATGGCGGACGCGCTGGAGGCGGGTCATTCGCCCACCGATGAGGCCGCGGCCATGGAGCGTGCCGGGGCCCGTCCGGCTCTGGTCATGGGCTCACCCGCGAATGTCAAGATTACCCACCCGGACGACATTGATTTTGTCGAGTTGTGGCTTTCGAATCGTGACCGTCCAGCGGGGGGCTTTGAATGAGAATTGGGCAGGGTTTCGATGTTCACGCGTTTGGTCCGGGTGATCATGTCACGCTCGGCGGTGTGAAAATCCCGTATTCCCGGGGGCTGAAGGCGCATTCCGACGGCGATGTGCTGTTGCACGCCGTGTGTGACGCTTTGCTGGGCGCCGCTGCATTGGGGGATATCGGGGTTCATTTTCCGCCGTCTGACCCTCGCTGGGCCGAGGCCGACAGCCGCGACCTGCTGCGACGAGTGGCAAACCTCGTGAGTCAGTCCGGTCTGCGGACCGCCAACCTCGATGTGACTGTGGTCTGCGAGCAGCCAAAGATTGCGCCGCACGCCGCCTTGATGAGAACGCATCTCGCGGCTGATCTGGCATTGGAAAAAAACGCTGTATCCGTCAAGGCCACGACCACCGAGGGCCTGGGTTGGTGCGGGCGTGGCGAAGGGATTGCCGCCATGGCCGTCGCCCTGCTTGTGCCCGCGAAAGGCAATGTGGGGGCGGATAAGTAGTCATGTATCGTCTCAAAGGGGCGTCCGGCCCGGTGATCAACCAGGTTTTTTCATTACAAGACGTGACCGTCATTGGGGGCGATGCGAGCTGCGAGGTCACTGTCGAAGGGCAGGGTGTGGCTGGCCGGCATGTGGAAATTCGTGTGTCGCCTGAGGGTGTGGTCACGGCCCTCAGCCTGGAAGCAGGTCACGAGACGCTGTGCAACGGCGTGCCGATCACCGAGCAGGTGCTCTCACCCGGAGACGAGTTGCGAATCGGCGCTTGCCGCTGGGTTTTGCAGGCCCCCGGAATGCGGCCCGAACGGGTGCTCACCGATGCGGCGATATCGAAAAGGCCACTGGTCTGGCCCTGGCTGCTGCCGGCTGCGCTGGCGGTGGCTGCCTTCTTTGCCTGGCGGCAGGGATGGCTGCCTTTTTGAATCAGGCTGTCCTGAGTTGCCACAGAATATGGTCATCGCGGCCGACCAGGCCTTTTTCCCGCAGCCAGGCCTGAGCGTCATCGGCATCGCGTTCGAACCAGGCCCTGGCACTGCCAAGACGAAAGCTGTAGCCCCAGGCATCCATATCGGTCATCATTTTTTCACGGGAAAAACCCGCCAGCTGATCCGCCAGCAGAATTTGCAGATAACACACCGCATTTTCCTCGTCGTAATCCCCGCCGGCATCGGTGTCCAGCTGCTGACGCCGGTCAGGCGTCATGCAGATATAGTGGCAGGCTTCGTGCAGGATCGAATGGATGGGCGTGTCGTCTCTCACCAGGACGCGGTGTTCGATCAGCCCGGCCTCTTCGTCACCCCAAAAACTGCCCTCGATGGGTGCATCGGCTGCAATGACGACCAGTTCGAGCCCGAAGCGGCCCAGCAAGTCGCGCAGCGATGAGCGTTTTGAATCTGCCAGCCTGTCCACTCGGGAGGGTCTTTGCATTGGGGCCTTGTCCTGGGGGCTTTGACCGGGCATGACTGTTGAGCCATCCAATTTGCTGAGATGCACGCTATTATCTTGCTGGGCGGCTGATCTGCAAGTAAGAGACCTGATGATTCATGGACGCGTTGAAAGCTAAAAACAGGCCGGTTGAACTGTTGCGTTACGCAGGGCTGTTCACCTGGGCGTGCGCGGCAATCCCGCTATTTCTCATAGATGTTTTGAGAGAGGAGTCGCTGTCCAGCATCCAGATCGTTGAGTGGTGGGTCTTTCACGGCTTATTTGGCATCCTCTATCTGAACATTCTCAGATACCTGCCCGGCGAGACCTCGCTGGTGCGCCGCGTGGCCTATGTCCTGGTATTGACCGGTTGTGCGCTGGGTGTCAGCGCGGTCAGCGAATCAGCGCTGGGTGGCATTTTGTTGCTGATTCTTGCGGGTCTGCTGCCCTGGCTCATGCAGCCAACGCCCGCGATCATCTGGCTGGTGGGGCAGAATGTGCTGCTGGCCGCGATTGTGAGCCACGTGCCTGAGCGCACGCTGACCGATGCCTCGCTCACTGCGGGCCTGTTCCTGGGCATGTCGTTGTTTGCTTTCATGGGTTCGATGGCCGCGCTGCGACAGAAGGAGGCAAGAGACGAACTGAGCAAGGTCAACTCGGAACTGCGGGCCACGCAGGCCTTGCTGAGAGAAAATACCCGGATCGCGGAGCGGGTTCGCATCGCCCGCGAATTACATGACCTGGTCGGGCATCATCTGACGGCGCTGACCCTGAATCTGGAGGTCGCCACGCACCTGATAGAGGGCAAAGCGCTGGAGCATGTTGAGCAGGCGCGGTCATTGGCCAAGCTGCTGCTGGCGGACGTTCGGGAAGTGGTCAGCGATATGCGCCAGGACGATATGGTGAATTTTTCGCAGGCCTTACGGACCTTGATCGAGGGTGTTCCCCAGCCGCAAATTCACCTGGATTTGCCGGCGGACCTCGTTTTGACAGACCCTTTGCGCGCGCGCTTGCTGCTGAGATGTACGCAGGAGATCATCACCAACAGCGTGCGTCACGCGCGGGCGCGCAACTTGTGGATTCGGATCTCCACGGGGCATGATGGGATCGCTTTAAGCGCGCGCGATGACGGCCACGGCGTCGATAAGCTCCAGCCTGGGAACGGCTTGCAGGGCATCAGCGAGCGTTTGTCACAGCTAGGCGGTAAACTGGAATTGGAATCTGGCCGGGGCCAGGGTTTTGCCCTGCACGCCTGGCTGCCAACGGAGACGGTGACATGATTGATGTAATGCTGGTCGACGACCAGACGCTGGTGCGCCAGGGCGTACGTAACCTGCTGGAGCTCTCGGAAGAGATCCAGGTGATCGCGGAGGCGCCCGATGGTGCGGAGGCCATACGCCTGATTCCGGAAGTCAAGCCGGATGTGGTTCTGCTCGACATGCGCATGCCCGGACTTTCCGGCGTGGATGTGCTTGCCAAACTGAACGGTTCGGGTCAGTTGCCCCCAACCATTATCCTGACGACATTCGATGATGATGAATTGGTGCTGGCGGGCATCAAGCACGGCGCCAAGGGTTACCTGCTGAAAGACGTGTCATTGGAGGATCTGGTGGATGCGGTCAAAACCGTTGCCGGCGGCGGCTCCATTGTCAAACCGGCCGTGACGGAGCGACTGCTCAAGGGCCTGAAGAGAATGAACACGGATTTTTCCGCGTTGGACAGGCCTGACCCGCTGACGGAACGGGAGACTGAGATTCTGAGATTAATGGCCGGCGGTTACAGTAACAAGGAGATCGCCAAGTCGCTGGGCGTGGCGGAGGGCACGGTCAAGAACCACGTCTCCAATATTCTCTCGAAACTGGGCGTGCGCGACCGCACGCGGGCCGTGCTTAAAGCATTCGAACTGGGATTTGTCTGACAGTGGCTCCGGCCCGTGCTGCCGGAGCTCGCACTAGGACGCCTTGTCGAGGTGGTCGAACTGGCGTTTCAGGTCTGCCTTGCTGTCGGTGACAATGCGTTCGAGCACCTCCACCCGCTTGCGCAGATCACCTTCGAGCTGTTCGATGCGCTGATTCAGGGCGTCGAGTTTTTCGCCGGTTTCCTCGCTGCCAGCGTACTTCTGACGATGCCGATAGGCCTCGCCGATAATGCCGGCAACACAAATCAAAGCAATGGCTGTCCACATACTCATGATTTTTCTCCGTCTGATCTGACTCATAACATAGTGGGGGTTGCAGCCTGCCGCCAGTGACAGAAGTCACGCAGGCCGACGGGAACAAAACCCCCGCGGCAGGGTCATTATCGCTGGATAAGAGGAGCAGACGCTTGAAAAAAATGCGGCAGAACCGTAAATATCGGACAGCGTCCGAAATGGGCGGCCGCGCTGGCGCGGGGCATATCATCGAAATCTATCCGGGGGACGGGATTTGACATGATCGAAGTGAAGTCATTGAGCAGGCATTACGGCCACCTGAAGGCGGTGGACGATCTCAGTTTCACCGTGGAGCCCGGCCAGGTGCTTGGTTTCCTGGGCCCTAACGGGGCCGGAAAATCCACCACCATGAAAATGCTGACCGGATTTCTGGCGCCAACCGCGGGCAGCGCCCGGATCAACGGCCACGACGTGGTGGCTGACTCGCTCGCGGCCCGTCGCTGCTTGGGCTACCTGCCGGAAGGCGCGCCCAGTTACGGTGAGATGACCGTTTTGGATTTCCTCCTCTTCGTGGCGCGCGCCCGAGGCATTCCCGCGCGCGAGGTTCACACTGCCTGCGAGCGAGTCGTGGACAGGCTCAATCTCGCGGGCGTCCGGCACCAGGTGATCGATACCCTGTCCAAGGGTTTTCGCCGCCGCGTTGGCCTGGCGCAGGCCATTATTCATGACCCGGCCGTGCTGATCCTGGATGAGCCCACGGATGGCCTGGACCCGAACCAAAAGCATGAAGTCCGGAAACTCATCGCCGAAATGGCGAGTGACAAGATCATCGTGATTTCGACACATATCCTGGAGGAGGTGCAGGCCTTGTGTAACCGGGTCATGATCATCTCGCAGGGGCGCCTGTTGGCGGATGATACGCCAGCCGGCCTGATTGCCCGTTCGCGCTATCACAACGCGGTGACCCTGGCGGCTGATGATGTTCGGCGCATCGCGAGTGTCCTGAGCGAGTTGCCTGAAGTGGCGCGCGCCGAGGTGAAGGAGGGTGAGTTGACGGTCTTTCCGGCGGGAGCGGGCCTGTTCGACGCCGTTTCCCGCAGCGTTGCAGAGCATGGATGGGCCGTCTCAGAGTTGCGTTATGAGGCGGGGCGTCTGGATGAGGTGTTTCGGATGATCACACAGGGGGAGTCAGCCTGATGGAAGCTGTGACGACCATACTCAGACGGGAACTCGCCGGATACTTCGCCACGCCGGTGGCCTATGTGTTCATCGTAATTTACCTGGTGATGAACGGTGTCTTTACCTTTTACCTGGGCGGTTTTTTCGAGCGCGGCCTGGCCGACCTGGAGCCTTTTTTCCGCTTTCACCCGTGGCTGTACCTGTTTCTGGTGCCCGCCATTTCCATGCGCCTGTGGGCAGAGGAGCGCAGGGCGGGAACCATCGAGTTACTGTTGACCCTGCCGGTCACAACGGGTCAAGCCGTGCTGGGGAAGTTCCTTGCGGCCTGGCTTTTTCTCGGCCTGGCGCTGCTGCTCACCGTGCCCATCTGGGTGACCGTGAACTATCTCGGCGATCCCGACAATGGCGTGATTCTGGCTGCCTACGCCGGCAGCTGGTTGATGGCAGGGGGCATGCTGGCCATCGGTTCGTGCATGTCCGCCGTCACCCGAAGCCAGGTGATCGCCTTCATCCTGTCAGTCGCTGCCTGCTTCGTGTTTTTGCTCAGCGGATTACCCATGGTGATGAACGTGTTCAGCGGCTGGGCGCCGCAATTCCTCCTGGATGGCATTGCCAGCCTGAGTTTTCTGTCCCATTACAGTGACATATCCCGCGGTGTTATCGACCTGCGCGACCTCGTTTACTTCGTTCTGGTGGCGGGCTTCTGGCTGTTGGCCAATGTCATTGTGCTGGAACTGAGAAAAGCGGACTGAGGGGGCATCGACATGAATATCAGACGACAATCGTTGTTCTCGGCCGGTTCCATTGCCCTGTTGCTGGTGCTGTTTATCGCCTTGGTCATCCTCTCCGAGGGTTTGCTCAGGGGATGGCGCCTGGATTTGACGGAGAACAGGCAATATACGTTGAGCGCTGGCACTGAAAACATTCTCTCTTCCCTGGAAGAGCCCGTGACCGTCCGGTTGTTCTTTTCCGAGCAGGCAAGCCGGGAGTTTCCCCAGATCAGGGACTACGCCAAGTGGGTGGGTGAGATGTTGGATGAACTGGCCGAGCGCAGTAACGGCCGCTTGACCATCCGTCGAATCAATCCGCTGCCTTTTTCGCCAGAGGAGGATGAGGCGGCCGGTTTTGGCCTGCAGGCCGTTCCCGTTGGCACCGGCGGCGAGTCGCTTTACTTTGGACTGGTGGGCACCAACAGCCTGGATGACGTGCAGGTCATGTCGTTTTTGCAGCCGTCCAAGGAACAGTTTCTCGAATATGACCTGGCCAAGATGATCGCAACCCTTTCGCGGCCCGAGCAGCAGAAAGTGGGCCTGTTGACCAGCCTGGATATGGGGCCAGGGTTCGACCCGATGAGTCAAAGCGTGCGCGAGGCCTGGGTGATTTATGACCAGCTTGATCAGCTTTTCGAACTGGAAACCATTCCCGCGACCGCCGACAGCCTTCCGGCAGACATCGACCTCCTGTTCCTGGCCCATCCGCGTGATCTCAGCGAAGCCTTGCGATACCAAATCGATCAGTTTGTGCTGGGCGGCGGCCGCCTGATGCTCTTCCTGGACCCCTTCGCCGAGTCGGATACCGGGGGTGATCCCTCCGATCCGATGGCCCGGCTCAATGCCGGCAGCAGTTCCAACCTGGAAAGCATGCTGGCGGCATGGGGCGTCAGCTATGATCCCGCCCAGGTTATTGGCGATCTGCAATACGCGCTCCAGGTCAGCGTGGGCCCCGGCACGCCGCCGGTTCGCCACCTGGGTATTCTCTCCATGGACCGTGACGGTTTAAATGACTCGGACATGATCACGGCGGACCTGGAAGCCATCAATATGGCCTCCTCGGGTTGGCTGACGCCGATCCCGGATACCGACACGCGGTTTGAGCCACTGATCAGGACCAGTGAAAATGCGGCGCCGCTGGATGCATCGCGCCTGCGTTTCCTGTCCAATCCCCTGGACCTGCTCGATGGGTTCAAACCGAGCGGTGATCGCTATCCGGTCGCGGCCAGGCTGAGCGGTCCCGCGCGGTCGGCCTTTGAACGCCCCCCGGAGGGGCAGGACCCCAACCTCCATCGCGCCTCGGCCACCGATGCGGGAATCAACATCGTGGTCTTTGCCGATACCGATATCCTGACGGACCGTTTGTGGGTGCAGAAGCAGAATTTTCTGGGCCAGACGCTGGTCAATTCATTCGCCGACAACGGCAGCCTGGTGATCAACGGCGTAGACCATCTGCTGGGCTCCCAGGACCTGATCAGCATCCGCACCCGAGCCACCTCGACGCGCCCGTTCGACCGGGTCGCTGCATTGCGTCTGCTGGCCGAAAAGGAATTTCGCGTGACCGAGGAAAAACTGCAACGCGAACTGGAGGAGACCGAGCGCAAGCTGACCGAAATGCAGTCGGTTCGCGATGACGCTGACCTGACCGTGCTGAGCGAGGCGCAGCAGGATGAAATACAGCGATTTGTCGACCAGCGCTTGCAGATTCGCAAAGAACTCAGGGAAGTGCGCCACAGCCTCGACCGGGACATCGACGCGCTCAGCACCCGCTTGAAGGTCATCAACATCGCCCTGGTACCGGCCCTGGTCATCGTGGTCGCCTTGTTGTTGAGTCATGTGCGGCGCCGTCGGCACAGGAGCGCGTGAGGATGAGCAAAAAACATTTTTCTTTTCTGCTGATACTGACCATGGTTGTTGCCTTGCTTGCGGCGCTGCTGGTACCGGAGAGGACCAGCGACGACCCGGACGCGAATCTCGGGCCGCTGTTCCCCCTGGCTGAAACCTGGGTCAACGACGTTGAGTGGCTTCGGATCGTGAGCGTTGAGGGCGAGCTGCGGCTGACGCGTCGTGACGCGCAGTGGCAAGTGGACGCGCTTGCAGGATACCCGGCTGACTGGGAACGCCTGCGGACGCTGCTGGCCGACCTGGCCCAGGCCGAGGTCATCGAACTGAAGACCGACAACCCCCAATATTATTCGCGCCTGGGCGTGGAGGACCCTTCGATGCCTGGCGCCGGAGGGCTGCTGCTGGAATTCGAAGCCGGCGGCGAGCGGCATGGGCTGGTTGTGGGTAACAGCGCGACAACCCGGTCGGGACAGTATGTGCGTCTGGCTGATAGCGCCACGAGCCTGCTGATTGACCGTGAGCTCACAACCGCTCGAACCGCGGTCGAATGGGCCATGCGTGAGATCGCAGACGTGGCCTCCAATGCTGTGGCTGAAGTCGAGATTATCCATCCCGATGGCGATTGGGTGCTTGCCGCCAAAGCCACCAGCGCGGATACGGATTTCACACTGAAGAGCCTGCCGGAAGGGCGCGAAATTTCTTCCAGTTGGTCGGTCAATGCACTGGGTGGGGCATTGTCGGGGCTGAATATGGACCATGTATCGCCGGTCGGAGCCCCGACAGCGGATGCCACCGTGCGACTGAGGTTGCTGACCTTTGACGGCATTGAATACACCCTTAAGGCCTGGAAGGACGACGATGCAGCATGGATCACAGCGAAAGCCTCGGTGCCCGCGAGAGCGACTGAGCCTGCCGCTGACGCGGAGTCGGCCACCCCTGATGTGGAGAATCTGCAGGCGGCAGCGGACGCGTTCAACCGTCGCGTCGCCCGTTGGCAGTTCCAAATTCCCGAATACAAATTCCAGACACTGACCCAGCGGTCTGAATCCCTGCTTCAGCCACTGGAAGATGCCCAACAGCCATCCGGCGGATGATGGGTGGGCGTTTTGTCGTTATTCTGGCCGGCCTGACCGGCTTTACCGGCGTGGTGCTGGCAGCGATCGGCGCCCATGCGGTGCCGGGAATGGACGATCCCGCCAACTATCGTGCCTGGCAGTCGGCCAGCCTGCTGCATCTCGTGCATTCGCTGGTGTTGTTGATGGTGGGCATTCGCCTGCAACAGGCACCCTCGCGTGGGTTAGTGCTGGCCGCTGGAATGCTGTTCCTGGGCATCGTGCTGTTCAGCGGCAGCATTTATGCCCGGGTCGCGCTGGGTATTGAGAGCACCTTCAATCTGGCGCCCACGGGCGGCCTGCTGCTGATGGTGGCCTGGCTGGTGATGGTTTTCGGATGGCTGCGCGATTGAGCGCTTTGATCTGAAGATATTGGTCAGGCGTCGTCTGAGCGTATATCCTTAGCGGAATCCGGGAAGCGCCTATTTGGCGCTCGATCACCAGACCAACGGGGGTCTTCATGTTCCAATCATGCAAAACAGCGATTCGACACCACTGCACGGCAATGCTTGTGCTGATATTTCTGTTCGGCGCCAGTTCGTCCATCCAGGCTGAAACGGTCGATTACAACCTGCCGGGCCTGAGTGCGACGGTCACGGTATATGAAGATGCGCTGGGCATACCGTCCATCGTGGCCGAGTCCGAGCAAGACGCTGTCTTCGTCCTGGGATACCTGCACGCGCGGGATCGTTTTTTCCAGATGGATCTGAACCGCAAGGCGGCCGCCGGCCGCGCGGCTGAACTGGTGGGTGCAGCGGCACTGAGTTCCGACATCCAGTTCCGGACCTTTGGCCTCGGACGCGCGGCGCTGGCCTCGTGGCAGGCCCTGGGCGCGGAGTCACGCGGGGTGCTGCAAGCCTATGCGAACGGCGTCAATATCTACCTGGCCAGCAACCCCCTGCCGGCCGAGTATTCTGTTCTTGAGTTGACCTCGGTGGAACCCTGGACGCCGCTGGACACCATGCTGGTGGTCAAAGGCCTGTCGGCCGTATTTTCACTGAGCCTCGGGGATATCGACCGGACCATCACCCTGGGCGCCTACAATTTCGCCGGAGATGTCGGGGGCTTCAGCGGTGCCGCGCTGTTTTTCGAGGATACTCATCGCCAGGCGCCCGCGGATGACCGGGTCAGTGTGCCCGGATTTTTGGGCAGCATTGGCGGTATCGGGCAGGCCAGTACGGAATCGGGCGGTCCCGATGGCAAAAGCCGGACGGCCGGTGCTGACCTCAACCAGCTCCGTGTGCCGGACAACATGCTGGCACTGGCCAAGAGCTACCGCGAAAAAGTGGATTCGGCTGGGGGATTCCTGGAATCCCTGCAACACATGACCAAATTTGCCGGCTCTAACATGTGGGTGATCGGCGGCGAGCACACCGCCACCGGTGATCCTATGCTGGCCAACGACCCCCATATCACGCTCAACACGCCCGCAACCTTCCATGAGGCGCAGCTGGTTTACCCGGTGGATGGTGAACCCTGGCATGTCAACGGCATGGTGGTGCCGGGCACGCCGGGCGTTCTGTTGGGTTGCAGTAAATTTGCCTGCTGGGGCTTTACGGTCAATCCCCTGGATGTGACCGATTTCTTTGCTGATGAAATCCTGGCCACGGGCAGCCTGCCGTTCCCCACGCACACGGTTCATGACGGCGTGCCTGAGCCTATCCAGGCGGTCTACCAGAGCTATTTTGTGAACGTGGTTGGTGATGAAGTTGAAGACAATGTTGATCGCGCGTCCGTGCCTCTGGATGGTGGTGGCATTTCTTTCCTGGTGCCGCGCCGCTACAACGGCCCGATCATCGAGTTTCTCGATGACTCCACCGCCCTGACCGCGCAGAACACGGGCCTGGGCGCCACGTTCGAAGCCGAGTTCATTCGACGGATCAACCAGGCCGACACCATGGAGGAATTCAAGGAAGGTCTGCAGTTTTTCGATACCGGTATCCAGAATGTGCTGTACGCGGACAGGGACGGAAATATCGCCTACTTCACCACCTCGGAGAATCCGATCCGGGAGGACCTGGCCGCTGGAACGGTTGAGGGCCTGCCGCCGTTCTTCATCCGTGATGGCACCGGCGCCCTGAACAATGAATGGCTGCCGGTCCAGAATCCGCAGCCGCACCAGACACTGCCCTTCGAGATACTGCCGTTCGACGAGATGCCCAACGTGACCAACCCGGCATCCGGCTTCGTCAACAACGCGAACAATGACCCGATCGGCATCTCGCTGGACAACAACACGCTGAACCAGCTGCGTCCGGGCGGTAACGGTATTTACTACCTGAACGCGGGCTATGCCAGTGGCTACCGGATGGGCAGGATTGACCGGACGGTTAAATCCTGGGTGGATTCGGATATGCCGATCACCATGGAAATGATGCAGGAACTGCAAGGCAACGCGCAGATGCTGGATGCTGAGCTGATCCTGCCCATGCTGATGCCGGCTTTCGAGGGCCTGCAATTGCCGCCTGAGCACCCCATCTCGCAGGCGCTGGATGTGCTCTCGACCTGGGATTACAGCACCCCGACCGGCATCCCCGAGGGCTACGATGCGGGTGATGATCCGATGATGGAATCCATGCCCGATGAGACCGAGATCAGGAACAGCGCCGCGGCCACCATCTTCGCATTGTGGCGCAGCCGGCTGATCGCCAACACGATCGATGCCACCCTGACGGCCATCGGACTGGGCGACTATCGGCCGCCCGGCTCCCTGGCATGGAATGCCTTTAAACATCACCTGGAGAACTACCCGACCCGGGGTGGCGTGGGCGCCTCCGGCATTCCTTTCTTCTCGCAGGGCTTCGAGGCCACCGTCCAGGGCAGCCTGGCGCAGGCGCTGGAATTACTGGCCTCCGATGAATTCGCCCCGGCGTTCGGCAATTCCCTGAACGTCATGGATTACCGTTGGGGTAAGTTGCATCGCATCGTGTTTGACCACCCGTTCAACTCGGATCCGTTCAACATCCCCAATGGCGGCGGATTTATGGATCTGGGCGAAGGTTTGCCCGGACTGGCGCGCCAGGGTGGTTACGAGGTGGTGGATGACTCCGACCACAACCCACGGGCCAGCACGCTGAATGGATTCATGTTCGGCAATGGCCCCAATCGCCGTTTCGTGGGCAACATTGGCGCTGACAGGATCGACGCGGTACAGGTCCTGCCCGGCGGGCAAAGTGGGTTCTTCCTGCACCCCAACTACTCCAGCCAGCTGCCGCTATGGCTGACCAACAGTTACCACCCGATGGCCATGGGTGAAGAAGACGCGCAGGCATCTGCCCTGTGGGTATATTCCTTCAACCCGATCCAGAGTTACATGGGCAACGGCAGCAAGGGTAAGGCGGCCTTCTCACCATTGCGGCCGGTGGAGTCTGCGGCCGCGCCTGAGGCACCCATGCGGGACGAGGCCGAACGTCGTTACTGAGGGAGTGACCCGCATCAGCAGCAATGTGTTGAATGGCATTGCTCGGGAAACACGCAGGCGGCCATGAGCCGCCTGCGTTTCAATTGGGCAGAGGCCGTCGCGCACCTGTCATCGAATTGCCGGGATTTGGCGATTTTCATCGATATCTTCGGCAAGGCACGAATGCGCCAGAGTGATTCCTCGGACGTATTTGCAGCGCTGGCCCGGGCCATCGCCTACCAGCAGCTGTCCGGCAAGGCCGCGGGCACCATTCATGGGCGCTTCGAGCAGCTATTCACGGATGGGCGGCCCACGGCGCTTGAGACGGTTGAGCTCAGTTTTGATCAGTTGCGTTCAGTGGGGCTTTCCCGGGCCAAGACATTGTCCATCAAGGACCTGGCCGAGAAATGCCTTTCCGGCACGGTACCCTCAAGAGGGCGGCTGGGGCGGCTGAACGACGACCAGGTGATTGAATCCCTGTGCCAGGTAAGAGGCATTGGCCCCTGGACCGCCCAGATGTATCTCATGTTCGACATGGGTCGGCCGGACATCATGCCGGCTGCCGACCTCGGTGTTCAAAAGGGTGTACGGGCGGTTTACCGCCTTGAACAGCTGCCGGGGCCGGAGGAAGTGATGGAACGCACCCGCCATCTGAAGCCGTTCAGAACCGCGGCCAGTTGGTATTTCTGGCGCGCGTCGGAACCGGTCAATTGGGAAAAATAAGAGCTGCCCCTCGCGTGGATATTGAGTGGGTGCTTATTCGCGGGCAGGTAGCCGCAGAAATCATCCAACCCCCGGCAAATCCTCTGTAACAATTCTGTCATATACAGCTACTATCATG
>WTJD01000089.1 GCA_011524975.1 Lysobacterales bacterium
CCTTCAACGTCTTGCGTCTCGCTGTGGAAAAGATGAGCACCAACGAGGGCGAGGAGAAAGGGGTCGTCATCAATACCGCCTCAGTGGCGTACATGGATGGCCAAAAGGGTCAAGCTGCCTACAGTGCCAGCAAGGCAGGCATTGTGGGTATGACCCTGCCGATCGCCCGTGATCTTGCGGAGCTGGGTGTTCGCGTTAATGTGATTGCACCGGGGTTGATGGGCACACCGGCGATGATGGCCATGCCAGAAGATTTTCGCCAGGGCCTGGAGCGGCTCGTACAGTATCCCAAGCGCCTGGGGCAACCAGAAGAATTCGCGTTGCTGGCTACCCAGATCGTAGAAAACCCGTATCTAAACGGTGAAACGATCCGTCTGGATGGCGCGATACGGATGTAGCGCAATACGTGTTACTGATCATTAAGGCATCCGCTCGGGCAGGTGTTAGCCTGTCCTAAGAAGAAAACAAGATCCGAGTGGCCCACCGCCATTTGCGACAACAGCAACGCGTGGCTTACGGGCTAACTGCCGCTCGCCCGCCTCTCCCCTCATTTGCAAGATCGCCTCATAGAAATAGCCAAATCCGTGGGTTCGGCCGCCGGACAGCTGACCACCATTGGTATTGAGTGGCAGCAGGCCATCGCGGGATATATTGCCGCCGCCCATCAGAAAATCTTTGGCTTCCCCTTTACCGCAGAACCCCAGAGCCTCTATCCAGGACAGCGTTAACATCGAGAAGCCGTCGTATAGCTGCGCTGTTTCGACATCTGCCGGCGTCAAATCCGTCTGCGACCACATCGCGGCGGCGGCGTCGTGGGCAGCCATTTCAGTGAGATCTGGCGAAAAGTTGTCCCAAGAATCCTGACCATGAAGCGCACTGCCCAAGGCCTCAAGATAAATGGGGTCGCTCACCTCCGTGGCCGCTTCAGCTCTGGATACGACAATCGCCGTACTCGCATCGACCGGGACATCACAATCGAACAAACACAGCGGCGAACTGATCATGCGGGCCTCAAGGTAATCACCCATATTCAGCGGCTCTGTGAACACCGCTTTTGGATTCAACGCAGCATTGCGCCGATTGTTTGTCGCGATTTCCCCCAGAGTTTGCCGGGTAGTACCAAAGTCGTGAAAGTGTCGCTGAGCGTAGAGCGCCACAGTATTGACTGCGGAGTAACCCTTGAAGGGCACCATCCATTGAAACGGACCTGAAATGCGATCGCCTCCCGTGCCTGACACACTGGCTTTGCGCTCTCCTGTGACGGAGGAGGCCTCGGTCACGGTGCGAAATACCAGCACGTGGTTACACAGCCCACTGGCGACGGCAGCACAGGCGTTGACGATTGCCCCGGCCTGCGCCGGCCCCTCCCATCCTGCCGAATGCCAATTCAGTCGAAGTCCAAGCGCGTTCTTTACATCGGCTAAGGAGACAGGGCCAAACCCGGGAGAGATATCCTTCCGCACGCCAGGATAGGAGGAGAGGCCGTCGATCTCCGAACTATCCAGGCCCGCATGTGCTATCGCCTCGAGGGCGGCATCCAGAGTCAGATCGATTGCAGACCGTGATTCCTTCCGCATCACTTCCGACTGGCCTGCACCACTGAAGATGACCTGTTTGGCGTTCAGCACATCAGCTCCTCTGTCTTCTTACACAAGAGCACCCCGGCACTCCTGTTGCGTCTAGCTGAGATCCTGGGTGACAAGCAACCTTGGTTGCCCAAGCAAGGAATTACCGCCACTGCAGTGGATATGCTGCCCCGTCTCAAAAAATTCCGGGTGCAGCAACAAACACACCATGCCGGCAATATCCTCGGGCTTGGAAATGCGTCCCAGTGGTGTCAATTCCTTGTACAGTCCCACAAATTCATCAAAATCATTACCCCTTTCTTCGACGCCCTTGCGCAGCATGTCGGTATCATTAATTGAGGGAATGATGGAGTTGATGCGCAATTTTTTCTGCCGATACTCAACGGCCGCCGCTTCTACAAACCGCTCAGCTGCTGCCTTTGCACAGGCATAGGCTGACATACCTGTTGAAACATCATACGCCACCAATGACGACGTTGTTACAATCGCCCCGCCCACCTGCATTGCATCGGCCACGGCCCGGATGAACCAGTAGGTGCCGAAGTAATTTACCTCAGTCATCAACAGCAAGTGTTCTTCAGTCTCCTCCGCTATAGGGCCGCGCGTGGCGAGCCCCACGTGGTTGACCGCTAGGTCAATCTTGCCGTGTTGCGCCAGAGTGAAGTTAACCAGATCAACATTTGCCTGTTTCGAGGTGATATCCGCCTCAAAGGCCGTGCCACCAATCTCCTG
>WTJD01000121.1 GCA_011524975.1 Lysobacterales bacterium
GAAACGGTGTCATCCAGCCAATGGGTGAATGACCGCCAGAGGCCGCATCCTTGAAAACACCGGCCAGTAGTGGGCCAACAATACCGGCGACGCCGTAGGCGCTGAATACCCAACCATAGTTCCTCCCCACCTCTTTGTTGCCGAACCAGTCTGCGGTAATGGCCGGGAACAGGGCGAAGATACCACCATAGTTGAAGCCGATCAGGCAGGCGGCGATGATCAGCCCGGTCGTCTGGCCAGAGTATATGAACACGTGATAGGTCAACAGCATGGCGATGCCTTGTGCTGCGGACATGATCATGATGGCGTGCTTGCGGCCGATGCGGTCAGAAATCATGCCCCACAGGATCCGTCCCAGGCCGTTGAAAATGGCCAACCAGGCCACCGCGGTTTCCGTCGTGATCGCCGCCTTTCCAACGCCATGGTACTCAAGCGCGTCGATACCGAAGAGCTTGATGCAGTAGATGACCATCAGGCCAGCAATGGCCGATGAGAGAAATACCGCCCATATGGCGTAGAACTGGCCGGTTCGCAGCATTTGCTGGGGGGTGAAGCCGGCACCGCCCATGACGGCAGCCTGTGATTGTTCCGGATTCCATCCCCGGGGCTTGTAGTCTTCGGGTGGGTTGACCATGACGATGCTGCCGAGCAGCACCAGTGCCGCGAAAACAATGCCGTATATGACGAAAACGGTCTGTACCGGTGGCAGTTTGAACAGCTCGGCGTGATTGAGCAGCCCGCCGAACCAGGAGCCGGCCAGCTTGACCCAGATGGTGGCACCGAAACCAAATCCGGCGACGGCCAGGCCCGTAATCATGCCCTTTTTGTCCGGGAACCACTTCACGCCTACCGCGATCGGAACAACGTAGCCGAGGCCAATACCAGCACCGGCAAGCAGGCCGATGAAGATGAACTGGGCCCAGAAACTGGTACCGAAGAAGCCGCCAAGAACAAACCCGAGGCCCAGGAGAATGCCGCCTAGGATGGTCATGACGCGCGGGCCGACCCTCGCCAGCCAGCGTCCGGCCAGTATCATGACCAGCGCGAAGGTGGCCAGGGCGGCAGAAAATATCCATGCGGTCTGTGTCGCCGTGAATTGGTAGATGCCCGCGGGGTCTGTCAGGATCTTTGTGAATACAGACCAGGCATAGAGCGCGCCGAGCGCCAGCTGGATGAGGATCGCGCCAAGCACGACGAGCCAGCGATTGATGGGTTGAGCGCTTGTCATCATGAGTAGGTTCCCGATATTGGTGGTTCAGTGAGGGCCCGGGTGCCCCGGCACCCTCGGAAACCATTATGTAGACGGTGGAACTGGCCAGAAATGACAAGCATCAATGTAGGTAAAAATTTAGCTACAAATACCAAATAGATAATTTAATGCTTAAAAATACGCCTGAAACAGCATAAAAAGTTTTATGAATCGATATATCTAGAATGTAATCTCGGTTTGAGATGGCCGGTTATAAACGGCCGGGTTCTATTCCTGTTCGGAGGCCTTTTTAGCCATTCGCTCAGCCGTTTTGCGCTGATGTTCCAGCAGGTGTCGCTTGCGCAGACGGATGCATTCCGGTGTCACTTCCACCAGTTCGTCATCCTCGATGAACTCCAAAGCCTGCTCCAGCGTCATGCGCTGCAGGGCCGCCAACTGTACGTTTTCGTCCTTCAGTACGGTTCGGATGTTGGTCAGCTGCTTTGTTTTCAGAGGGTTGACCGTCAGGTCATTGCCGCGGCTATGAATGCCGACAATCTGGCCTTCGTACACCTCATCGCCCGGCTCGATCACCATTCTTCCGCGTTCCTGAAGGTTGAACAGGGCATAAGGGATGGCTTTCCCGGTGCTGTTTGAGATCAGGACGCCATTGTTTCGCGTGGTAATGGGCTCCGGGTTGTAGGGACCATAATGGTCAAATACGTGAAAAAGCAGACCGGTCCCCGCGGTCAGCGTGCGAAACTCTGACTGAAATCCAATAAGACCGCGCGCCGGAATGTGGTAGTCCAGGCGCACACGGCCCTTGCCGTCCGGCTGCAGGTCCTGAAGAATACCGCGGCGCTCGCCAATCCTTTCCATGACTGCGCCCTGGTAATCCGCCTCAAGATCTACGACCAGTATTTCGTAGGGTTCCTGCGTTTGTCCATCCACTTCCCGCAAAATGACCTCGGGCCTGGAAATAGCCAGTTCGTAGCCTTCCCTCCGCATGGTTTCCACCAGGATGGACAGGTGCAGTTCGCCGCGGCCAGATACCCTGAAACGCTCCGCGTCCGTGGTTTCCTCAACCCGCAAGGCCACGTTGTGGCTCGCCTCGCGGAGCAGTCGCTCGCGCAGTTGACGGCTGGTGAGATACTTTCCCTCGCGACCGGCGAAGGGCGAATCATTGACTCGAAAAGTCATGCTGATGGTGGGTTCATCCACGCTCAGCGGAGGCAGCGCCTCGGGATGGTCGCGATCGCACAGGGTGTCTGAAATACCGAGGCCCTCCACGCCTGAGACCGCGATAATGTCACCGGCCTCGGCTTCGTCGACCTCCCGCCTTTGCAGACCATGAAAGCCAAGCACCTGCAGGACCCGGGCGTTACCCTGCTTGCCGTCAGGATGAATCACACAGACCCTCTGGTTGGGCCTGATGGCCCCACGTTGGATGCGGCCCACGCCGATGATGCCCACGTAGCTGTTGTAATCCAGTGAGGACACCCGCATTTGGAACGGGCCTTCACGATTAACCGGTGGCGGAGACACCTGCTCTACGATGGTCCTGAACAGTGGTGTCATATCGCCATCCTGAGCCTCCTCATCCAGGCTGGCATATCCCCGCAGTGCAGAGGCATACACCACGGGAAAGTCCAATTGTTCTTCACTGGCGCCGAGCCGGTCGAACAATTCGAAGGTCTGGTCCAGTACCCAGTGGGGCCGGGCACCATCCCGGTCAATTTTGTTGATGACGACAATGGGCTTGAAGCCCATGTCGAACGCTTTCTGCGTGACGAAACGGGTCTGCGGCATGGGGCCGTCCACGGCGTCGACCAGGAGAAGCACCGAATCCACCATGGACAGGATGCGCTCCACCTCGCCACCGAAATCCGCGTGGCCCGGCGTGTCCACAATATTGATCCGGTACTCGGTCTGTCCGTCATTCCAGGTGATCGCCGTGTTCTTGCTGAGAATGGTGATGCCGCGTTCTCGCTCCAGCTCATTCGAGTCCATCACGCGTTCTGGTGTGGCTGCGCGTTCTCCCAGCGTTCCGGACTGTTGCAGCAGCTGGTCGACGAGCGTGGTTTTGCCATGGTCGACGTGCGCGATGATGGCGATATTTCTAAGATTCTGGATCACGGTTTATGCCCGATGCGGGAAAGGCGCGCACGGTAACGCTTTTGAGCGCTTTTCGCAAGCTCCTGCGAGGCAATTCAAAGGCTTAGGTGTTGAAGCCCAGTGCTGAAAGCTGACTCCTGGCCCTGGGTGATGATACCGGCGCCCGCCAATACCTGAATTCATGCCGAACGGGGTAGGTCTGACGAAGGCGGTCGAACGCCCGGTTGGTTCCGGGGCTGGCCGGGCCGAGTTCGGCGCGCATGAGCTGGTCATCGCGTTCAACGCCGGTGGCGGTCAGAACCGCGTCGGTGAGGGGATCGTCGGATAATTCCAGGTTCATCGCCGATACCGGGGGCTGCGGAATCGCCTCCGCGCCCGGGGGCAGGTTAAAGCACCGACAGAACTCGGCAAACACGCGTGAGGTTCCCGCGCTCTTTCCCTGGGCGCTGTAGCCGGCCACATGTGGCGTGGCGACCGTGCAAACCTCCAGCAAGGCCCGATCTATTTCCGGTTCATCGGGCCACACATCCAGGCAGGCGTGAACGCGCTTGCCGCTCACGCACTCGAGCAGTGCGCGTCCGTCGATGACGTCACCACGGCCCGCATTCAGGAGAATCACCCCGCGCTTCATGTCGGCCATTGCGGCCTGGTCGATCATTTGAAGCGTTGGGTAGGGGCCGGTTCGGGTCAGGGGGAGGTGCAGGCAAACAATGTCCTGCGCCAGGGCCTGCGACCGGGATACCAGCCCGGGTGCTCCAGCATCCGATAGCGGTGGATCGTTGGCCACGCAACGCACGCCCAGGGATGAGAGCAAATTCATGACACGGCTGCCGACGTTGCCCCGGCCAATGATCCCGGCTGTGCAATGCGCCACGGGCTTTCCGAGACGCCGAAGCGCAAGCAGGATCATGCCAATGGTGTATTCGGCGGCGGATTGCGCATTACAGCCCGGGGCATGACACCAGTGGATACCCGCGGACTCCAACCAGGCGGTATCCAGATGATCGCGGCCGATGGTGGCGCTGCCAACGAAGCGAATACGACTGCCGGAGAGCAGGCGTGCGTCCACCCGCGTTACGGACCTGACCACCAGGGCGTCGGCTGATTTCAGGTCCGCCGCTGAGATCTCCCGGCCGGGAAGCGGTCGGACCGATGCATGGGCGCCGAAAGTCTCCTCCAGCAGCGGTATATTCTGATCGGCGACAACAATCACGGTTGTTTTCAGTCCTGGATGAAAAAAACGCATTGGGCATGACCAGGATCGGTCATCAAAATGCAGGCTTTTTGCGCAATTCGATTACAATACCACTGTCTCACCCCGTGTGACGGGTCCTGCTGGTCAATCCCCCGGGTCGGGCCCTTCCGCTACAAAAAAATCAAAGGAGTTTGCAATGAAACAACCTGTCCGAGTTGCGATCACCGGTGCAGCTGGTCAGATCGGTTATCAACTGTGTTTTCGCATCGCAGCCGGCGATATGCTGGGCCCGGATCAGCCGGTCATACTGCAGTTGCTGGAAATCACCCCCGCCCTGGACGCCTTAAGCGGCGTGACCATGGAACTCAACGATTCAGCATTCCCGCTGCTGCAGGGAGTTGTTGCCACTGACGATGCAAACGTCGCTTTTGAAAGCGCCGATTACGCTTTGCTGGTGGGTGCCAGGCCGCGTGGGCCGGGCATGGAACGCAGCGACCTGCTGGAGGCCAATGGACAGATTTTCGGCCCGCAAGGCAAGGCCCTGAACGCGCATGCCAACCGTGCAGTGAAAGTTCTGGTGGTCGGTAATCCGGCCAACACCAACGCGCTTATCGCCCAGTCTGCGGCTCCCGACCTGGATCCGCGCAATTTCACAGCCATGACCCGGCTTGACCACAACCGCGCGTTGGCCCAGTTGGCTGAGAAGACCGGTACGCACCACAATGACATTGGCCGGATGATTATCTGGGGCAACCATTCCACGACGCAGTATCCTGACATCCATCATGCGCAGGTGAATGGTGAGGCTGCCATGACAAAGGTGGAGGCTGACTGGTATGAGCGTGATTTCATACCCACGGTGCAGAAGCGGGGCGCGGCCATCATCAAGGCCAGGGGCGCATCGAGTGCCGCCTCAGCGGCTTCCGCCGCCATCGACCACATGCGGAGCTGGGCCCTGGGCACAGCCGATGGCGACTGGGTGTCCATGGCGGTCCCTTCTGACGGCAGCTACGGAATCGAGCCGGGGATCATTTACTCCTTCCCCTGTGTTTGCTCGGGCGGTGACTACCGGATCGTTCAGGATCTCGAGATCAACGCGTTCAGCCGTGAGCGCATGGATGCCACGGACGCCGAATTGAGAGAAGAGCGGGCTGCGGTCGAATCCCTGCTGTAGTCTTCCCAAGGTCCAGCAGAGTACAAGCCCCGTGAAAGCGGGGCTTGTGTTAACGGGTGGCGGCTGCCTGGAGCTGGCTGAGTCAGGGGTTTCGCGGCAGGTTCAGGGTTTGTTCTGAATCGACCCGGAACAGGGCATCCGGGCTGATGAGGCCATCGCCCTGGGTGGTCAGGATATTCTTTGGCTGAAAGGCCTGCCGGCCAAGCCATTGCTTGAAGAATCGGTTGAGCCTTCCCTGGTTCGGGTCCGGTTTGCCCGCGACATCGCGCTGCAGATCGCTTGCCCAAAGGATGCCACTGTGGGGCAGCCAGGCAACGAGCATGCTTTCGCTGTGCGGGTTCTTTCCTACCTGCAATATTTCCACACGCTGCTGTGCGTCCTCAATGACGAGCTTTTGGTGCACAGGTTTCAGGTGCAGGTTTTCTGTGTGGGCTTCGAGTTCACACAGCGTATGGGAACGACCAAGGAAGTCGGCGATGTCGCTTATCTGTTCACGGCTGGCCAGGATGTCTACTTCTACCCTGGAGAACGCGAGCAAACCGCCGGCACTGTCACTGTGAAAGTGGCTGATCAGTACATATTTCACCGGCTTGTCCGGAATGGCCTCTTGCAGCATCCGCAAAGCGGTTATGGAAATGGCGGATTTCCCCATGGTGTGCGAAACCATGCTGGCCGGGAGTTCGTGCAGCAGTGGGCGTGCCGCGGGCGCGTCCATCAGCATCAGGTACTGATCGAATTCCACCACCAACAAGTGTTTGCCGGGTACGAGGTCGGCAATGCGGTGCACGCCTTCACCCAGTGATTCGAAGCGAGGCTCGCGCGGTGCTGCAACATCATGCGGCAGGCTTTCCATATCGAGGAAGGAGCGGACCTGGTCGTGATCGCGGGTGATTCGGGTTATGGACACGTCTGTGAACGGCGCGTCATTGAGGTGGACGCTGATGTGATGAGGAATCTCGCCGATGCCTGGCACGGGCCGGTAGTCGCCAAATTTCCAGCTGACCGTGCTGTCGCCGAAGGTTGGCAGGTCAGTCAGGTATTCCACGGAACTCAGGTGATGACTCTCCCGGCCGAAGAAGAGGCTCAAGGATTGTTGCTCGCTGGTTTGCATTTGTACGGTGTCAAACGGACCAAAGCGACCGGTGAAACGCAGCGCTGAAGCATGCCCGAGCGCCTCGGCGAGCAGCACCGGTGGAAAGCGCCGGTGAAGACGGACACGCCTTTCGACAACGCCGGGCCCGGCGGAGCGATGGGTGCTGCCGGATGAAAGATCGAATTCCCACAGCTCACCCTGCGCCGAGAAGATTTCGCGCTTCCATTCGATACGGCCGTCGGTGTGGATCTGTCGGTACTCGCGCCCGGCGATACCGGTTTGAGGATCCCAGGCCCAGGTTTCCCGGTAGGGCCAGGGGTCAGGTGCATCTGAACGGACCCCCTGATGCTCGGCGCCCGCGTCCAGCTGACCTTCTACTTCAATCAGTAATGGCGTCGGGCGCAGCAGCCACTCGCCCACTTCCATTTGGTCAATGGACTGATCGATCAGCGTGCGCGCCTGCCGATAAGATGACTCTGTCGCGCCCCCAAAAGCCTTCTGCGGCCATAAAGCCGCTGCGCAGAGCATTGTCAGGGTAAGGCATTGAAGGATCACAGGCGCATTTTGACGCCTCCCCCGACCGAATCAAGGGGTTGAGGCTATGGCTTGTGACAGAACGAGACGCCGATACGTTAAACGGCGCTGCGTTCAGCGTTTCATGAAGTTGAAGAACTCCGCGTTGGTCTTGGTGGCCTTCATCTTGTCCAGCATGAACTCGATGGCCTGGGCCTCATCCATGGGATGTAGCAATTTGCGCAAAATCCACACTTTCTGGAGCTGTGCCTGGTCGATCATCAGTTCCTCGCGCCGGGTGCCGGAGCGATTGATGTCGATGGCCGGGTAAACCCGCTTTTCAGCGATTCTCCGGGCCAGATGGATTTCCATGTTGCCCGTGCCTTTGAATTCTTCGTAAATGACCTCGTCCATTTTCGAACCGGTCTCAACCAGCGCGGTCGCGATGATGGTCAGGGAACCGCCCTCGGATACGTTGCGGGCGGCGCCAAAAAACCGCTTCGGCCGTTGCAGCGCGTTGGCATCCACGCCACCGGTCAGGACTTTGCCGGAAGAGGGCGCAACCGTGTTGTAGGCGCGGGCCAGCCGGGTAATCGAATCCAGCAGGATGACCACATCATGCTTGTGCTCCACCAGTCGTTTGGCCCGCTCAATGACCATTTCGGCGACCTGAACATGGCGGGACGCCGGCTCGTCGAATGTGCTGGATATGACCTCGGCGTCTACCGAGCGTTTCATCTCGGTAACCTCTTCCGGACGTTCATCGATGAGCAGAATGATCATTTTCGCATCGGGTGTATTCGCACGAATGCTGGTCGCGATGTTCTGCAACATGATGGTCTTACCCGCTTTGGGTGGTGACACAACCAGCCCGCGTTGACCTTTTCCGATGGGGGACACCAGGTCGATGATGCGCGCCGTGATGTCTTCGGTGCTGCCGTTACCGCGTTCCAGTTGCAGATTTTGCGTGGGGAACTCCGGTGTCAGATTTTCGAAAAGGATTTTACGCTTGGCTGCCTCTGGCGGTTCGTAGTTGATTTCCTCCACTTTAAGCAGCGCGAAGTAGCGCTCGCTGTCCTTGGGCGGTCGAATCTTGCCAGAGAGCATATCGCCGGTTCTGAGGCTGAATCGCCTGATCTGACTGGGTGACACGTAGATGTCGTCGGGGCCGGCCAGGTAGGAGCTGTCAGCTGATCGCAGGAATCCAAAGCCATCCTGGAGGATTTCCAGCACGCCCTGTCCATAGACTGTCTCTTAT
>WTJD01000239.1 GCA_011524975.1 Lysobacterales bacterium
TCATCCTGCCACGTGGTCTGCTGGAATCATTTTCGCACTCGCAACTGGCTTCCGCGGTTTACGTTTCCAATATTTACTTCTGGTCCGTGGCTGATTATTTCGACACGGAGAGTATTCTCAAGCCACTTCTGCATACCTGGTCGCTGTCCGTCGAAGAGCAGTTTTACCTGGTTTGGCCATTTTTCCTGGCCCTGACGCTGAGGCGGCGGCCTCGGTTGGCCATGAGCATCGCATTGGTCGGTTCTTTGCTGGCGGCGGAACTGATGCATCGCCAATCAGCCAGCACCGCCTTTTACCTGTTCCCGTTTCGAATCTTCGAGTTCGCCTTCGGCGCGCTGATCTGTGGGGTTTCACTCGAGCGTCTGCCGCGCTGGAACAGGGATACCTTGCTGCTGATCAGCCTCGCCGTCATTGTGGGCTCGGTCATGCTGATGGATGAACAGACCCGAAATCCGGGAATTGCCACCGTGCCCTTGTGTGTTGCCACCGCCCTGGTCATTGCCTTGCGCCACCCCGGTTTCAATCGCCAGAATGGGCTGACGGCGCCGTTTCTCCGCATTGGCCTGGTGTCGTACTCGGCTTACCTGGTGCATTGGCCCCTGGTGGTTTTCTTCAAGATCGGCGAGCCCGGCCGTCTTGACCTGGCCACGGCCGGCGCGATGCTGCTGGTGACCTACCTGTTGGCTGAACTGTCCTACCAGCTGGTAGAACGACCGACGGCCCGGATCGATCTGCGACGCCGGGGCGGGGCACTGTTCTGGTCACTGCCCGCGGTCTTGGTGCTGGCCTTGGGGGTCAATCTCGCGTGGCCCTATGTGTATACCGCGTTACATCGCTCAAACGTCTCAGTCGTAGAGGTTCTGGATCGCATCCCGCCTTACCGGGAGGTGCGTGATCAGGCCAGGGACGCCGTCGAGCAGCAACCAAGAGGCGCGTTTCAGGTGCCTCTGAACCGGATACTGGTAGTGGGCGACTCGCACGCAGTCGATTTCAGGCGAACCTTGCAACTGGCCCTGCCGCCAGAGCAGTACTCGGTGGATGTCATGTTCAGCATTTGTGATCCCCTGGCTCAGGGCAGTTTCGATGCGTCACTGGAGGCGTTGTACGAAAAGCATGGCCAGACAAGAACGCATAACCCGGAGTACTGCCGTGACTACCATCAGACCTTCCTTGATGAGTTGAAGGCCATTAAGCCTGACCTGATCGTCTTCTCTGAAGCCTGGCGTCGCGAAACGCTGCCATACGTGGCTGACAGCCTGCAACGAATCAGGGACGAGTTATCCGTTGAGGTTCTGGTCATGGGCCGCAATCTGCAGTGGTCAGGTACGCCTGAAGTGACCTTCCGCAAAGTGGCGGCCTTGTCGGACCTCGATCGCGAGGCCTGGTCCATGCGCAATCTCAATTATGAAGATTTCGATGACCGGCTGAAGGAAATTGCAGCGAGTGCGGGGGCGTACTTTGTGTCCAAGGTCGAGTTGGTCTGTCCGGGGCAGGAGTGCACCGTCATGGCTGACGGCGAATTTACTTACACCGACGCGCAGCACTGGACCGTGCCAGGGCTGAAACTGTACGGCGCCCGGCTGCTTGAGCATCCGGTATTCACCGAGGCCTTGGAAAGCGCGCGCCAGCAGCGCGGACAGCGCTAACGAGCCGGTCAACTTCTCCCCCGAGGGCGAGGCTCCACAATACGTTTCAGTCGCTTGTGCGCATGAAGACCGCGGTGCTGCGCGGGGGAACCGTAAACACTTGGCTCGCGCGGTCAAAGCGGGCGCTGCGCACCACTGGGTCGGCGCTCGATTGCTGCATGGGGTGCAAGTCGAAAGCGGCTCCGCCGAATTCGAGTTCGAAGCTATGCTCGCGGAGGTCGGCGTTGAACATGACCACGATGTCGATGCCTGCCCCGCCGGCCAGGCTCATCACAATCAACCCCGGTACCTGGTTTGGACCGGTATTGTGGAATGCAACGCTTTCTCTGACTTCAGCCCCGGTGCGCAGCCTGAACAGCGGTGAACTCCTGCGAATCTGCAGCATTTCCTGCAGGTGAGCAAAGGCGGCTTGTATATGCTCAGTGCCGACGGAAAGTGACGGGTCGGCAAGCCGCGCTCCGGCCTCGGCCCAGTTATCCTCGTTGTCCCACGCGGGCGGCAGGCCGCGGCCCCAGCCGTTATTCGAATAGCTGAAATCAAGCAGATTGAACCAGTCGTTGGAGTTGTAGCTGTTGCGGTCCATGGATTTGGAGCGCAGGATTTCCTGTCCCGCGTGGAAAAACGGAATGCCCTGGCTGAGCGCGATCACGCTGTTGGCCAGGTTCTGCACGCGAACGCGGTCATCCGGCGATGTGGTCAACGGCAGCTTGTACTGGTTGATATCGAACAGGGTTTCATTGTCGTGGGCGGCGGCGTAGTTGATCACCTCCTGCGGATCGCTGGCGTAACCGGCCGGCTGAGTGCCGTAATCGAGTTCGGACGTGGTGACCTTGTTTCCGTGGCGGTCGATAAAGGAATATTCCGCGATGCTGCCCGCCAGGCCGGCTCTGACCAGGTCGGTGAAATCCAGTAAACGCTCGCGCTCCTCGGCACTGCCGGAATTTTCCGCATTGGGGTCAAGGTAAAGCCCGTTGATGAAGCCCTGTTTTTCAACATGCTCGATACCCCGGTCATCGTGCTCGCCACCGCGCAGGGCGTCCCTGATGCGGTCGTTGAACGTACCCACGCCCGTGCCTTTGCCCATGTTGGTCTGCGTGGCCTGGTCGAAGCGGGCATTGTTGGCGACTTCACCGAAGTCCCATCCCTCGCCGTAGAGATAAATACCGCGCCCGTCCACGCCGTCCGCCTCGACACTGAGCGATTGCAGCATGTCTCGGGCCTTCTCAATGTTGGACTGGCTGTGGTGGCCCATCAGATCGAATCTGAAACCGTCCACCCGGTATTCCACCGCCCAGGTGCGCAGCGACTCCAGCATCAGTCGTTCCATCATGTGGTGTTCGCTGGCGGTATTGGAGCAGCAGGTGCTGGTCTCCACCGCGCCGTCTGCGTCCAGGCGTTGGTAGTAGCCTGGCACGATCTTGTCCAACACCGATGCCCCCGCCAGCCCGCTGGCCGGTGTGTGGTTGTACACCACGTCCATGACCACGCCCAGGCCCATTTGGTGCAGGGCCATCACCATATGCCTGAATTCCACGATTCGCTCTATGCCGCCCGGTTGGGTGCTGTAGGTGCCCTCCGGTGCGGTGTAGTGCCACGGGTCGTAGCACCAGTTAAAGCCGTCGCGGTCACGAATCGGCTCGATGGCCTGCTGCTGCTGTTCCGAATCTGGCGCGAAACCGCTCAGGTCTGCCGGCTCCAACTGGTTGGCGCGGTTGTCCGGGATGGAAGCGCAATCCATGGCCGGCAGCAGGTGCACATGGCTGATGCCCGCTTCCGCCAGGGCGTGTAAATGGGCAGTGCCGTTTGACGTTTCCACGGTGAAAGCGAGAAAAGTGCCTCGAACCTCCTCGGGTACGGTTGCATCTTGGATCGAAAAATCGCGCACGTGCAGCTCGTACAGCGCGATGTCTTCGGGTGCCTCCAGCGTTGGCCCGCCATGCTGCTCCCAGCCGTCTGGCTTGAGGCTGTCGTCTGCGAGATCAACGATGTGTGAGCGCGTGCTGTACATGGACAGGTTCAGCGAGTAAGGGTCGGTCACCATGCTGGTCTCAAATTGACCGGTCGCAGGCACAAATACGTCCACCTCGTACTGGTAGTACATCCGGTCCCACTCGGGTGTGCCCTGCAGGCTCCAGGTGCCGCTGCGAGCGTCGCGTTTCATGGGCATGACGTGGGAAGCCGGTGTATCTGAGCCACCGTCGGCAAACAGGTGCAAAGTGACCGAACGCGCAGTCGGTGCCCACAACCTCACGACGGGTTGGCGCGCGACCACTGCGGCATCACCGCCCGGCATGGAATAACTGACGCCCAGCGGCAGGTCGTTGGCGTATAGATCATCCAGCACGCCGGGTATCTGAATACCTGTCGCATCCAGGGTGCGGTTATCGCCAGCCACCGCAGCCACCGCGAACTGCTGTCGCAAAATGTCCGGGACCAGCGCCAGGTCTTGCGTCCGGATGCGATACAGAGGCAGGCCGGCCAGATGCCGGAACTGTCCCGCCAGTGAGCCTTCCACCACGCCATCGGCCACAAGGTTGAGGTAATCACCACCGGACAGCCCATCGTTGGGCGCGATCAGCATGCCGCCCTCGGGGCTGTAATAAAGCCGGACTTCGCTGCCCGAGGGCGCCTGCCATGCGAGCAGATCCCGGCTGAGCCAAAAGGCCCTTGCGTGGGTGATTTCACCGGACGGGACAGATTCCGATGGTGTTGGCGAAGCGTGCTGCTGTTGTTCAACACTGCGCGATTCGCACATGGTCAGGGCGGGCAGGGACAGCACCAGCGCCATCACGGCGCACCAGCGGTTTTGCATCAGATGGAGGTTTCCTTCTCGGCCAGCGCCTTGCGCTGGCGCTTGAGTTCTTTCTTGTGGGCTGAATGGTGAGCTTCCAGTCCATCGCCCATGTAGTAGACGTACATGGTGGAATAGCAGAAAAACACGGTGAGTACGGCAGCGATTTCCAGCGCGGCCACGCCGCCCGCGATGCCGGTGCCAATGGCGACCAGGATGAACAGGGCATCGAAGGTGTCCTGCAGGGCGCGCCGGAAATGCACGCCGGCGACGATGCCAGCCAGGCTGAAAGCGAGGGCCAGGCTGTGTTGCACCACCAGCACAATGGCGGCTACCACGCCGGGCAAAATCAGCGTGGTCTCATCCAGCGAGTGATCATAGGTGCTGATGTCATGAATGCCCCGATGGACCCACGATACCGGCAGCATCAGCAACCAGACGCCCAATATGACCATGAGCAACTGGCGGGCGTAGCCCAGACGGTCCAGCTGATGAGTGGCCTCAATTACAGTCTCGACGATGACAAAATCATCGGTCGCCTCGACGGGCTCGTTGGCCCTTGAGAACGAAACGCCACCGCCCTGAGCAAGCTCGGTGACACCGCCCACGGGGATGGTTTCGATGAAGCTTGGAAAACTGAGGGTGGCGCTGATGACCAGGGTGGCCAGCACCACGTGATAAAGCAGCACTTTCCACAGTAACCGCAAACTGCGTCTGCCCTTATGCGGGTGGCGGCCATGGGGGAGCGCCGCTCCCTCTGGTTGCCTTGTGGATTGATGTTCAGGTGTTGTCTGGCTCACGGACTCTGGCGTTGTTTCCAATTAGCCGAAGTCTGATTCTAACCCAAATGGCATCCCTGGCGAGGCAGCCAATATTCAAACCAGGCCCAACGCGCGCCATTTTCAATTACTATCATGCCTCACGATTATCCAAAGGCCGCTTTTCGATGCAGCGAATTAAATCTCAATGGGTCTTGTCGTGAAGGAATCTCCTTCCCGCGACAACCCCTTCGACAGCTGGCGCAGCCTGATTATTGCGCTCTACATGACGCTGGTGGGCTACGGCGTGCTGGTGGGCGTGCCGGTGATTTCCACCGCGTGGGTTGAATTGCTGGGCTTCACGGAGGAACAGGTGGGCCGCGTGGCCGGCGCGGACCTGGGCGGTTTGGCGCTGGGCTCGGTGCTGGCCTCCCTGGTGATGGCGCGCTGGAATCGCCGTTCCCTGGCGATTCTCGGCCTGGTGATCGCCGTGGCCGCCAACTGGCTGTGCACCTACTACGTGGATTATCAGCAAGTGCTGTGGCTGCGTTTCATGGCCGGCACCGGCAGTGGCATTTACACGGCGGTTGCGGTGGCCACGCTGGGTGGCAACAGCCGCCCGGCCAGGGCGTACAACCTGATGCTTTTCGCCTTCGCTTTTTCCCAGGCGGCGGAAATGCAGGTGCTGCCCATGCTGTCCATGAACGGCATTTATTGGGCGTTCATCCTGGCTTTCCTGGTGAGCCTGCCATTCATTCGCTGGCTGCCGACACATCCCACGCCCGTGTCAGAGGAAGTAGCCGAGGAGCGCGCCGCACATCGCAAGCGCGTGCCCTCGGGTCTGATCTGGCTGTGCCTGGCGGCAATTTTCTTTACCTACATCAATATTGGCACTTACTGGACTTACATTGAACTGGCCGCGCTGGACGGCGGTATCGACGGAGAGTGGGTGGGCCGCTTGCTGGTGATCGTCTCGCTGGGCAGTGTGGTTGGCTGCCTGATCGCCACGGTGATTTCAAACCGTTTTGGGCTGGGCAAGCCGCTGATGATGACCCTGGCCTTGATGGCGACCATTGTGGGTATTCTCGGCATCGATATGAACTACGCTTACCTTTTGGTCAGTCTCGGCATGTTCAACCTGCTCTGGATTTTCATTGATGTTTACCAGATGGCAACGGTGGCCGTGATCGACCGCACCGGCGCCTTTGCCTCGCTCATGCCGGGCGCCCAGGGGCTGGGGCAAATCGTGGGGCCCAATATCGCGGCCTCCATGCTGGGCGCTGGCATGGGCTATAACGCGGTGTTCTTTTTGTGCGCGGCCGCGGCACTGATAGGGCTGCTGATTTACCTGGCCATGTATATCTGGCTGCGTCACCGTGTGACGGAACTGGTGCGCTCTGCCTGAGACGGATACCGGGGGTCTCAGCCCATCCAGTGGGCGGGGACTTGCCCGCGGAGAGCGCTCAGAACGCGCATGTCCGCAGCCTGCCTGGCCTCGGCGATTGAAATCACGCGTTCGGTTAATTCGCCGGATTCCAGCAGCTTCCCCCGCAGCACGCCGGGCAGCAGCCCGCTGCTGATGGGTGGTGTCACCCACCGTCCATCGATCAGGAAGGCGATATTGGCGATGGTGGTCTCGGTGACTTCTCCGCGCTGGTTGAACAGTACCGCGTCATCGGCCTGGCCAAGGCGAGCCCGTTCGCGGTCATACACCTCGCGCCGGGATGTCTTGTGATACAGAAAGCGGTCGGAAGCGTCGACCGCTTCTTCTGCCCACTTCAGGCGGATGGGCCCGGAAAAAGGCAGCAGAGGCTCGGCCTGGATAGAGGGCTCTCCGTGTTGGTTGAGCATGAGCCGGACACGCATGGGGCGCGACCAGTCACCCGCTTGTTTCTCCAATACGTCCTTGATGCTTTCTTCCTCGAACGGAAAACCAAAGTACCTGCAGGAGTCGCCCAGCCGATCCAGGTGCTGCCGGAGGTTTCTGAAGCCCTCATCACCGCTCCAACCCAGGGTTTCGAACAGGTAAAAGGGCTCAGCGGGGTCTCGTTCCAGGATGCGCGCTTTCAAGAGACATTCATCGTACTCATGGTCGGCCAGCGAGTCGGCCACCACGCCGCTGCCCACCGGGTAGGTGGCCCGCGTATTGCCTTCGCTCAACATGAGTGTGCGGATAGGTACGTTGAAGACGCAGTCCCCACCGGGCAGCACCACGCCGAAGGCGCCGCAATAAGGCCCGCGCGGGGTGGATTCCAACTGACTCAGCAGCCGCATGGTGCTGACCTTGGGCGCGCCGGTAACGGAACCGCAGGGAAACAGCGCGCGCAGGATGTCCGCCAATTTCGTCTTGGGGGCGACTCGGGCCGATATGGTAGAGGTCATCTGCCAGACGGTAGGGTAGCGTTCGATATCGAACAGGCCATCCACCGAGACGCTGCCGGGCAGGGCGATGCGGCCCAGATCATTGCGAAGCAGATCAACGATCATGAGGTTTTCGGCGCGGTCCTTGCCGCTGGTGGTCAATTCGCTGGATCGGGCCAGGTCATCCTCCAGTGTCAGGCCACGCCGCCGTGTGCCCTTCATGGGCCGGGTGCGCAATCGCTCACCGCTTCGTTCGAAGAACAGTTCAGGGGATGCGGAGAGCACGGAAAAGTCAGGCCCGCTGAACATGCCGCAGTAGTCGGCATCTTGTGATTTCAAAAGGTGCTGGTAGCAGGCCTCGATCGAACCTTCAAATCCGGTAGACAGCGGAAACGTCAGGTTGGCCTGGTAGGTCTCGCCGGCGCGTATGGCCTCCAGGATGGTTTCGATGGCGTTCCCGTGGTCCTTACGCGCCCAGGCGGCTTGCCAGCGGCCAAAAGAAAAAGCATCGCGCTCCATCTTTCCGTTGCCGTGTGCCTGCCCGGCCAGGCCAAATACGGCCAGCGGGCCATCACCCTCACGCACGCTCAGCGCATCGTCAAATGCCGGAGCCGCCTCGTAGGCCAGGAAACCCACCGCGTAGGCGCCGTCTTTTGTGGCTTTCTCGATCTCATGGACCAGCGGCAGGATCTCATTGAGGTCTTGCGCCACCAGCAAGCGCTCGAACTTCGGAAAGGACAACCCCTCCCGCGGAATGAGCGGATGGCGAAAGTCGATCCTGGCCTTGAAATCGGATGGGTGCATGAAGACGCAGGATGGCTCCCGGTTGTGTGATTCGGCCCGCTTCAACCGAGCGGGAGGCTAGTATAGGGCAAGTCGGCAAAGATACCTTGTCCATTGCGCCTGGAGCGCGATGGCATTTTCACCAACGC
>WTJD01000217.1 GCA_011524975.1 Lysobacterales bacterium
CCCCGCGCGAGGCGGGGTTTGTCATTTGGCGGAGAGGGTGGGATTCGAACCCACGGTACGGGGATCCCGTACACTTGATTTCGAGTCAAGCCCGTTCAACCACTCCGGCACCTCTCCGAGGCCGCGTATTAAACCATTTATCCATCGGTCAATACAGTGCTCCCACCCTTTTGGCTGGCCCACGCCATCGTTCACCGCCACATCACCAAAACGCCGCCCATTGGCGGTTATACTCCCGGGTGGATTTTCAGCGGTAGCCAGGGACACAACAGACATTGGAACTCATCGTTTTTGATCTGGATGGCACCTTGCTGAACGGTAAGGGCAAGATCTCACCGCTAACACGGGATACGCTGGCTGAGCTTAGCCGGCTAGGCATTGCCTATACCGTGGCGACCGGCAGGACACTTCACGCATCGCGCCAACTCCTGAGCGCGCATCAGTTTGGGCTGCCACAGATTTACAAGAACGGCGTCATGATCTGGGATCCAGCCGCAGAAAAGGTTCTCGATGAGAACTACTTACAGCCCGATGAGGTCACCCACGTGCTCGATGCCATCACCAGCGTGGGCCTGGCGGCTTTCGTGTTTTCGGTGGAGCAGGGCAACAAGCACATGGCTTTCCACACACCGCCCATAACGGCCATTGAGAAAACTCTCGTCGAACAACTGGGCGGAAGAGAAGCCCTCTTCGTGGATGACATATCGGCACTCCCTGATGCAGCAAATATTACGAACATCAGCGTTCTGGGCGAACCGGAATACGTTCAAAGGGTGAAATCACTGATCGAGGACGAGATCCATTTGGTGGCTTATTCAGGTAACGCCTGGGATGGTGATTCATGGAAATGGCTGGACATTCATCATGCTGCCGCCAGCAAAGGCGGCGCCATTGAATTTCTGCGTCAACAAATCGAGATCACCCGGGTGGTTTGTTTCGGGGACAGCGAGAATGACCTCAGCATGTTCGAGCGAGCGGATGAGAGCTATGCGCCGGCCAACGCGGACGCACACATCCGCGAGGCGGCCACGTCCGTCATCGGCCGGCATGACGAGGACGGAATTGCGCGATTTTTGCGTAAGCGCTTTGGTTTGGATGGATGATACGTACGCCCCGAGTCAATCTGGAGCCCTGACGTGATCGGGCTGTGATGCCGCCCGCCGCATTCGGCGGGCGGCTTGGCCGTCATCGCCTGATGCGCGCATAACAGGCCGATTGATCCATGATCAAGCGTGCAGGCTCAATGCCCGGAAGGCGCTTGAGGAATCGCCATGGGTCCAGCTCAGGCTTATTTCAGTACGTGAACTTCAACGTTCAATGTGTTTCCGCGCGAATCCCAGGTCACGATATCGAAGTTTTGCGTGCCGTCTGATATTTGCACAACGTGTTTCATGGTAATCACCGGCCCCTGGCGCGTCCAGTATCCGGTGAACTCACCCATGATCATGCCATCACCGACGACGCCTTTGCCTTGCCCATAGACTTTTCCGGCATCGCCAGAGAATTCATTGGTCAGGTTGAAGGTCACGTAGACCTGCCCGTATTCCTCCATGTCGCCGACAGATGTAATGGTCGTTAGCCCCTCGTTGAAAGTGACCGATGTCACGTTGAATTCGGCATCTGCTTGGCGCTTCATGAGCGTGAGGGCGTCACCGTGGTTATCTGCAATCACGTTGCTGCAAGCCAGAATAAGAAGCAATAGAAGTGCGTTGCGCATGGTTTTCTCCCTTTGGGTTTGAGATTAAGGCTCTTTAGAAAATCAATCGTTGCTCGATCGGCAACAACTTGACTCGCATGATCACCTCTCTGCCAACGAGACATCGAAACTCCCGTGGCACGCTGAGTATATAACCTGTCGGCCGCATCAGGGCGAATGCATGCACATTGCCGATGAGATGAGAGAGACTAGCGTTGCCCCGGGTCGACGCATTGAATTTCTCAGGAAATGTTGATCGGAAACCCACCCTGTTCCAGCAACTTTCTGAGCATGTTGTACGTTTGCGAGAGCGTTTTTCTTGTTTCCCATAATTCACGAACGCCGAGCAGAAGTACCACCAATACCATTAATTCGAACAAAATGCCTGTCATGTCGCCTGCCTCTTGCTGATGTGACTGCTGAAAGCATACAGCAGGAGCGCCAAGCCTGAGCGCGAGTGAAAAAGCCAGCGACACTTAGGTGAAACGCCGCCAGCCACTTGGAGAGATGACGGGGGTCAAAAAAAGGAGAGTGCCTCCGTATGTCACTAAGCATATTATAAAAGATAGGCTAAGCACTTGATTTTGTAATA
>WTJD01000087.1 GCA_011524975.1 Lysobacterales bacterium
GCCCAGGACCCTTCGCAGGCGTTGCCACCCGCTCACCTCCGGGTCGAGCCGGTCCAGCGCACCAAGATACACCGCGCATCCGATGCCCAACGCGCCCCACAGCAGCATTATCACTCCGCCCGGAAGGATGCGCTCGAGCATCCAGACGCCCAGCGCCAGCAATCCAACCCCAAAAAACGCCTTAACGCCGTCCATCCAGGCGCCCGCCCGGGGGATCAGCTTGCCGGCGGAAATCCCGAACAGGATCAGGGGAACGCCCATACCCAGCGACATGGCAAACAGGGCCAAACCTCCCAACAATGCGCTGCCTGAGGCACCAATGACAATCAGCGCGGCCGCCAGCGGCGGCGCCACACAGGGCCCAACGATCAAGGCGGAAAGGAACCCCATGACCGCGACTCCGGTCCAGTTGCCGCCTTTCTGCTGATTGCTGCGGGCGCTGAGCGCTGTTTGCCAGCGGGAGGGAAGCTGCAATTCATACAGCCCGAACATGGACAGCGCCAGGGCGATGAAGACCCCCACAAAGCCCACGATGATCCATGGGTTTTGGAACACCGCCTGCAGGTTCTGACCAAACAGGCCAGCCAGCACACCGGCCAGGGTATAAGTCAGCGACATGGCAAGTACATAAACCACAGACAGGGAAAACGCCCGCGCCGTGGTCAGACGGTCGCCCTGGCCGGCAATCAGGCCGGATAGAATCGGCACCATGGGAAAAACACAAGGCGTGAAGGCCAGCAACAGGCCAGCGAAGAAAAACGCCAGGACGGCGCCGGGCGGATTGCTGGTCAGCAGGCGCGCCAGGCGGTCCTGCTCACTCACCGGTGGAGCCGCAGCCTGATGGGTCACGGCTTGATCGATGCCAACGGCCGAACCGGGTAAGTCGAGCTCGAGCATTTTACTCTGGGGCGGGTAACAGATCTCCCCGTCCTTGCAACCCTGGTAAGCAACGCCAAGCAGCAGTTTTCGTTCCGGTCCAGCCGGCCGATTCAGGCGCAGGGGTATATCCACCGAATCGAAATAAACGGGCACCGGGCCAAACTCAGGATCATCCTTGATCACCCCCGCCGGCAAATCCACCTGGCGAATGCTGACGCCATCGCCGGATTCAACGGTAAAGACAAACTTGTCGCGATACAGGTAGTGGCCCGCAACCGGCGCCGCCCGAACCAGGATCGTCTCCGCGTCGAAACCGATGGCTTGCAGGCTGAACGCCTGCTCCGCGCTGAGTAAACCGCCCTCGGAGGACAGGTCCAGCGGCGGGATGGCTCCGGCACCGGGCAGCCCGCCCAGGCCGGCCGGCGCCGGGGGCGCCAGGGCTATGGTCACTTCCTGGTAGGTTGGGGGGTAACACAGCACATCTTCGAGGCAGCCCTGGGAGCGCACCCGAAGCTGGAGCTCCTCCACGCCTGCCTCCACGGACGCGAGGGGCACACTGACCGTCATTTGGCGATGAAACTTCACCACTTCCTGTCCGAGCAGCGCGTCAAACTCCTTTTTGCCTTCGGGGACGATCATCTCGTCCAGCGTCACGCCCGGTGTCTTCGAGGTGACCTTGAGAAACTTGTTGGCGTAGAGAAAATACCCGGGTTCGATGTCCCACCGCACTTCGACCAGGTCTTCGCTCAGTGACTTCCCTGAGATCCGATAAACTTCCTCGTAGGGACGTATCTCGTCATATTCGACGGCCTGGCACAGCGCGGGCGCCATGCAGAAGCAGGCGGCCATCAGCATTCGATAAAAGATGTTGGGGGATTTCATCACCAGCAGAATCCTGTTTTTTCAACCCGCAGGGTGGCCAGCCACCTGACCGGTCAACCAATCGAGGTATCCGCGCGACACGTGGCTGGCGCGCAACGCGACCACTTCCGGTACATCATAGGGGTGGTGGTCCCTTAGCCAGGCTTCAACAGCCTGCAGGGCTTCTGGGGTGCTCTTGATGATCAACAGGACCTCCTCCTCGTCCTCAATGCGCTCCTGCCAGCGGTAAATAGACCGAATCCCCGGCAATACGTTCACGCAAGCGGCCAGCTGGTTTAACACCAGGCCCCGGGCCAGTTCCAACGCGGTCGGCGAGTCGGGACAGGTACATAAAATGACCAGGGCCTGAGACATGGCGCGAATTTTACCCGATTTGAAGTTTGCCCCCCCAGCCTTTTCCAGGACAGGATGATTCGCGAAAGTTCGTAACCGAATGGTCACCCGGCGCGTCTACACTGTCATACATCCCACTTACCGGTGAGTTGAAGAGTACGCCCATGAACAGGATCCAGATGATCAGCGCCCAGATCGAGTCAGACCGCCTCAAGCTGCAGATGGGCCTCAGCCCTGAAGTCGAAATTGACACCTTGACGCTGCGGGCCATGTGGAACCGGCTCTGCGCCGAGCAGGCTACCGGCGAGTCCGCCGGCCACTTCGATCGCGGTTTTTCCGCTCACCTGAAGGCCTGACCGCCCTGCCGAGTCAGCCCGGGAGGCCGCTTGCGGTCCGCTTCGTGTGGCATCATTAAGCACTGATGAACACACACTCGGGACAATTGCCATGACTGCGCACGCCATCGTCTGGTTTCGCAGGGATCTGCGCGTCTCTGATAATCCGGCACTGGCGGCGGCGGCGGAATGCGGGCTGCCGGTGATTGCCTTGTTCACCCATGCCCCGCACGAGGAGAAACCCTGGGCGCCGGGCGGGGCATCCAGGTGGTGGCTCCACCATGCCCTGTCGGAACTCGAGGGTTGCTTGCGCGACCTCGGGCTCCCGCTGGTGATCCGGACAGGCGCGTCGCTTGAGACTCTGCAGACGCTGACCGCCGAACACGAGGTCACCCACGTTTTCTGGAACCGGCGATATGAGCCAGCCGTCATCGAGCGCGACTCGCACATCAAGACCATGCTTCGGGAGCAGGGGGTCAATGTGCGAACATTCAATGGCTCCCTGCTGTACGAGCCGCACGAGCTTTCCAACAAAACAGGACAGCCCTTTCGTGTGTTCACGCCTTTCTGGAAGCACCTCTACAGCCAGCCTGTCCGCGCGCCGGTGCAGGTGTCTACCGGGCAGCTGAGGGCGCCGTCATCCCAGCCGCGCAGCGAGACACTCGATTCGCTGGGTCTCTTGCCCTCCATTCGATGGGATTCGGGTTTTAACGACCACTGGAACCCCAGCCCGGCCGGCGCCCGGGAAGCGCTCAACCGCTTCGTCGACCACCGCGTCACGGTCTACGGAAAGAAGCGCGACTTTCCCGGCATCAGCGGCACATCGCAGCTGTCGCCCTACCTGCATTTCGGGCAAATCAGTCCGCGGGAAATCTGGCGGGCCGTGGAATTGGCCGGGGCAGCTGAGAGCGGCGGCGGATTCAAATTTCTCAGCGAGATCGCGTGGCGGGAATTTGCCTACCACTTGCTCTATCACTTTCCTCACACGACCGATACGGCGCTCAACGAAACGTTCAGCGAGTTTCCGTGGGAGCCCAATGCTCATCACCTGGCGGCCTGGCAGCAAGGCAGCACCGGGTACCCCATCGTCGACGCCGGTATGCGTCAGCTGTGGAGCACAGGCTGGATGCATAACCGGGTACGAATGATCGCCGCCTCTTTCCTGGTCAAGCACCTGCTGCAGCCCTGGCAGGAAGGCGCGCGGTGGTTCTGGGACACGCTGGTCGATGCCGACCTGGCCAGCAACACCATGGGCTGGCAGTGGACGGCCGGGTGTGGAGCCGACGCGGCGCCTTACTTCCGCATATTCAACCCCATGCTGCAGGGGGCGAAGTTCGACACCGATGGCGCCTACGTTCGAGCGTACGTACCCGAACTCGCCGGCCTTCCCAATGCGTATATCCATCAACCCTGGGAGGCGCCGGAATCGGTGCTCAAGAGCGCCGGGGTCTCACTTGGGAGGGATTATCCCCGCCCTATTATCGACCACAGGGCAGGGCGGGAGCGCGCGCTGGCTGCCCTGGCGGCGAACAAAGCGGCACGTGCTTGACAGATGGCAGCAGCGCCGGGCATGGTCGAATTCGCGCCAGGTATCGAGGCCGGACACATCCGCATGACCACTGCCATCCAACTGCCTTTGAATGAATCCGACTGGGCGCCCATCAATGATGGCGTCATGGGTGGTGTATCCGTGGGAGCCATGGTGAAGGGGCAAAAACCCGATCAGCTGGTGTTCAAGGGTGAACTGTCTCTCGAGAACAATGGCGGATTCGCCTCTGTGCGCCGCGTAATGGATGAAGATCTCTCCGGTACCGCGATGGTTCGCCTGCGCGTCAACGGCGACGGCCGCACCTACCAGCTTCGCCTCCGCCAGGACGGGCGCTTTGACGGCATCGCCTGGCGCAGGACATTCACCACGGCCGGTGATTGGCAGACCATCCACTTACCGCTGTTCGAGTTTAAGCCGGTGTTCAGGGGCCGACCGGTGGCTGAGGCGGGCGAACTGAGACCGGAAAACATCCAGCAGCTCAGCTTGATGCTGGCGGACAAAAAGCCAGGACCCTTTCTGCTGAGGGTTGGTGCGATCGAGTTCCTGCCTCACCTGACAGAGACTCCGTGATGGAGATCCGCTCCGCCGTTGTCATCGGCGCCAGCCGCGGCCTTGGACTCGCCATCACCGAGGAAATCCTGTCCACGGAATCCATCCAGTCCGTGACCGCAAGCTACCGGAGCGAGGACACCGCCGAGGCATTGTTTGCACTGGAAGACCCCCGGCTCAGGCGACTCCCCCTGGAAGTCACGGACGAAGCCAGCTTCGAGGCATTCGCTGGGAGCATGGGGCAGGGAGACGGCCCGCCACAGCTGGTGATCCATTGCGCGGGCATCTTGCATGAGCCGGGATTGAGTCCGGAGAAATCACTGCGTCAATGCAGGGCGGAGGCATTGCAACGCATATTCGCGGTCAACAGCATCGGACCCGTGCTGACGGCAAAACACCTCATACCCCTGATGCCAAAACGCGAGGCCAGCCACTTTGCGGCGCTCTCGGCCATGGTCGGCAGCATCGGCGACAATCGACTGGGGGGCTGGTACGGTTATCGCGCTTCCAAAGCCGCGCTGAACCAGCTGTTGAAAACCGTGTCGATCGAGTGCAAGCGGACGCACCCGGGATTGTGCGTGAGCGCGATTCATCCGGGCACCACCGACACGGACCTCTCCCAGCCCTTCCAGGGCAATGTCAAGCCGGACAAACTGTATTCACCCAGGCAGAGCGCGCGCAGAATTCTTCGCGTTGTCCTGGCAGGGAGCCCCGAAGATTCCGGCCGCTTCGCCAACTGGGACGGCAGCCTCATCCCCTGGTAACTTGAAAGCCCGAACGACGCCCGGCCTGATGCCTCAGTTGTACCACGTGTCAGTTGTACCACGTGATGTGGAGCTGCAGCGAACTCGCGATGGAAACCCATATGAAATAGGGCAGTTGAGCCAGGGCGACCCATCGATAGTATTTCCAGATGGCTGCCACCATCCAGATGATGGTGCCCCAGACAACCAGAATGTCCAGCGCAGCCAACGGCAGGTTACGCAAACCGAACTGTATGGGCGTGAACAGCCCGTTGGCCACGAGGTTGATGATGAAAGGAGCCGTTACGCCCCAGGGAATTTTTTTTCGCGCCGCCTGGACGATGACGAAGGAGAACGTGACCAGGATGACCGGATACAGAACTTGCCAGATCATTCCGATGGTCGAAGGCGCCGGCGTCCAGGACGGTTTCAGCAGACTGTCATACCATTCCATCCACGACATCTCGGCTCCTCCCATAACCGGGGTCTAATGGACCCGGCGTTCTAATAAAACACTTTTCCGAATGTGACCCACCGCGGTCAGACTCAGCGCGTTCCCTATCGAGCGAACACCCCCATGCGGCCAACGCCAGGCGTGAGGAACGGCCGGACCTCAAAGCTGACCGATGGAGGCAAGCCGTTCCTCAGCGGTCGCGATCACAGCCGCCCTGACGGTTTCATCCATCCTGTCCCAGGTGCGGTAAACCATGCCGATCCTCGGGTTACGTTCAAAGGCTTCGCGATGGCGATGCATGAAATGCCAGTACAGGCTGTTAAAGGGACACGCGTCTTCGCCACTTCGCTCCTTGACCCGGTACCGGCAAGAGCCGCAATAAGACCCCATCTTGTTGATGTAGTTGCCCGACGAGCAATAGGGCTTGCTGGCAATGATCCCGCCATCCGCAAACTGGCTCATCCCGCGGGTATTGGGCATCTCCACCCACTCCACGGCATCGATGTAGATTCCCAGATACCATGCGTCCACCTCGTTGGGGTCGATGCCTGCCAGCAGCGCAAAATTACCGGTCACCATCAGGCGCTGTATGTGATGCGCGTAAGCGTGTTTCAACGACTGCCCAATGGCGTGACGCATACAGGCCATGTCCGTTTCGCCTGTCCAGTAATACTCCGGCAATGGGCGGTCATGGCCCAGAGCATTGAGCTTTGCATATTCAGGCATATTGGCCCAGTAGACGCCGCGCATGTATTCACGCCAGCCCAGGATCTGGCGTATGAACCCCTCCAGCGATGCCATGGATATGGCGCCCGGACGCGCCCGTGCCGCGGCCAGCGCCGCCTCGATCACCTCAGCCGGTGACAGCTGCTTCGTGTTGAGCGAGAACGATAACCGGCTGTGAAAGAGCAGCCAGTCACGCTCGCTCATGGCATCTTGATAAGCCCCGAATAACGGTAAGGCATGCTCGGTGAAGTGACTCAGCAGCGCCAGGGATTGCTGGCGGTTGATCGGCCACTCGATCGTATCGCCGCTTTCATGACCGACGACATCGACCGCGTGCTGGGCGATATGCTGGTATATCTCTCGCGCAGGGTTCTCGAGCTTGAGCACGGGAGGTAGCTGCTGGCGCTCGGGCAAGCGCTTGCGGTTTTCCACGTCATAATTCCAGCGGCCGCCCTCGGGGCCGCCTTCCGCGTCGATGAGCACATGATGCCGGCGGCGCATTTTGCGGTAGAAATGCTCCATGCGGCGGGCCTTTCCGCGCTCAAATTCGCCGGCAATGTCTTCGAAGGGCAGCAGAAAGTGTTCACTGTCGACACATTCGCTGGCGACATCCAGATCCGCGACAAGGGTTTCGAGCTGCAGCAGCAGTCGGTGCTCATCCGGCCTCTGAAACTCGAACCGCACGGCGGCGCTGGCCGAAATCAGCGCTCGAAGAAGTGACGGCAGGTTGGAAAAAGAGGTCGACTGGTCGAGATCAAGATACAGAACGCGGTGCCCGGCTTTTTCAAGGGCTTCGGCGAACTGCCGCATGGCCAGGAAGAAAGCGGCGACTTTTTGCACGTGGTGGCGAGCGTAACTGACTTCCTGGCGGAGTTCGGCAAGCACGTACAGCACATCCGGGTCCGGGGCCGCGTACCAGCTGTGAGATGAATTAAGCTGGTCGCCGAGTATCAGCCTCAGGGTTCTGCAAGCAGGAACCTTCACCTCGCGGCCTTACGGCCTCTGCGGCATCGCTCTGAGCAGTAGCGCACCTGCTCCCAGCTGGCCGCCCAACGGCGGCGCCAGTGAAACGGCAAACCACAGACCGGGCATTCCTTGCTGGGCAGGATTCTGCGGTTTCGCTCCCTCGCCATGTTTCACCAGGCGGGTTTTTCCGCCACCAGGTGGACATCGCTGATGGCGCGCTCGAGAAAACCCCCTTCGCAGTAGGTCAGGTAGTACTCCCACATCCGGATAAAGCTCTCCGGGTAGTTAAGCGCGCGTACCTCGTCAATACGTCCGAAGAAGTTTTCCCGCCATATCTCCAGCGTGCGGGCATAGTCCAGGCCGATATCCTCCACGTCGGTCACCAGCAGGGGCGTCGATTCCGCAATACTGGCCGTCATGGCCGAAAGGGAGGGCAGGAATCCTCCAGGAAAAATGTATCGCTGTATGAAATCCACGCTTTTTCGATAATCGTCATACTGGGCATCTGCGATCGTGATGGCCTGGATCAGCAATTTACCCGCCGGCTTCAACAGGCTGCTGCACTGTTCGAAATACGTGTTGAACTGCTCGGCGCCAATGGCCTCGATCATTTCGATGGAAACCAGCTTGTCAAATTGTCCCTCCAGGTCGCGATAGTCTTCCTGCAACAGCGTGATCCGGTGCTCAAGGCCCGCCTCGCGCACCTTCTGCTGAGCCCAGTCATGCTGCTGGCGGGAGATGGTCGTGGTCGTCACCCGGCAGCCAAACTCCCGCGCGGCATGGATGGCAAGGCCGCCCCAGCCGGTCCCGATTTCCAGGAGATGATCCGTCGGCTGCAAATCAAGCTTGCGACAGATCACGTCCAGCCGATGCGTTTGTGCCTCTGCCAGGGTCATGTCCGCTCGCTCGAACATGGCCGCGGAATACATCATGGACTCATCCAGCCAGATGGAAAAGAAGTCGTTACCCAGGTCGTAGTG
>WTJD01000107.1 GCA_011524975.1 Lysobacterales bacterium
GCGACAGCCGATGCCAACCCGCTCCTGGCCTATGTGCCGGGCGATACCCCTTACTTGGCAGCCAACCTTGAGCCCACCCCCAGGGATGTCGTTGATGCCTACCTCGTGAGGTTCCAACCCACATTCGACATGATCCAGGCCATGCTGGATGACCTGCAGCTCGAGATCCATTCCGATGGATCTGCGGAGATGCAGCAGGCGGCCCTGATGGCGGCCGTGGTCAATGAGTTGGACGGCAAACTCAATCGCGCGGGGCTGGAAAGCCTGGGGCTGTCACTGGAATCGCACAAAGCTTTTTACGGCATGGGCGTTTTCCCCTTTGCGCGCGTCGCACTGGCAGACGCGGAGGCGCTACGCGCCGCCATCGGCCGCGTGGAAGCGGAGGCCGGTATGGTCTTTCCGGAGACCACATCGGGCAGCGCGTCCTACTACCGGCTCTCCGGCGATGACCACCCGATGGGCATCTATATCGCCATCCTGCCCGACCACATGGCCATGGGCGTCTTTCCAACGAGCCTGGAAGACGAGCTTCTGCCCAACCTGCTCGCGCAGTCGCAACCGAATGATGGTTTCGACGCGGGCAGCGCGCTGGCTGAGATGAATGTTGACAAGGGATTTCTGGGATACGGCTCCGGTTTCTTCGATTTCCGGCGCATCGCCGCGGAAATCATGCTGCCCGAGAGCCGAACGAACCGCGGACTTCGCGATATCGAACAGTTCCAGACGCCCAGTTTCGACGCCGGCTGTGTAGCGGAAATTGGCGGCCTCATCGATAAAGCGCCACGCATGGTCATGGGCACCACCGAACTGACCGCCAATGCCATTGGCATCAAATATCAGCTCGAAATGGAAGAAGCCCTCGCCGACGCACTGACCGGGCTGGTTTCCGATGTTCCTCCAGCCGCCCGCGATGGCGGAGACCTGATGGACGCATCCCTGGCCATTCAGGCGGGAAGACTGAGGGCGTTTCTCCTGGAACAGGCGATGGCGTATGCATCCAACCCGTTTGAATGCGATCGCCTGCAGGCCCTCAACCAGTCAGCCAACCAGGCGCTGGAGCAAATGAACCAGCCCCTGCCGCCGTTCATTGGCAATCTCAACGGGTTGCGTATTCGCCTGCAGGAGGTCGATTTCAATCAGCCCGCGCCGGAAACCTCCCGTGGCCTGGTTGTGCTCGAGGTCGAAAAACCGCAGATGCTGGTGGGCTCGGCGCAAATGCTGATACCCGGCCTTGAGAATCTTGAACTGGAACCGGGCAGCGACCCTGTCGAAGTGCCGCAGGAACTGATGACCCTGGCCGTGGACGGCATGCATGTTCATGCCGTCATGAGCAAAGACGCCCTCGGCATCTCCATGGGCGAAAACCAGGCGGAACTGCTGATGGGCTTCCTGGAAGCCGATGCCGAAAATGGCGGCGCCTTTTTCTCGGTGGAGTATGACATGGCGGCTCAGATGCAATGGCAGCAGACCATGAGTGGAGCGGCGTCGGATCATTCCGGCGAGGAGGGCGCCACGGCCGAAGCCCAGGAGATGATGGACTTGCTGAACGAAATGGAACAATCCTACCGCGACATGCTGGGGCGCACCCGGCTTGAATTACGCTTCGTTCCGGACGGCTTTGAAATTCATAATCGCATGACCTTCAACTGATCAGCATCCGCATCAAAAAAAGGGCCGCGTCAGCGGCCCTTTTTGATTGATCTTACCGGCTCCGTCTGCATCATTCGCGCGCTGTACCGCCCCGCGGCAGGGGCCATGTGACAACAACGGGTCCTGCAGGGGAAGCCCGGCAGACCCATGATGTTCAGCCTCTCAACACCTCACGCGCCAGTGGTACGGTGATTCTCCGCTTGCCGGCGAACGCGGCCAGCTGCAGGCGCTCCACCGAGCGCACCAGGGTCGCCAGGGAGCGGTGACCATGGCTGAGCAGGTAGCGTCCGACTTCATCCGGCAGGTCAATACCCACCGAACGGGCATGGCGTTCCAGCACAAGCAGCTTGCCCGCCTCGTCGAGACTGTGCAGACGTAACCTGAGGCCGGAAGCCAGGCGGGAATGCAGGTCGGGCAGCTTTAACGGCAAGGCGGACAAGCGATCGCGGCTGGCCAGCATGAGCTTCCCGCCGTTGTCCCGGAGGCGGTTATAGAGATGGAACAGGGCCTCTTCCCATTCCGCTTTTCCGGCACAGGCATCGATGTCATCGACGCAAACCAGGTCCATACCCTCCAGGCCCTCCAGGGTCGAGTACGCATCCTCAGGCATCCGGCGAAGACCTGCATAGAAAGCGGTCTGGCCCGAATCACGGGCCGCGTGGCAGGAGGCGTTGAGTAAATGTGTTTTCCCGCTGCTCTCAGCGCCCTGCAGGAACAGACACAGCGCCGGCTCGGCCCGAAACTGCCGGATGGCGGTGACCACCGCCGCATTCGGGCCCGTCACGAAATCGTCGAAGCCGTTGGCCTGGCGAGGTTCCAGCGGCAGCGGAATCTGCGGGGAGAACAGCATTCAGCGCTCTTCCCGGTCGGCATACATCGCGCTCTGGCGATAGCGCGCGCTGGCATGTCGTACGAGCACGTTCAGGGCAGCCGTGACCGGCAGGGCCAGCAGGATGCCCAGGAAGCCGAACAGTTGACCCCCTGCCAGCACCGCGAAAATGACGGCCACGGGGTGCAGTCCGATCTTGTCTCCCACCAGCTTGGGCGTCAGCACCATGCCCTCCGCCATCTGACCTACTCCGAACACCAGCCCAACCAGCACCAGGTGCAGCACGTCATGGAACTGGAAGAGCGCGGCGCCGGCGGCCACCAGCAGGCCCACGATCGAGCCGAGGTAAGGGACAATACTCAACAGCCCGGCGCCCATGCCAATCAGGAAGGCCAGGTCGATGCCGATCACGGACAAACCCAGGCTGTAAATCATGCCCAGCGCGATCATAACCACCAGCTGTCCACGCATGAAAGCGCCCAACACCTCGTCGATTTCGGCCGCGATTTTGCTGACATTTCCAACCACGGACCTCGGCAGCAGGTCCTGGATACCCCGGACGAGCGCGTCCCAGTCGCGCATGAGGTAGAAAGCAACCACGGGTATCAACACCAGGTTGGTGACCCATGCCAGCACAGCCTGGCCTCCACGGCCCAGCGTCTCAACCACCTGGAATGCCGCGCCGCTGATCTGCTGCCAGTAGTTTCTACCCCAACTCGACAACTGCTCCAGGTTCGGAGCACGCGGGTCTATCCCGAGATGACCGGCCACCCAGGGCCAGGCCGTTTTTTCCATCCAGTTGATGTAATCAGGCAATTTCAGGATCAAAAGTTTGATCTGATCAATCAGCAGGGGAACAAGCACCACCACGGCCAGGGCGAATACCAGGGTCATCAACAGGAACACCAGGACCACGGCCAGCGTGCGCCCCATGCCCCGCCCCCTGAAACCCTTATCCTCCAGTTGATCCACCAGGGGATCACCCAGGTAGGCCAGACCCGCGGCAATGGCAAAAGGCGTGATCACCGGCGCCAGCAGGTAAATCATCCAGCCGCCAGCAATCACCAGGGCCAGGACCAGCCAGGTGCGAGATTCTGTCGACATACTCATCCTCCCATGATTACCGTGACAGCAGGTACACGTCCTGCTCGGCGCCCGGCTCGAGCACCTTGTCCCTGATGATGATTTCCCGGAGATAGCGCGGCTCTGCGTTCAGGCTGAGCGCGAAACCGACCTGCCCGGGAGCCGCAGTGGCCACCGACAGGCCCTCCACCACGCTCAGCGCTTGCAGGTAGTTGAGGCATTGGATGTATGCCTCCGGCCCATCGAGGCCCCGGATCATGATTCGCTGGGTCCATGCGCCGTCGGAGACGCTGCGTATGGAATCACGTTCGGCCACGATATCAGTCAACCGGTGCAGGCCATCGGCAAGAGCCACGGTCAGATCCACCCCTTCGCCGCCCCAGTTGACGCTCTCGATGCCATTGTCATACACCCAGCGCAAACGCCAGAACGGCCCGGAACGGCGCGCGGTGACAATCACCTGGCCGCCGGACATGCCGGCCGGTTGCGGCAACTGGTCGGTAAAACCGCCCCACAGCAGCTGCAGGTTCACCGGCGGCTCCTGATCTGCCGGTACATCCGGCCATTGCAGCGGAAAACCCCGCTGATCGGCAACCCATCCCATCGCGTCCCTGGCATATGCGTATTCATCAGGCATCAGCCGTCTGGCCCCGCCATCATCGATCACCAACCAGAAAGTGATGGGCGGCCGCTCCGTTCGCCAGCGCGGCAGCCCCAGCTCCCGTAAAGCGCGGTTGACCGCATCCGGCAGGAAATTGGCCACCATGAAGGTTTCCTCGAGGCTGGACCCATCCGGCATCAATCGCTGACGATCCTCGTAATAAAAGGCCACGGCCATCCGGGACGCTTCGCCCAGCACACGGTCGAGTTCTTCGGTGGCCGGCAGCTCACGGATGCCACTGAGCTTTTGCAGCACGTGAATCAGCGCCGATGGCATGGCTTGTTGCCGTTCGGCCTCGCCGGTCCCGCTGACCGGAACAAAGCCCGCATACAGGTCCGGCACGGCCGCGCGGGCGACGCCGACGACGGCACACAAAAGGATGGTCAAAGTCAGTCTGAGCATGGGCAACGGTTAATGAATGGCCCTGATCATGAGGGGCGGGTCGGATGCCAAATAAGATAACATAAGGGGAGTCCCAGAAAAGCATCGGATGAATCACCTTGAGCGATCCAGTAAAAACCCCGGGCGGCCTCAGCTACCGGGATGCGGGCGTGGATATCGACGCGGGCAACGAGCTCGTGGAACTGATCAAACCGGCGGTGAAGAAAACACTGCGACCCGAGGTCCTGACTGGGCTTGGAGGGTTCGGGGGTTTGTTCGGAATCGACCAGGAAAAGTACCGCCAGCCCGTTCTCGTTTCGGGCACGGATGGCGTGGGCACGAAACTCCTGCTGGCCAGGATGCTGGATGACCACTCCACCATCGGAATCGACCTCGTCGCCATGTGCGTTAACGACATCCTCTCCTGCGGCGCTGAGCCCCTGTTCTTTCTCGACTACTTTGCCACCGGCCGCCTCGATACCCAAAAGGCGCAGACCGTGATCGAGGGCATCGCCGAAGGGTGTCTGCAAGCGGGATGCGCGCTCATTGGCGGAGAAACCGCTGAAATGCCCGGCATGTACGCCGACGAGGATTATGACCTGGCCGGGTTCTCGGTCGGCATCGTCGAGCGCGATCACCTGGTTGATGGCAGCCGCATCCGCGAGGGCCACCAGTTGATTGGCCTGGACTCCAGCGGACCCCACTCCAACGGCTACTCCCTGATTCGAAAGGTGTTGGAAATCTCCGGCAAGGCGCCTGACGAGCCCCTGCCCGGCGCGGACGAAAGCATTGGGCGGGCCCTGCTGGCGCCGACCCGGATTTACGTCAAGAGTGTGCTTGCGGCCATGGCGAGCCACAGAATCGATGGCATCGCGCACATCACCGGCGGCGGGCTCACAGAGAACATCAGCCGGATCATCCCGGCCGGGCTGGGCCTGAGCATCCACAGCGGCAGCTGGCAACGGCCCGCGGTATTCGACTGGCTGCAGAAAAACGGGGACATCGACGAGTCCGAGATGCTGCGCACCTTCAATTGCGGTATCGGCATGGTGCTGGTGGTCGAGGCGCCGCGCGTGGAGGCGGTTGTGGCCACCCTCGCCGAGCAGGGTGAACGTGCCCGCGCGATCGGTTCCGTGGTATCCATCACCGAAGCAGAGCCGCCGGTGAGGTACGTCTGAGCATGGACAGCGGCACATTGAGCGTCGCGGTACTCATTTCGGGCACAGGCAGCAACCTGAAAGCCATCATCGACGCCCAAAAATCAGGGCGCCTGAACGTGGACATCGCCCGAGTCATCAGCAACAAGGCAGACGCAGGCGGCCTCGTATTCGCGCGCGAGGCGGGCATACCCTGCAGCGTGATTCCATCGGCAGGCGCCCCTTCACGCGAAGCGCATGACGCGGCCATTTCCCGCTGCCTGGACGAGACAGACCCGGACCTCGTGGTGCTGGCCGGGTACATGCGAATCCTTGGGGGCGAAATGGTGGCGCGATTCAGGGGGAAAATCATCAACCTTCACCCTTCCCTGCTGCCCAAATATCCCGGACTTGACACCTATCGCAAGGCGCTGGATGCCGGCGATGCGGAACATGGCTCCAGCATGCATTTTGTGACCGAGGGCCTGGATGACGGCCCGCTGATCAGCCAGGCCAAAATCCCTGTCCTGCCGGGTGACGACCCTGAGTCACTGGCGCGCAGGCTGGGTCCGGTGGAACATCGGCTGGTGGTGGCCACCGTGGAATTATTCACCCGGCGCAAGGTCGAAATGAGTCCGGACGGCGTATGGGTCGATGGCGAACTTTCCGCCGGGCCAATGATGCTGAATGAAGATGACCAACTGGTTTGAAAACGCGCACGCAAGCTGCCTGAGGCCGCTGTTGGCTACCGCCCTGTGTCTGCCCGCCCTGACCCAGGCAGATTGGCCGCCCCAAAGCTACACGGCGGTATATGACATGTACATGGACGGAAAGCTGCGTGCTGAAACCCGGGCGACATTCACCCGCCAGGATCAGCAGTGGACCTTTGAAAACCGCGGCCAGGGCACCAAGGGCCTGGCGCGGTTTCTCGGCGTGGAAACCGAGGAAAGCGCGGCCGGGCGCTGGGAGGGCGATGAGGTGCTGAGCGGGCGTTTTTCCCATCGCTCCAAGGTCGCCGTCAGAAAAGACCGCTGGTCGGCAGAGTTTGACTGGGAGGCAGGAACCGTTCGGGTAGAGCGCGATGATCTCACCATGGAGTATCCGCTTGAGCGCGGCATGGTCGACCCCGTGGGCTTGACGCTCGCCATGCAGTCCCTGCTCAACCGCGAGCAAAAGGAATGGGAGCTGCTGGTAGTGGAGGATGAGGAAGTGGATCCGCAAAAGTTTCGCGCATTGGACCCGGCAAAGCTGCAGACAGCCATCGGTTGCCTCGGCGCCATTGAGGTGGAGCGCGTGCGTGAAAACAGCAAACGCTACTCCAGCGTGTGGTTCGCGCCAGAACTCGAACACATCACGGTTCGCATGGTTCATGGAAAGCGCGGCGGGAATGAGTTCGAGCTGCGTATCAGGACGTTGTCCATCGGCGGCGATGACGTCAAATTCGACACCGTTTGCGAGGGGGACCAGGGACCATGACATCGAATCGAAGAATATCCCGGGCATGGCTGCTGCCCTGCCTCTGGCTGCTTGCGGGCTGCGCGGTCAACCCGGTCACGGGTGAACGTCACCTCCAGTTCTACGATGAGGAGTGGGAAAAAGAGATTGGCGCCGGCTATTACGAGCCCATGCGTCAGCAGCAAGGCGGCGATTTCGTGCTTGACCCGGAGTTGGTCGAGTATGTGCAGTCGGTTGGCGACCGGCTCGCGGGGTATGCCAGGAGACAGGACACCCTGGATTTCGAATTCCATGTCATTAATGACTCAACACCCAACGCGTGGGCGCTGCCGGGCGGAAAAATCTCCATCAACCGGGGACTGTTGACCCAACTCCAGTCCGAAGCCGAACTGGCCGCTGTACTGGGACATGAGATCGTGCACGCGGATGCGGCCCATTCCGCACGTCAGCAGTCCGCGGGGATGCTCACACAGGTCGGCGCGGTCGCGGGCATGATTCTTATCGGCAGCCAGGCCGATTCCAGCGCTGGAAAAGCGGCTGCCGTGCTGGTGCCGTCGCTGGGCGCTCAACTGTTGACCCAGAAATACAGCAGGGACGCCGAGCTTGAAGCCGATGAGTATGGCATGCGCTACATGGCAGAGTCCGGCTACGACCCCAATGGCGCGGTGGAACTGCAGGAAACGTTCGTCCGGCTGTCGGAAGGCCGAAATCAAAACTGGATGACCGGCCTTTTCGCCAGTCACCCCCCCTCACGCGAACGGGTCGAGCAAAACCAGCAAACCGCCCGAGGCCTGCCGGCCGGCGGAGAACAGGGGCGCAACCGTTATCAGCAGAAAACGGCTTACCTGCGCCGGGTCGAGCCCGCCTATGCCGCGTATGACCGGGCACTCAAAGCCGCTGCCGACGACGATCTGACGACCGCGAGAAAGGAACTGGACACGGCGTTGGCGATCGAGCCCCGTGAGGCTGTTTTTCACGCCATGGACGGTGATCTCAAGCGGCTGGCCGGGAACGCCTCGGCCGCTTTGGACGCCTACAACACCTCTGTCAATCTGAATCCCGGATATTTCTACAACCGGTTGCGAAGAGGCGAGTCCCGGCTGGCAGCCGGTCAGCGCGCGCCGGCGCGGGATGATCTCTCACAAAGCGTGAACCTGCTGCCCACGGCGCTGGGGCACCTGTCTCTTATACACATCTCCG
>WTJD01000082.1 GCA_011524975.1 Lysobacterales bacterium
AGGCGGCCTGGATGCCGGGTGGGTTTGTCGGTGTCGACGTATTTTTCGTGATCAGCGGCTACCTCATTACCCGCCTGATACGGAATGGTGTGGCAACAGGGGAGTTCACCTTCTTTAATTTTTACGTGCGAAGGGCGCGTCGACTGTTTCCTGCATTGTTTTGTACCCTGGCGTGCACGTTCCTGGCGGCGGTGTGGCTGTTCTCCCCGGACCATCTGGAACGCCTGGGAGGCTCGACGCTTTACTCGTTATTATCCCTGTCCAATTTTTTCTTCTGGTTCGAGAGTGGCTATTTCGACGCCAGCGCGACGGTCAAGCCGCTCTTGCACTTTTGGTCGCTGGGCGTTGAAGAACAGTTCTATCTGCTCTGGCCGGTCACGCTCGTGTTCCTGCTAACCTGGCTCAGAAATCCGATCGCACTGCTGGCGTTCATCGTTCTTACAGGTCTTGCCAGCCTGGCTTTGTCGCAACATTTCATCAATGTCGATCCGGCTGGGGCTTTTTATTTGTTGCCTTTTCGCGTGTTCGAATTCGCGGTCGGGGCGATGTTGGTATGGATCCCGAGAGAGCGATTCCCGGGCGGCGCCATGGCCGATGTGCTGTTGGCGATCGGGCTCGCACTGATCCTTTACGCGGCAATCACCTATTCCAGGCAGACCCCTTTTCCCGGGCTGAATGCCCTGGTCCCTTGTTTAGGAACTGCGCTGGCGATGGTATCCGGCGCCTCGCCAAGGGTCGGCATACTATTGCGCAACAGGCTGATGATTTTTATTGGCCTGATCAGCTACTCGCTTTACCTTTGCCATTGGCCTATCTACACCTTGTACCGCTACCAGGTTACGGATTGGGAATGGAGCGCTTCGGCCCTGCTCGGCCTGACTGCCACGTCAGTTATCGTTGCTACATTGATGTATCGCTTTGTCGAGGTTCCCTTCCGGTTCATAACGCCTGAAGAAAGACCGCGGCTCAGTCGGCCAGGTTTGCGCTTGCCTGCGCTCTGCTGAGCCTGGCAGTAGTCATTCCGACGGCCCACAGTTGGGCGACTGGCGGTTGGGCGTGGCGGTTTGGCGGGGCGAGTTCTGATATCAGCGCGATTTTTGATCTTGATCGCTTTCGTCACGAGTCAATACTCTTTCACGAGTTAAATCTGGGTGGAGCGACATTCCAGTTTCCCGGAAAAACCAAGGTGCTCGTTGTAGGCGACAGCCATGCGCGTGACGTTGGAAACGGCTTGTTCCAGGCGTTGAAGTCCGACACGTTCGAAGTGCGAGCCCAAGAAATGGATGCTCGTTGCCTGGAATTGCTGGACCATCAGGTCCAGCCGAGCCGAGAACATGCCCCATCCACGCCCGCGTCATGCTCTCAGATGATTCAGTCATACGAGCAGTCCTACAAAGTGCGCACCGCGGATATTTACGTCATTTCAATGTTTTTTGCACCCAAAACCGCTGCGATGGTCGACAGGTTGATCAGGCTGACGAAGCAGCGTGCGGTCAAACCTAACGTTGGTTTTCTCATAATGGATCGGACGGTGAGCTTTAGCGAATTTCATCCCAAGGCGATCAGGATGATCAGCGCTGGCGACGGGCTCGACACGGTGAACCGCTCTTCACATCGCTTCGCCCAAAAGCCGCCCATGGGCCTGGTTACCCGGACTCTTCGTGAGGCCATAGAGCCATTTTCGGACGTCGAGGTCGTTGTCAAGAGACAATTAATCTGCGACGAGCAGAAATGCAGTTTCTTTCTTGATGACGGACAACTCGCATTTTGGGATGCAACGCATTGGACCGTGCTGGGCGCTGGGGAATTCATGCAGCGACTGGTTGAGCGTCGACCGGCCCTGTTCCAATGATTCTGTTGGTGACTTTTTCCTAGCCGTGCCCCGACCTTGATATCCATCGGCATCAGCATTATCAATTTCCAGGCGGCTGCTGAAACAGCACGCTGCGTGGACAGCCTGACCAGTACCGCAAACCTGGATGCATCCGATTTCAGGCTGTTGATTCGCGTGGCTGACAACCATTCCGACCCCGCTGACTTTGAGTTGCTTCAGGCTGCGCTGTCAAAAAATGCTCGCGTTTCATTGGTCCGAAATCAGAGAAACCTGGGGTTTTCCGCCGGGCACAATCGCAATATCGAGTGGCTGATTAGCCGCGAAAATCCGGACTTCATCTGGCTGCTCAACAATGATTGCGAGGTGGATGCTCACGCGCCGGCGGCCCTGCTTCAATGCGCCGCGGACAGGCCGGAAGTGGGCATCTGGG
>WTJD01000046.1 GCA_011524975.1 Lysobacterales bacterium
GGGTGGACCGCTACTGGGTGGAAATCTCGCTGCCGCTGGACCGTCTGCGTTGGGTGCAACTGCCGTCTGGCGACCTTGAGGGGTCTGCTGTTGCCATTCGGCATCGCACCGCCTGGCCCGCTGGCGAAGAGCGTTCCGGCCGGCTCGACCAGTTGATCGGCGAGTTGGAGGGAGACACGCGCATGGCGCGTCTGCTGGCCGTGGTAGACGATCCGCTGGGGCAGGGGGCCGGGGCAGAGGGCCAGCCTGAGCTCATCATTGGTTCTTTTGTACAGTGCCGCATTTCCGGGGTGCGCATGAACGACGTGGTCCGGCTGAATCGTGATTACGTTCGCCAGGACGATCGCGTTTGGGTGATGGCCGAGGGGAAACTGACCATACTCGAAGTGGACATCGTCTTTCAGGATGCTGAGCACGCTTTTATTGCCGGGGGGCTGGAGCATGGCGACCAGGTCATCACCTCCAGTCTCGCCACGGTTCGCGAAGGCCTCGCGGTGAGGCTGGCCGGCGATCGCGCGATGCCCGGGCAGCAGCCATGAGCCACGGTGGACACAGCTCGTGAACGCCCCGTCCCCCGTTGAGCGCGAACACAAGGGGCTCATCGCATGGATGGTCCACAACTCCATCGCCGCGCACCTGATCATGTTTTTACTGCTTGGCGGCGGGGCGTGGACGGCCATCACCATGCAGAAAGAAGTAGACCCGGAGTTCGCGCTGGACACGGTGGACGTCCGGGTGGCGTATCCCGGCGCGGCGCCCGCCGAGGTGGAACAGGGCATCCTGCTGCCGGTCGAGGAGGCGGCGCGGGGTGTACCGGGCATCAAGGAGATCCGATCCACCGCGCGCGAGGGGTCCGGCTCGGTTCAGTTCGAACTGGTCAGCGGTGTCGATCGCATCAAGGCTTACCAGGACATCGACCAGGCGGTGGCGCAAATCCGCACTTTTCCCGACGAGGTTGAAAAACCCGATGTCAGCCTGCGGACCCGTCAGCGCGAAGTCATGAGCCTGGGCCTATACGGCCCCGTGGACGTTTGGGCGCTGCGGCAGCTGGCAGAGCAGGTGCGTGACCAGCTGCTGAACCAGCCCGAGATTACCCAGGTGGAATTGGGCAATGTCCCTGACTACGTCACCCACGTTGAAATTCCGCTGGAACAGCTTCGTGAGTACGGGCTGACGCTGGGCGAGGTGGCCAACATCATCGAGCAGTCCTCGCGCGACGTGGCCGCGGGCTCTATCGACACCTCGGCCGGCGAGATTTTGCTGCGCGTCAACGAGCGCAAGCTGTGGAGTGAGCAACTGCGCGACGTGGTGGTGGTGAGCGGCGCCACCGGCGGCCCGGTGCTGCTGAGGGATATCGCACGGGTTTACGATGGTTTCGAAGAAGAGGGTTTCCACTCACAGTTCAACCGTCAGCCGTCGGTGGAGCTCGAGGTTTACCGGGTCGGAACCCAGTCGCCGCTGGAGATCGTGGAGGCGGTAGACCGGGTCTGGTCGACGCTCGAAGACACCCTGCCGCCCGGGGTGCAAATGCGCATCGACAACAACAGCGCGGAGGATTTCGGGGACAGGCTGAATCTGCTGCTGAAAAACGGCGCGCTGGCTGTGATCATCATCCTGGTGATCCTGAGCCTGTTCCTGGAGGTCCGTCTCTCGTTCTGGATCATGATGGGCATGGCGATTTCCTTCGTCGGATCCTTCCTGGTGCTGCCCATGGCGGATATCAGCATCAACATGATCTCGATGTTCGGGTTCCTGGTGGCCCTGGGCATCGTGGTCGATGACGCCATTGTGGTGGGTGAGAACACCTACGCCTACCGGCAGCTGGGGATGAGTCGAATCGAAGCCGCGGTCGTTGGCGCGCAGGAAGTGGCCCGGCCGGTGACGTTCAGTATTCTGACCAACGTGGTGGCGTTTCTGCCCGTGCTGTTTCTTCCGGGCGTAACGGGCAATTACTGGTGGGCGCTGCCCGCCGTGGTGATCACCGTGTTGCTGTTTTCGCTGGCCGAGGCGCTGTTTATCCTGCCGGCCCACCTGGGACATATCGGCAAGCGGAGCCGGGGCGCCGTCGCCGATGAATTGCACGGCTGGCATACCGCGGTATCCCGGGGTTTCAGCCACTGGATCGATACCCGCTACCGGCCGTTCCTGGACCTGTGTCTGCGCCACCGCTACGTGACCTTGACGGCTTCACTGGTGGTGCTGGTGGTGACCAGTGGCTATGCCCTGAGTGATCACATGGGCATGGTGCTGATGCCCGA
>WTJD01000136.1:0-1228 GCA_011524975.1 Lysobacterales bacterium
ACTCACTGGCCATGGCCTCTTTAATGGCCCGGGATGCAGCCTCGAGCGGATCCTCGGGCAAGCTGGGCGGCGCGCCGGGTCCGGCTTGACCCTGGCCTGAACCCTGGCCTGCATCTTGTCCGGCCTGATCTGCGCTGGCGGTCAGTTGTTCCACCGGCGTGCGCGGGCGTGGGCTGGGAGCGTCCTGTCCGGTCGCTGTTTGCCCGGGAGGCCTTTCAACCTCGGTCGGTGGGTTCGCGCCCCCGGCGACAGGCCGTTCGGCTTGCGTCTCTCGGGCAACAGGGCCTGCCGCCGCCTGGCGGTTCACGGCATCGGATTCCCCGCCTGTCGAGGTGGTGGAACTGAACTGCTGCAGCCCAAACCAGCTCATCAGTACAAACGCGGGCACCAGGAACGCCATCAGCGGGAGTATTTCGCTCTCATCCGCGTCTGCAGGCTGCTCAACGCGGGTATCACTGTGTATGGTCGGGGCGCTGCGGCGTTTGGCCGCGCGTTCAGATTTTCGCAATGCATCCAGCAGGAAAGACATGCTCAGGAACTCCCGGGCCAATCTGACAAGAGTTTAGGTTCGGTGACCGAATGACGCATCAGATACAACAGCGTCTTGGGGCCAACGATACCATCCATTTCGAGACCATGCCGCTGCTGGAACTCCATCAACCAGCGCTCGAAACGCACATCGAAAGCGGTCGAGCCCTGCAGCGGCTGATCGGCCATGCCCGCCAGGCTGAGCACGGTATCGACCGCCGGGCCGGAATCGCCGCGCCGGATTTGTTTGGGCCAATCCGGGGATTGCGGCCAGGCCACCAGGTAAGCCCCCAGCCAGCGACGCGCGACCTCCCGGCGCTGCAGCACCCGGGACGCGCTTTCCGTTCCCACCAGCAAAGCATCCTCATGAATGCCGCGCAACAGTAAATAACGCTCGTCAACGCCATCGAGAACGAGGATCACGGGCCAGCCAAGCTTCTCAATCCGGGACCAGTTGCCCTGGTTGTAAACGCAGGCGTACCCCGTTGACTCCGTGCCCTGACAAGCCGCCTCGACCGCCCACGCGTCCCCGTCATTGCCCCACGCATGCGCAACGCCCCGCCACGCATCCCGGCTTTGCTCGGCCAGCCATGACTCATCCATCTGGTCGTAAACCGGGCCTGTCGGGCGGGCCTCCGAGGCCGTCGCCATGGTCGGCGCCGTAGTCGTCGCCGTGGTGGTCGCCGTGGTGGTCTCCATT
>WTJD01000136.1:1328-8359 GCA_011524975.1 Lysobacterales bacterium
CGCCATGGTCGGCGCCGTAGTCGTCGCCGTGGTGGTCGCCGTGGTGGTCTCCATTGGGGGCGCCACATCGGCGGCAGCCGTTTCGGCCTGACTGACTGGAGGCTCCTGGGCAACTTCAGCGGGCGCCACAACCGCCGGGGGCAACGTCATGCCTACGGCGACGGCAAGGGCCGCCAATGCGGCCGCAGCGCCCACCCAGGGCCAGACGGCGCGGCGGGCTTCGGGCTCACCGAGTTGCACTTCATCAGCGGCGGCATGGACCAGGCGCGCGTTAACCCACGCGCGCTCTCTGGCGTAGGCCGCCACCAGAGAACGATCCGCGATGATGTTGATCAGCCTGGGGATTCCGTGAGAGCGTTGGAACAAGGCCTTGATCGCGGATCTTTGAAATGGATTTCTTTCCGCGCCGGCAACCTGCATCCGGTGCCCAACATATGCCGCTGTATCCCTGGCGTTCAGTGGTGTCAGGTGATAGCGGGCTGTGATTCGTTGCGCCAGTTGCCGCAGACTTCTTCTCTGCAGCATCTCGCGCAATTCCGGCTGACCCAACAGGACGATCTGAAGGAGCTTTTCTTTGCTGGTTTCCAGGTTGGTGAGCAAACGAACCTGTTCCAGGGCCTCCGGCGCCAGATTCTGGGCTTCATCAATCACCACCACGACACGCTCCCCGTTCTGGTGCGCGTCCAACAGGTATCGGGTCAGCCTGTCGACCAGTTCCTTGGCGCTACCGTTGACGTCCGCGGCCGGTATCTGGAGTTCCTCACAGATGGCCGTCAACAACTCCATGGGCGTAACCAACGGGTTCAGTATCAGCGCAATGTGCGTGTTTTCAGGAACCTGCTCCAGCAAGCAGCGGCAAAGCGTGGTTTTTCCCGTGCCCACTTCGCCTGTCAGCTGAACAAAGCCTCCACTGCCCCCCTGGCCGACGCCGAACAGCAGGTGCGCGAGTGCGTCGCGATGACGGTCGCTGAGGTAGACAAATGCCGGGTCCGGCGTGATCGCAAACGGCGGTTCATCCAGGCCAAAATAGTGCAAATACATTCAGGGAACGCCTAGTCTTCCATGGCCAGCAAGCCGGCATTTCCGCCAACGGCCGCGGTATTGATGGTCAGGGTCCTTTCGGTCGCGAATCTCAACAGGTAGTGCGGCCCGCCAGCCTTTGGGCCCGTGCCGGACAAACCTTCGCCACCAAAGGGTTGCACTCCTACGACCGCGCCAATCATGGATCGGTTCACATAACAGTTCCCGACACGCGCCTGGGATGCCACGTGGCGCTGCACCCGGTCGATGCGACTGTGCACGCCCAGCGTCAGGCCAAATCCGGTCCCGTTGATGTCGGCAATGACTTTGTCCAAATCCCCCGAGTTGTAGCGCACCACGTGCAACACCGGGCCGAAGACCTCGTCCTCCAGTTGAGTGATCGAATCGATCTCATACGCCACCGGGGCAAAAAAGTAGCCCGACAGCGTGTCATCCAGCGGCGCCCGGGCGATCAGGCGGGCGTCCCGGTCCATGCGCTGTGTATGCTGAAGCAACTCCTGCCGGGCATGCTCACTGATGACAGGACCTACGTCCGTCGACAGCCAGCGTGGATCCCCCAGAACCATCTCACGCATGGCGCCGGCAAGCATTTCAAGCACCTTGTCCGCGATATCGGACTGCAGGTAGAGCACACGCAGTGCGGAACAGCGTTGTCCCGCGCTGTGAAAAGCGCTGGTAATGACGTCCTTGACGACCTGCTCAGGTAATGCCGAACTGTCTACCAGCATCGCGTTCTGACCGCCGGTCTCCGCCACCAGGCAGGCCAGAGGCGCGTCGCGCTCAGCCAGCGTGCGGTTAATCACTCTCGCGGTCGCAGTGGACCCGGTCAGCGCGACACCTGCCAGCCTGGGGTCTGAATTCAGTATCGCCCCGATCTCGCGACCCGGCCCGGGCAGAAATTGCAGTGCGGCGCGCGGTATGCCGGCTTCATGCAACAGCTCGACGGCACGATATGCCACCAGTGGAGTCGGATCGGCCGGCTTGGCCAGAACCGTGTTGCCGGACACCAGGGCAGCGCTGACCTGACCCGTGAAAATCGCCAGCGGGAAATTCCAGGGACTGATGCAGGCAAAGACGCCGCGGCCATGCAATGACACCTGATTGCGCTCCCCGGTAGGCCCGGGCAGCCTTCGAGGCTGGGCAAACTGTTCGCGCGCCTGCAGGGCGTAATACCTCAGGAAATCCGCCGCTTCACGCACCTCCGCCACACCATCATCGAGCGTGCGGCCGGCTTCACGACCCAACAGCGCCAGAAACTCGGGCAGGTTCTCTTCGAACAGGTCTGCTGCCCGCTCCAGCATGGCAGCCCTTTCGGTAGCGGGTGTCGCATCCCATTCCGGATGAAAATCATACGCCGCCGACAGCGCCGCTTTGACCTGCTCAGCGGAGACGAATCGCACCTGCCCGACGGTACCGCCCCCCACTGACGGGTTGCTCACATCATGCAAATCACCGGCCGGTATGTCTTTCGCGGCCTCGGCCAGCAAAGGCCCGGCCTGCCAGCTCGCCTCCGCCCATGGCCCCATTCGCCGTGCGAGCCTCGGCCATTCATCCTCACCCGCCAGATTGACGCCCATTGAATTGCGCCTGCGTTCGCCGTACAGCGCCACGGGCAATGGAATGGACGGGTGCGCCGCCGGCCGGGAAGTCCTGACCCGCTCAATGGGGTCCTCGGCCACGGCCTCCACGGGCAGCTTTTCATCGACGATACGGTTGACAAACGAGGTGTTGGAACCGTTCTCCAACAAGCGCCGCACCAGGTAGGGCAGTAAATCTTCATGGCTGCCCACCGGCGCGTAAACGCGGCAGGCATGGTTGAAGCCCGGATTACTCATCACCTCGCCATAGAGATCCTCTCCCATGCCGTGTAAGCGCTGAAATTCGTAATCGAGCCGGTCACCGGCCAATTCCGTGATGATAGCGATCGTGTGGGCATTGTGCGTGGCGAACTGGGGATAAAATTCTCGACGCCGTGCCAGCACCCGCCGGGCGCAGGCGATGTAAGACACATCCGTATTGGCCTTGCGGGTAAACACCGGATAGCCACCGAACCCCTCGACCTGCGCGTGCTTGATTTCCGTATCCCAGTAGGCGCCCTTGACCAATCGCACCGGCAGGCGATGGCCTGTCTCCCGCGCCAGGTCCGTCAGGAAATCAATCACTCCCTCACACATCTTGAGATAAGTCTGAATCGCCAGGCCGAGCCCGTCCCAGCCATCCAGGCTCTTATCCCTCAACACGGCGGCAAACACATCCAGCGAGAGCATCAGCCGGTCTGCTTCCTCCGCGTCCACGGTCAACGCCACGTCCTGCTGCCTGGCCAGCAGCGCGAGTTCTTTGAGTCGGGGCACAAGCTCTTGCAGGACGCGCTCGCGCTGGCCAAATTCATAACGCGGGTGCAGGGCCGAGAGTTTCACGGAAATACTGGGCGCGGAAAAAATATCGTCATCACCCCTGCGCGCGCCGATGGCTCGGATGCCGGACTGGTAGGATTCGAAATAACGATCCGCGTCGGCCTGGGTCAGGGCCGCCTCACCCAACATGTCGTAGGAGTGCCGATAGATGCGGTTTCCCCGCTTGTCCGCGCGGTCCAGCGCCTCGCCGATATCGCGGCCCATGACATATTGGAAACCCATGATGCGCATCGCCTGACGGATAGCCTGCCTGATGACGGGCTCGCCGCTGCGGTTGACCATCCTGCCCAGGGTCTTGCCAATGCTCCTGCTGGAGCCTTCCCCCAGGCGCACCAGCTTGCCGGTCAGCATCAGGCCCCAGGTCGAGGCATTGACAAACACGGAATTGCTTTTGCCCAGGTGTGATTCCCAATCCGCGCCGGATAGCTTGTCGGCAATCAGGGCCTCGGCGGTGTCGGCATCGGGTATGCGCAACAGGGCCTCGGCCAGGCACATGAGCACCACGCCCTCCTCCGAGGACAGGTCGTACTCCTGCATGAACGCTTCGAGGGCGCCCTGCTCGTCTTTTCTCTTGCGAACACGGCGAACGAGACTCGCGGCCGCTTGCGCCACCCGCTCCGCCGCCTCGGAACCGAGTTCCGCTTCGGCCAGCAGCCGGGCCACGACCTCGGACTCGTCGGCGTGGTAAAGCTGACTGATCCGCTGGCGATACGAGCACTGCGCTGGCGAATCAGCCCAAATAAACGCGTTAGAATCTGTATAGCTCAAGGCATAAAACTCCTACATTCCACTTGGCCCGAAACCGGCGTAGGCGTGGATCATGCGAGTGTAAATGACAACGTTCCGTGATGCTCGGCAAACCGCAATAGCTGGACGTTTCGTCGCAATTTTAAGCGCCCGCGGCTGTCGCACCAACCCTGGCGTCCCCAGATGCAAAAATAAGGTGGTTCAATCCTTGCCGCTCCCTGTCATAGAAAGATAGAATACGCGGCTGGCGATCACCCGCACGGTTAGGCGGCGCACCGATGACAACCCACTGCGTTTTCGTGGGCTTCATACAAGTGCGCCCCGCGCTGATTGGAACCATTTGGGCCGCTCAGGACACAGCAGGGACTACACACTGCACGCGTTTGACACATCATCGTTTTGAGGCTTTGTACTTCGGATGAACAAAGAAAACTCATTTATTGTCGCCATCGCCGTTCTTGCGGCCATGTGTGCGGCTTTCTGGCTGCTGCTGGCAGCACCGGCGCTTACCGGTAACGAGATCAACATGCCCGTCGGCGTGACGCCCCAGAGCGTCACGCACTATGAACTGCATATGATCATCCTCTGGATTTGCGTGGTTATTGGCATCCTGGTGTTCACGGCGATGTTCACCTCGATCATTCTGCACCGCAAATCGAAAGGACAGGAACCGGCGACCTTCAGCCACAGCACCAAGGCAGAGATTGCCTGGACCGTGATACCTGTGCTGATCCTGGTGGCCATGGCCGTTCCGGCAACCAAAGCCCTGGTCGTCATGGAAGACCCCAGCGGGGCTGACATGACGGTAAAAATCACCGGCTATCAGTGGAAATGGAAGTACGAGTACATCGACGAGGACATTGAATTCGTCAGCAGCCTCAAAGCGGAGTCAAACGCGGCCCGCCAACTGAACTCCGGCATCGATCCCACGACCGTTGACAACTATCTCCTGGATGTGGACAAACCCCTGGTGTTGCCCGTGGGCAAAAAGGTTAAATTCCTGATCACCGCTGACGACGTTTTGCATGCATGGTGGGTACCTGACTTCGGATGGAAGCGAGATGCCATCCCGGGCTATATCAATGAATCATGGACCATCATCGAACAACCCGGCACCTACCGTGGGCAGTGCGCTGAGCTCTGCGGCAAAGACCATGGTTTCATGCCCGTGGTGGTTGTCGCCCTGCCGGAAGACGAGTACCGGCAGTGGGTCAGCGAGCAGCGGGGTGAGGCGATTGTGGCCGCCGCCGCGTCTGAGCGTGAGTGGACCCTGCCTGAACTCATGGAGAAGGGTGAACAGGTTTACGCCAGCCAGTGCGCCACCTGCCACCAGGCTGACGGCCGGGGCTTACCCCCGGCTTTCCCGGCTCTGGCTGGCAGCGCGATAGCCACCGGCAGTCTCAAAGAGCACCTGGAAGTGGTGCTCAAGGGGCGTGCGGGAACGGCCATGCAGGCCTTCGAAGACACCCTCACACCCTCTGATATCGCCGCCGCAGTCACATACACGCGCAACGCATTCGGAAATGAGACCGGCGACCTGGTCCAGCCCGCCACCATCGCAGACGCCACCAAGGGATAAGCATCATGAGCAGCATCGCAGGCAATCCTGACACCCCTTCGCACGATCATCACGATCACGATCACGGCCACGCCCCAACGGGCCTGGCACGTTGGTTGTTCACGACCAATCACAAGGACATCGGGACGCTGTACCTGATCTTCTCGCTGATCATGTTCTTCATCGGCGGCGCGATGGCCATGGTCATCCGTGCCGAGTTGTTCATGCCGGGGCTGCAGCTGGTAGAGCCCGACTTTTTCAACCAGATGACAACCATGCACGCGCTCATCATGGTATTTGGCGCGGTGATGCCTGCCTGGGTGGGCTTTGCCAACTGGATGATTCCCATGATGGTCGGAGCGCCCGACATGGCGCTGCCGCGGATGAATAACTGGAGTTTCTGGATACTGCCTTTCGCCTTCACCATGCTGCTGTCCACCCTGTTCATGGATTCGGGCGGCCCGGCAGCCGGTTGGACGCTCTACCCGCCCCTCAGCCTGCAGACCGGTGACAGCTTCGCCTTCGTGGTGTTCGCCGTTCACATGATGGGTATTTCCTCCATCATGGGCTCGATCAACATCATTGCCACGATCATGAACATGCGTGCGCCCGACATGACCCTGATGCGCATGCCGCTGTTCGTCTGGACCTGGCTGATCACGGCCTACCTGCTGATCGCCGTCATGCCGGTGCTCGCCGGTGCGGTCACCATGTTGCTGACCGATCACTTCTTCGCCACCAGCTTCTTCAACGCGGCCGGTGGCGGTGATCCCGTCATGTTCCAGCACATTTTCTGGTTCTTCGGCCATCCCGAGGTTTACATCATGATCCTGCCGGCCTTTGGCGTGGTATCTCAGATCATTCCGACGTTTTCACGTAAGCCCCTGTTTGGCTACAACGCGATGGTCTACGCCACCGCCAGCATCGCCTTCCTGTCCTTTATCGTCTGGGCGCACCACATGTTCACCGTCGGTATGCCGCTGCAGGGTGAGCTGTTTTTCATGTATGCCACCATGCTGATCGCAGTGCCCACCGGCGTAAAGGTGTTCAACTGGGTGAGCACCATGTGGCAAGGCGCCATGACCTTCGAGACACCGATGCTGTTCGCGATCGGATTCGTCGTGCTGTTTACCATCGGCGGCCTCTCGGGCCTGATGCTGGCCATCGCCGCTGCCGACCTGCAGTATCACGACACCTACTTCGTGGTGGCGCATTTCCATTACGTGCTGGTTCCAGGGGCCGTGTTCGCACTGATGGCCGGCGCCTACTAC
>WTJD01000024.1 GCA_011524975.1 Lysobacterales bacterium
GTTCATACTGGGCGTCGAAGGCCAAAGCCTGGTAAAGCATGCGACCGGTCACAAAACGCTTCAGAAAATTCGCCTGTTCAAAATCGAAGTAACCGAAATTGAAGGTATGGTCCAGTTCCAGCCCGGGTTCCCGCAACCAGATCGCGTTATGCCCAAAACGCTGCCAGTAGATCTCGCCGGGCGCAATGGTCATCAACCAGGCTTCCTGCTGATCCTGCAGAGGAGGCAGATCAAGCGTCAGCGAATCGCTGGTGGCAACCGCTGGGAAAAACGACAGAAGGCAGAGCAATACACGGGTCAGCAGATACCGGCCCACGGCAGATTCAGCCCGGGCTGAGAACATTCATCTCGCAAGCGATGATTCTGCGATTGTCCGAGGCAGTGACCTGGAACTCGAAGCGCCCATCCAGCGTCACCATCTCGCCGCGCTCGGGTACGCGGCCGAATTCAGCCAGCAGCAGGCCGCCAACGGTATCGTAATCTTCATCGCTCAGGCTGGCGCCAAACGCCTCGTTGAATTCGTCGATGGGCATCAGCGCTTTCACCCTGAACCGGGTCTCTCCCAGCGCCGCGACCAGTGCCTCTTCTTCCTCGTCGTGCTCATCGTCGATCTCGCCTACGATTTCCTCCAGCACGTCCTCGATGGTGATCAGGCCGGAAACGCCACCGTACTCGTCGACCACGATGGCCATATGATTGCGGCTGGCTTTAAAATCGCGCAGCAGGATATTCAGCCGCTTGCTTTCCGGGATGAGCACCGCCGGGCGTATCACCTCGGTGAGATGAAACTCGCCACCGCCCTCCGCGAAAAACCGCAGTAGATCCTTGGCCAGCAAAATACCCTCGACTTCGTCGCGATCTTCTCCGATCACGGGGAATCTCGAGTGTCCGGATTCAAGGATTTGCGGCAGAATCTCGACCAGGCTGCCGTCACGGGGAATGACGACCATCTGGGAGCGCGGGATCATCGCGTCCCTGACCTGCATTTCAGACACTTCGATCGCACCCTCCATCATGGCCAGGGCGTCAGCGTCCAATACGCCGTTTTGCAGGGATTCCTTCAGTAGATTTTTGAGTTCTTCACGATCCCGGGGTTCGTTGGAGAATGCATGGGTGATTCTTTCCAACCAGGTTTTGCGCCCGGAACCGTTACTCGATTGGTCTTCGCTCATTGCTCAATGGCTGGCGACGCTCATCGCATCACCGCCTACATGGGGCCTCATGGTCCCCGATTCCAGTTTGTACCAGAAAGTCGGACACTTTTCACGAACATACCCGGTTTCAGATGGCCCTGTAGGGGTCGGGGAAACCAAGCTGGTCCATGATGGCCTGTTCACGCGCCTCCATGATGTCCGCGTCTTCGCTGAGCTCATGATCATAGCCCGCCAGGTGCAGCACCCCATGGATAACCATGTGCGCCCAGTGATGCCGCGTTGATTTCCCCTGCTCCGTCGCCTCGCGTGCGACGACCGGCACGCAGATGACCAGATCGCCCAGGGGCACCGGCTCACCCGACTCCACCAGCAGCTGCCTCAGCGCCTCATCGGACCCGGATGGAAATGACAACACGTTGGTCGCCTTGTCCTGCTGGCGATATTGCGCGTTGAGCCGGCGGCTTTCCTCCTCATCCACCAGCCGCACGGTCAGTTCGGCGGCATGATCGAGCCCCGGCAAGGCCGCCGCCGCCCAGTCCGAGAGGTCCCGGTCTGGCGGCGTGCCAGGCCCGGAACTCGCCCGCTGGACCCGAACCTCGAGCACGATGGACTCAGCGCCCGCCCGCCTGGTCGGCGCGATCATAGGCCTCCACGATGCGCTGGACCATCGGGTGGCGCACCACGTCACGCGCGCTGAACCAGGCAAAGGTCACGCCATCGACATCATCCAGGACCTTCATGGCGTGTTTCATGCCAGAGGTTTCCGCTCGCGGCAAATCGACCTGTGTAACGTCACCGGTAATCACCGCGGTTGAACCAAACCCGATGCGCGTGAGGAACATTTTCATTTGCTCACGCGTCGTATTCTGGGCCTCGTCGAGGATCACGAAGGCGTCGTTCAGGGTGCGCCCACGCATGAAGGCCAGCGGGGCCACCTCGATGACATTGCGCTCGATCAGTCGGGATACGCGTTCAAAACCCAGCATTTCGTACAGCGCGTCATACAGGGGGCGCAGGTAAGGGTCGACTTTCTGCGCCATATCGCCCGGCAGAAAGCCCAGGCGCTCGCCGGCCTCGACGGCTGGCCGCACCAGTACGATGCGCTGAACGTGCTCACGCTGCAAGGCATCCACCGCGCAGGCCACGGCGAGGTACGTTTTGCCCGTGCCGGCCGGACCGATGCCGAAATTCACCGCGTGCCCGATGATGTTTTTCAGATACCGTTTCTGGTTGGGCCCGCGCCCCCGGATGGTGCCGCGTCGCGTGACGATGGAAATGTCATCGCCCATGGCTGATTCGTCCTCGGGCTGCTCCGCCAGCTCGGCAATGCCCGACTCCTGCAGGTGCAGGTTGACGACATCGGGCGTCAGGGTTTCATTGGCGGACGCTTCGTACAGCGTCTTGAGCAGCCGCACGGCGGCCCTGACCTGCCGGGGTTCGCCCTCGACGTTGAAGATGTTGCCGCGACAGAAAACCTCCACGTCCAGGCGAGCTTCAATCTGCTGGAGGTGCTGATCGAACTGTCCGCATAAATTGGCCAGCCGCAGCGTGTCGGCGGGCTCGAGTTCCAGCGTGCGTCTCTCGCTCATGGGGCAAAAACTCAGGCGGCCGAACGGCCCAGGTCGTCACTGCCGCAGACCCGGCCGCGCAGTGAGTGACTCAGCGCCTCGGTGATCATGACATCGACGAATCTTCCGATCAGCCTGGGATGCCCGTCAAAATTAACCACGCGATTGTTCTCCGTGCGCCCGAACAGCTGTTTGGGGTCTTTCTTGCTGGGGCCCTCCACCAGGATGCGCTGGCGCGTGTTGACCATGGCCTGGCTGATGGCAGCCGCCTGCTCGTTGATTTGCGCCTGCAGGGCGGCGAGCCGCTCTTTCTTGACCTCAAGTGGCGTGTCGTCGGCAAGGCTGGCCGCAGGCGTACCCGGTCGGGCGCTGTAGATGAAACTGAAACTGTGGTCGAAGCCCATGTCCCTGACCAGTTTCATGGTGTCTTCGAAATCGCGTTCAGTTTCCCCCGGAAAGCCCACGATAAAATCCGACGAGAGGCTGATTTCCGGCCTGATTTCTCGCAGGCGTCGGATCTTCTGCTTGTACTCCAGCGCGGTATGGCCGCGTTTCATCATGGACAACACCCGATCGGAACCGCTCTGCACCGGCAGATGCACGAAATCCACGAGCTCCGGCACCTCGCCAAAGGCCTCGATCAGGCTGTTGGAAAATTCAACCGGGTGTGAGGTGGTAAACCGAATCCGGTCAATGCCGTCTACCGCGGCAACGTAGTGAATGAGCAAGGCCAGGTCAGCCTCGTCACCGTCGGCCATGTCACCGCGATAGGCGTTGACGTTCTGGCCCAGCAGATTGATTTCCCGCACGCCCTGCTCCGCCAACGCCTCACATTCGGCGACCACATCTTCCAGCGGGCGGCTGACCTCTTCGCCGCGGGTGTAGGGCACCACGCAGAAGCTGCAATACTTGCTGCAGCCTTCCATGACCGATACGAACGCACTGGGCCCCTGCGCGCCGGGCGCGGGCAAGGCATCGAACTTTTCGATTTCGGGGAATGAAATATCGACTTTCGGGCGGCCGGTGTCCCTGACCTGCTCGAGCATGGTAGGAAGCCGGTGCAGCGTCTGCGGTCCAAACACCATATCGACCAGGGGCGCCCGCTTGATCAGTGCTTCGCCCTCCTGGCTGGCCACACAACCACCAACGCCAATGACCAGCTTTGGCTTGTCCTTTTTCAACTGCTTCCAGCGACCCAGCTGTGAGAACACCTTCTCCTGTGCTTTTTCGCGAATGGAGCAGGTGTTGATCAGGATGACATCCGCTTCTTCCGCGTGCTCCGTCAACTCCAGCCCATGCGATGCCGCGAGCACATCCGCCATCTTGTCGGAATCGTATTCGTTCATCTGGCACCCGTGGGTCTTGATGTACAGCTTGCCGCTCATTGCATGTCCTGGTCTGGCTGCTTGAAAGTGGGATTGCGACCCCTCGCGGGGGACCGGATAGAATACACGCATGTATCACAGCCCGCCATGCCGGTCGCCGTCGAGAAGGCCTGTCAGGAAGGCGCCGGTCAGGTCATGAGCGGCGCGGCAGAAACACTGGCCCGCTGCTGCAAGCCCTCAACGCGCCTGGTGATATTGAGCGGTTCAGGCATGTCCGCGGAGAGCGGTATACCCACCTTCCGGGACGCCCAGACCGGGCTCTGGTCCAGGTTCCGACCCGAAGACCTGGCCACACCCGAGGCATTTGCCCGGGACCCGGAACGCGTCTGGCGCTGGTATGAGCACCGACGCGACGGCGTCAGGGCGGCGCGGCCCCACGCGGGCCATCGGGCGCTGGTGGATCTGGAGACACGGGTCGCCCGCCTGACCATCGTGACCCAGAATGTAGACGGCCTGCACCAGCGCTCCGGATCGCAGCGCGTGTTGGAGCTGCACGGCAATATCCTGCGCTCGATCTGCAGCGTCAGTCGCAAACCCATCAGCGAGACGTGGCTGAGCACGGCTGAAGACGTGCCACCGCGCTCACCCCATACCAGCGAAGGCCTCGCCCGGCCGGATGTGGTCTGGTTTGGCGAATCCCTGCCTGAACACGCCTTTCACGAGGCCGTGGGTGAAGTGAATAACTGTGATGTCTGTATCGCGGTGGGAACTTCCGCCCTGGTGCAGCCCGCGGCAAGCCTGCCGATGATCGCACGCGAGGCCGGCGCGTTCCTGGCTGAGATCAATCCGGTTCCAACGCCACTCAGCAACCATGTCGACGTGTTTCTGCGTGAACCCGCTGGCCGGGCGCTGACGCAATTGCTGTCGATCATGCAAGCCATGCCCGGCTGACCAGACCGTTGAAGTGATGAATGAACCTGTGGCGTCAAACCTGCCAGGCGACGCTAACGCGAATCGTACAGCTCGACCTCGAAGATCAGGGTGGCATTGGGGGGGATCAGGCCCGCTCCGCGCTCACCATAGGCCAGTTCGGGCGGAACTTTGAATACGAAAACGCTGCCTTCCGGCATCAGCTGAATACCCTCGGTCCAGCCGGCGATCACCTGGCGCAGACTGAATTCCACCGGTTCGTCACTGTTGTAGGAGGTGTCGAACACGGCGCCATTCAGCAGCAGGCCGCGGTAATGCACCTCGACCCGGCTGCGGAGGCTTGGCTTACGCCCCTTGCCCATGACGATGACCTTGTACTGCAGGCCCGACTCGGTGGTGATCGTTTCCTGCTCGAGACCGTTCCAGTAGTCCAGACCATCCTGCCTCTCCTGCGGCATCACCGGAAGAGACCAGGCCAGCAACAACGCGATGAGGCCGGCTGCCAGGCCCCTGACTGCCCGCATATGCGTCACCATTTGCATCATGCCTCCCTGACCTGTCGGGTCAATTCCACTGCAGAATCACTTTACTGGCCTCACCCTCGCGCATGGCATCAAAGCCCTGTTGAAACTCTGAGTAGTGCAGTCGATGGGTGATCACCGGCGTCAAGTCCAGGCCGGATTCAATCATGACCGACATTTTGTACCAGGTCTCGTACATTTCCCGTCCGTACACGCCCTTGATGGTGAGCATCTTGAATATCACCTCGTTCCAGTCGATGGCCAATTCACCCTCGGGAATGCCCAGCATGGCGATCTTGCCACCATGGCACATGTTGGCAAGCATATCGCTGAAGGCCGTGCCATTGCCCGACATCTCCAGCCCGACATCGAACCCTTCGGTCATGCCGAGCTCGCGCTGCACATCACCCAGCGTTTCGCGCGTGACGTTGACCGTGCGCGTTGCACCCAGCACCCGGGCCCGCTCCAATCGCGCGTCAATCAGGTCGGTGACAACCACGTGCCGAGCGCCCGCGTGCCTGCAAACCGCCGCGGCCATGGCGCCAATGGGGCCCGCGCCGGTAATCAGTACGTCTTCGCCCAGTAACGGGAACTGCAAGGCGGTATGTACGGCATTGCCGAACGGGTCGAAAATGGCAGCCACGTCAAGGTCGATTCCCGGCCGGTGTTCCCAGACATTGGAGGCCGGCAAGGCAACAAACTCGGCGAAGGCGCCCGATCGATTGACGCCCAATCCGCTGGTCGCCGCGCACAGGTGGCGGCGCCCGGCCATACAGTTTCGACAGTGGCCACAAATGATATGGCCCTCGCCCGAAACGATCTGCCCCGGCTGAAAGTCCGTAACCCCCTCACCGACCTCGGCGATTTCGCCAACGAACTCATGGCCGACCACCATCGGCACGGGGATCGTCTTCGCCGCCCATTCATCCCAGTTGTAGATGTGCATGTCCGTGCCGCAAATGGCTGTACGCAGGACTTTGATGAGGACATCTTTGTAGCCAATCTCCGGCTCTGGCACATCCACCATCCACAGGCCTTCCTGAGCGTGCTCCTTGGATAATGCTTTCATGGGAATCACCGGTCTGGGGTTGCGCCTATTTTAACCCAGGCTGGCAGAGGTTTTTCTCGACTGGCCTGCCGTGTTCCGAAGGCGCAATGCTTACTGCGAGCCGTTATAATTTCGCCCTTAGCCATCCATCAGCAGGCCGAGCGCAATGACGGCCGAGGAGTTGCCCGATCATGATCTCCCTGCAACAGCTGCAGAAAACCCTCAATGACATCGAAGCAGCCGGCCTGTACAAGCGCGAGCGCGTCATCACCACGCCCCAGGGGGTGGAAATCCGGGTGCAGGAGGGCCAGGAGGTGTTGAACTTCTGCGCCAACAACTACCTTGGCCTGGCGGATCATCCCGATGTCATCGCCGCGGCCCACAATGCGCTCGATGATCATGGTTTCGGCCTGGCCTCGGTGCGCTTCATCTGCGGCACACAGGATTTGCACAAAGAACTGGAACAGACCATTTCGGATTTTTTCGGAACCGATGACACCATCCTGTACACCTCCTGTTTCGACGCCAACGGCGGCTTGTTCGAGACGCTGCTGGGGCCAGAGGACGCGGTGATTTCCGACGCCCTCAACCACGCCTCTATCATCGACGGCATCCGCCTGTGCAAGGCGCAGCGTCACCGCTTCCCCAACAGCGACATGGCCGCGCTGGAGCAGGCGCTGAAAGACACGCAGGACTGTCGCATGCGTCTGATCGCCACCGACGGGGTGTTCAGCATGGATGGATACGTGGCGAAGCTCGACGAAATCACGCGGCTGGCGGAACGCTACGACGCGCTGGTCATGGTTGATGATTCACATGCCACCGGTTTCATGGGCGCGACCGGCCGCGGTTCTGCCGAGCACCATGATGTCATGGACAAAATCGACATCTTCACCTCGACACTGGGCAAGGCCCTGGGCGGTGGCTCCGGCGGTTTCACCACCGGCCGGCAGGAAATCGTCGATCTGCTGCGCCAACGCTCCCGTCCCTATCTGTTTTCCAACACGCTGCCGCCCCCGCTGGTCGCCGCGGCCATCGAGGTCTTCAGAATGCTGAACGAGACCACGGAACTGCGCGACCGACTGGAAGAGAATACGCACTATTTTCGCGAACGAATGACATCCGTCGGTTTCGACATCAAGAGCGGCATCCATCCCATCGTACCGGTGATGCTGTACGACGCGCCCCTGGCCCAGGAATTTTCCGCGCGGCTGCTGAACGAGGGCATTTACGTCATTGGATTTTTCTATCCCGTGGTGCCCAAGGGCGAGGCGCGTATCCGGGTGCAGATTTCCGCGGCGCATCGCAAAGAGCATCTGAACCGTGCCATAGCTGCTTTCGAGAAGATCGGGCGCGAACTCGATGTCCTCGAGTAATCGGGCCAGAAGCTGGCTTTATGCGAATTTAATTTCGCGTATATATCTTCTTGTATATCCTTCCAAGAGCCAGCAATATCAACAAGATCAAGCCACTATCGATAAGCAACCCGGGCCAGACAGGCTGTAAGGGCCAAAAGCGATAGGCGCCATCGGGAAGACGCTCTAAGGCCAGAGCGGCACTGCCTCTGGGTTGCTCGTCCTGCTCCCAGACAAAACCGCGTGCCATGGTGAAAGGCCATCCTATCTTGAGGACCTGCTCGCCATGAGGTTTGCCGTCTTCGGAAATACCGGAGATTCGCGATCGGCGGAACAGCCATCCGTGATGGGTTGCGCCTTCTGCGGAACGCCAGCGCTGACCTGGAAACGCAAGGGACAGCGCTTCACGCGATTGGGTCTCTTCCAGTGGTTCGGGA
>WTJD01000277.1 GCA_011524975.1 Lysobacterales bacterium
GATTCAGTTCGATGTAGCGCAAGCAGGTCAACAGGTATCGATCTTCCTGCACAACTTACGTTGGCGGAAAAACCGTGCGAATTGCTGTCGGTTTACTCTGTCCCTTTACTCTGTCCCTTTACTCTGACCCCATTTCTCCCGGGAAATACCCAACTGCTCGGGGATGGATTGAACCACGCCCGGTGTCGTGCCTTCACCCTCGTTGAGGGTAGGTGTTTTTTCAGAATACAGCACGCGAACGCGGCAGCCGCAAAAACAACAGTGGAAAAGCAGGGCGGAACTCAAGCCGGCCATGCCTGCGCCGACAACGAGGACGTCTTTCTTGATGTGTGGATTGGTCGGATACATCGGGTGGTAATCGAGCCCAGTGGGAACAAGAAAGCGTAACCCATCGGAGGCTTCAGAAGTGTTTGACGGCGGTGGATCTGGCACACCTCAGTGTCAATAAATTGCTAGAATTTGCGGCTCTGGCTGCCGTGACCACAGTAGCGAACAAGCAGGGAGTGGACCACATTGAATATCATTGACACGCAAGCCAGCATTCGCCAACTGATTGGCGCAAGACAACCCGGACGCGGACCCCTGGGAAATAGCCGACGGGTTGCTGTCGGGCGCAGTGCACTGGTGGCTGTATGCGAATTCGCCCTGCTCCGACCCCGCCTGCCAGGATTGCGAGGCCATTTGTACGGCCGAGTTACGCATGAAGACACTGCATGACCTGGTGCGCGATATGGCTGAAACCTGTGAGTACTAACACTCCCCCAACGACGAGAATCATGCCCACGCCTGATGTGGAAAATCAACGTTGAAGTTGTTTGATTTACCAGTGCGCGATGGTGAGCGCCAGACGCTGAACCCGGCCATCCCAGTGGTTTTGATCGTACTGGCGGGTGCGAGCCTTTTTTATCCGGTCACCCAGTTCGAATTCGTAGACTACGACGACCAACTGTATATCCTGGGCGACCCAAGTATTCGCGAGTTTTCGGCGGCCAGCCTGAAGTCGATCTTGTTTGAGCCATTTCACATGATTTGGTATCCGGTGACGCGCCTGAGCCACGCCATTGAATTTTGGCTTTTCGGAGAAAGCTCAGCGTTTGTTCACACAAACAACGTGTTGATTCATCTGTTGAATGGCTGGCTGTTCTATCTGGTCCTGAGCGTCCTGGGCAAGAAGTTAACAGGCAGGGAGATCCTGCCGATGCGTATGTCGATCTGCGCAGTTTTTCTGGCGCTGCTGTTTGTTGTCCATCCTCAACACGTGGAGCCGGTGGCATGGGCCGTCCAACGAAAGGAGCTTCTGGCGACAGGGTTTGCATTGGGCTCGGTATACGCGTGGTTAAAGGACAACCACACGGCGTCGATTTTCTTTCTTGCTTTGGCGCTCATGTCCAAGTCCAGCGCTGTCATGTTGCCCGTGGCTTTCGTCTTGCTGGATATGGTGTTCATGCAGCAACAGGAAACGGTCTGGAAAAGACTACTCCGCTCGGTTTGGCGAAACCGCTATCTGTTGTTGCTGAGCTTTTTCTCTGCGTCGCTCGCATTCTGGAATCATGATTCAGAGGGCGCAATGTTCCTGTCAGGATTCACTGCAACATCAAGGTTTTCGCTATACGTGCATAACGCACTGGCAGGGATAGAAGGGTTTATTGGGCTGCAATCCCGGCTATTTCATCAGCCCGTCAGCCATCACGTGTTTCAGATCACCGGGGTGACGATTCTTCAATGGTCCATGTTTGCGCTTTTGGTGACCTTATCCGCGTGGCTTCTCACCAGGGAATCAAATTTGGGTCGGCTGGCAGGCGCGGGTGTTGCTTTCTACCTGGTAGCCCTGGTGCCTGTTGGGGGGATAATGGTTTTCGGTAACTATGCTTTTGGAGACCGTTATCTCTATCTGACGTCAATTGGCTTATATGTTTCTACGTTTTCGGCATTGGTTGCACTTGGCATCAAGGTCCAGGACCGGCGGCAGTTTTATCCTGCAGTAGCAGGCATGGTGACCGTTTGCGCGCTAGCAATGTACCTGAGCAGCCAGGCGTTGCCGAAGTTCAGATCGACGGAAACGCTCTGGCTCGATGATTTCAGGCGAAACCCGGACTCAGTGATGGCGAATTATCACCTGGGCCTGATCTACTTCATGGGAGGTCAGAAGGTACTGGGGGTTGATCACTTCAATCGAGCAATCAAATCAAAAGCGGATCACTTCCGCGTGGGCCCAAGAGAAGCGAGTGCACTTTTTGTGGCCGAGTACTCA
>WTJD01000065.1:0-529 GCA_011524975.1 Lysobacterales bacterium
CCCCACGTCCGCCAGCAATACCAGAATCAGCAGAATCAGTCGATCGGTCAAACCAGTTTCTCCGCAACTCTCATGACCGCGCTGCGGGCCCTGGGGTTTGCGGAAATTTCGGATTCGGAGGGTCGAACTGGCTTGCCAATCAATCGAAGCACCGGCTTGAGATCGGGGTGCTCCGGCAGATTGCGTCGGACCTGGCCCGGTCGTGCGGCTTCTCGCAATGTCCGCTTGACCAGGCGGTCCTCCAGGGAGTGAAAGCTGATCGCCACCAGCCTCCCCTCCGGGCGCAACTGCTCGATTGCGGCTTCCAGGCCTTTCGCCAGGTCTGCCAGCTCGTTATTTATCCATATCCGGATTGCCTGAAAGCATCGCGTGGCCGGGTGTTTCCGTTCGCGTCGCCCAATCGCTGCCTCAATCAAGGCAGCCAGTTGCGATGTGCGAACCAGCGGTTCCCGCTGCCGTTCCATCACGATGCTCTTGGCAATCCTGCGCGCATGGCGCTCCTCTCCGAACCTGTCTCTTATACACATCT
>WTJD01000065.1:539-8280 GCA_011524975.1 Lysobacterales bacterium
TCTCCGAACTCCCAAAGCACCCGGGAAATTTCCCGTTCGGTTGCTTCCGCCAGCCATTCCGCCGCGGAAACCCCCTGCATTGGGTTCATCCGCATATCCAGAGGGCCGTCTTTCACGAATGAAAAACCCCGCTCCGGGTCGTCCAACTGGGGAGAGGAAACGCCCAGGTCGAATAACACGCCGTCCAGGCCCGATTCAACTCCCCAGCTCCGGGCCATCCGGCCCAGATCTGCAAAACTTCCCTGGGCGATGGAAAACCGCGAATCACCACCCAGTTCGTGCATGCCCGCTTCAATCGCCCGCGGGTCTTTGTCTAAAGCAAGTAAGCGTCCCTGCTCAGTCAGTCGCCCCAAGATCAGGCGACTGTGTCCACCTCTGCCGAAAGTACAGTCCAGGTACGTTCCATCGCGCCTGACCTTCAGGGCTTCGACCGCCTCGTGTAGCAACACCGGCTGGTGCTGATGCGCGTCGACTGTGCCCATATTCTCCTTTCGGTCTGTATTCCTGTTACCTCAAACCGCGGTGTCACAACACCAGCCTGGCCATCTCCTCGGAAGCTGAATCGGCCAGGCCGCGCTCCTCTTCCACACGCTTCTGGTTCAGCGTGTTTTCGTTCCAGATCTCGAACCTGGAACCCATGCCCAGAAACACCACGTGCTTTTCCAGACCCGCCACCTGCCGAAGCGTGAGCGGTAACTGAATTCTTCCGGACCCGTCCGGCTCCACCGGCGTGGCGCTACCCACCAATCGCCGCTGCAGGCTCCTGTGGCTGGCATTGAAGGTGCTCAGCACCATGACCTCGTCACGGACCCGCTCCCACTCGCTCTCCGGGTACAGCCATAACGCGCCCGCATCGAATGCGCTGTACGTCAGCACGAGGCGGCCTGAGCATTGCTCGTCCACCAGCGCCCTGTAGCGCACCGGAATGGCCAGACGCCCTTTGGCGTCCAGGTTGATGGCTGTCTCACCGAAAAACACTTTAATACCACTCGACTGTACTTTAGCCCCACAATTTCCCACCAAATTGCACAATAGACCTTGAAAAGATCCATGTCAAGCAGGACAAGGACTTACAGCGGAATGTCAGCAGACCCAGGTGGCCGGGCTGCGCCATCTATCGGGCAAACCGCTGAAACCGGGAAAACGCGCGCGGCCGGGCCGCGATAACGGGCCCCGGGATAGGGAACCACCGTGAATTGACCGGCTGAGTCACCCGGAGACGCTGTTCTCCGGGTGGAGAGAGGGAGAGCCGGCCGGTAAGCCGGGTTCTGTCGTGGGCAATCATTCATCTGGGAGCGTTGTCACCAACGCCCTCAAGCAGCCTACCCGAAAGCACCGCGGGCCACGGTCACGCTTTCCTACTTGGCCTTGCTTCAGGTGGGGTTTACCTAGCCACAGCGTGTTGCCACCTGTGCGGTGCGCTCTTACCGCACCATTTCACCCTTACCTGGCCACTCATCAGATGAGTGGCCGGGCGGTATACTTTCTGTTGCACTTTCCGTGGGCTCGCGCCCCCCAGGCGTTACCTGGCACCCTGCCCTTTGAAGCCCGGACTTTCCTCCCCGCTGCCCTTGGACAACGAGGCGATTGCCTGGCCGGCTCTCATCCCTATTGTCGCTGATTGAGGGCCGGAAAGCGAAAGATTCAGGGCTCCCGAGGTTGAAGTCGCTCATAGATATCGCGACGATTTCCGCCCACCACACGCGCGGCAACCCGTGCCGCCTGGCTGGCCGGGAGATACTCCAGCAACTGGCGGGCCAGATCCATGGAATCCAGGCTTTCGCCCGGCTCGCGCGCACCCTCGATGACAATGACAAACTCGCCCTTCCTCTGCCGCGCGCTCTGCTCGAGGCGAGCAATGAGTTCATCAAGGTTGCCACGCAAGACCGTCTCGAACTGTTTGGTGAGTTCCCTGCAGATAACCGCCTGACGGGCGCCGGTGAACGTCTCCCGCATATCCGCCAGGCACGCCTCGATCCGGTGGCTTGATTCGAAAAAAACCAGGGTGCGGGGCTCACGGGCCAACCCGACCAGCTGTTTTCTCCGGTTGCCGGGCCGGGCCGGCAAAAACCCCTCGAACGCGAACCGGTCGGTGGGGAGCCCCGCCACGCACAGTGCGGCTGTCACCGAGCTTGGGCCGGGGACAGGAATGACGGGTACGCCGGCTGATGCGGCCTCCCTGACCAGTCGATAACCGGGATCCGAAATCAGTGGCGTTCCCGCGTCCGATATCAGGGCCATCGATTCACCACTGGAAAGCCGATTGAGCAATTCGGGGATGCGCTCCTGCTCATTGTGCTCGTGCAGCGAAATCATCGGCTGCCTGATGTCATAATGTTCCAGCAAGATGCGGCTTCGCCGGGTGTCCTCGGCAACGATAAGATCGGCCTCTGCAAGCAGCCTGACCGCCCTGTAGGTAATGTCCTCCAGATTTCCGATGGGCGTTGCTACGACATAAAGCGCTGCTGAATGCATCTCGCGAATGGCCTGGAGTGATATCGTCTTAGGGTATCATTTCGCCGGATGAAAGACAGGAACCGCTCATGATGTTCAAGCCGGGCGCCTTGCGTTTGCTTCCACCGCTGCTGGCCAGCCTGTGGCTGGCCGCCTGCGCCACACCCGAACCCGCAAAGGTGACAGAGCCCAATAACTATGACATGGCCGAAACCGCTGAATTTCGCGGACAATATGAGCGCGCGGCCGATTTATGGCTGGAGTTGGCCAACCAGTCACCGCCATCCGCCGCTGCCGCGTTCCGTCTTCGCGCGGCGGAAGCCTGGAACGCTTCGGGCCAGACGCAATATGCCTATGAGCTGCTCACCGATATCCGCCCGGACACGCTGTCAACCTCGGAGCGGTCACGTTTCTACCTGCTGCGCACAGAAAAGGCGTTAAGCGAGGCAGACCTGAGAGCCGCCCAAGCTGATCTCGACCTGGCCGGAGATAGCCTCGACCCCGCGCTGGAGCCCCGCTTCCTCGCCCTCCAACAGACCATCCATCAGCGCCGGGCGGGCACGGACCAATATCGCCTGCTCTCCGCGATCTCGAGCGACCTGGGGCCTTCTGGCGCCTTCAGCCTGGCACAGGCTCTGGACCTGCTCAGCACTTACGAATACGTACCCTCGGGCAGCCTGCTCGAGGCCGCCGCCATGCCATCGCTCGATCCGAGAGCAGCGAGTTGGGCCGCGCTGATGGCCCGGGTTCGTTCCGCGGTATTGCGAAGCGACCGGCTTGAACAAGCCGCCGAGGACTGGCGGTCTGACTATCCTGGCCACGAGGTGGACATACGGGCATTCCTGGAGATCGCGTTCATGTACGGGCAGCGTTTTACGGCGCCGGCGAATGTATCGGTCTTGCTGCCGATGGAGGGCAGGCTTTCGGCGGCCGGATCCGCCATAAGAGATGGCTTGCTTGGCGCCTATCTTGCGCAACCGGGTCTCAGCGAACTCACATTCATCGATTCAGGTGATCGCCCAATGGAAGCGCTGGCGGCTTTTCGGGAGAGCGGGCAAAACCGTGCTGACTGGATCATTGGCCCGGTTCGAAAAGAGTCGGTCCAGGCTGTGGCCGAGCTGGGCCCGACCGGCGTCGGCGTGCTCGCGCTGAACGACCTGGACGCCGCGCCTGAAGCACCCTCCACGCTCGACTTTTTCACGCTCTCCCTGTCCCAGGAAGCCGAGGCTCGCGCGATTGCCGCCAAGATGCTGGAGGCCGGCGCGACGCGAGCCATCACCCTGGTCACGGACAGCAACTGGGGCCGCCGGATAGAGGCGGCCTTCGCTGAGGCATTCATACAGGGCGGTGGTCAAATCAGCGACATCGCCAGGTTTTCAACAGCCAACAGTGATCACAGCGAAGAACTGATCCGCGCCCTGCAGATCGATCAGAGCAGGGTTCGACGCGATGAATTGCAGTCGCTGCTGGGCGTCAATCTGTCGTTCGAGCCCCAACCGAGAAATGATTTCGACGCTTTCTTCCTCTCATCCATGCCCGAACTGGCACGACAACTGCGTCCCCAGCTCCGTTTTTTCGAAGTAGGGGCAAAGCCCGTATTCGCACTGGGGAGGGTATACAGCGGGACGCCGGACACCACAGCAGACCGCGACCTCAACGGCATCATACTGCCGCTGACCGCAGCCGAGATCAGCACATCGGCCGAGGCGACCGTGATGGACCTTGAAAGCATGAGGCGCGGCAGGCAGCTACCCCTGTACGCGCTTGGGCGAGATGCATGGAATCTGCTGAGATGGCTCCCCCTGCTGCAACTTGACCCGGACCTTGCCTTTCCCGGAGATATCGGTAACCTGCGGCTCGACAGTGCAGGCCGTCTGGTTCGCGATCCTTCATGGGCCGTGTTTTCGGGTGGAAGGCCCGTTCCATATGTTCCCGTGAGCCCCACGGAGTGACGACGAGGCTCATCGGCGAGCATTGGGAGACCGTAGCCGAATCTTTCTTGCGGAATCGCGGTCTGAGGCCATTGAGAAGAAATTTTCAGTCGCGCCTGGGTGAGGTCGACCTCATCATGCAGGATGGTCCTGTACTGGTTTTCGTCGAAGTGAGGTTTCGCCGGGCTTCATCCAGGGGCAGCGGCGCCGAGACTGTCGACAGGCGGAAACAACGGCGTATCGAGCAGGCAGCGGCACTGTTCCTGGCCGGCCACCCCCGGCTGGCTGCCCGACCCTGCCGGTTCGATGTTGTTTCCATGGGGAAGCATTTCGGCCGTGAGCAACAAGACGTCACCATCGAGTGGATCAAAAATGCTTTTCAGGCCATGACGAGGTAAACACATGAATACTGGTTACAGCCGCCCGATCACTTCCACGCCTGCCAGGGTCGGCAGGGGCGCTTATCTGGCCGCACTTTCTCTTACCGCGCTGATGACGCTTTGCGGCTGCACTGCCGCCGTGGTCGGCGGCGTCGCCGTGGCCACCGTGGTGGCTACCGACAAACGCAGCACCGGTACGGTCATCGACGATCAGACGATAGAGTTCGCGGTGATTGACCATCTTTATGATGACCCCGGGATCGGTCCGGAAGACCATATCAAGGTTGAGGTTTATGAGGCCATCGTGCTGCTGGTGGGGGAAGTCGAGGAGCCCGCTACCCGCCAACTGGCCAGCCAGATCGCCAGCGGGGTCGAAAACGTGGAGCGCGTGGTGAACGAACTCGAGGTCGCGCCTGAAGCAGACACCGGCGAACGCCTGGAAAATGCCTGGCTGACCACCAAGGTCAACTCAGCATTGTTGACAGAAAATCCGGTACCCGGGCTGGACACCACCCGAATCAAAGTGGTCAGTTCGCGCAATAACGTTTACCTGATGGGGCTGGTCACCCGGGAAGAAGGCAAAGCCGTGGCAGAGGTCGCCCGCAATGTCTCAGGGGTGGAAAAAGTCATCAAGGTCTTCAGCTACACCGACTGACGTAACCCGGACAATCAAGGCCCCTGGCTGAAAAATGCCATGTGCGCGCCGGACAGTAAGATGGCGGTGTACAGGCCCGCCAACACGTCGTCCAGCATGATGCCAAACCCTCCGCCGATCTCGGCGTCAATGGCGCTGATCGGCCAGGGCTTGACGATGTCGAAAAATCGAAACAGCACAAAGGCCGCCAGTAACCAGGGCCACTGAATGGGTAACCATGCCACTGCTACCCAGTAGCCCACCATCTCGTCCCAGACTATGCCGCCGTAATCCTCCACCCCCAATCGCTGAGCGACCCGCTGACATATCCAGGAACCACCCAAAAAAGCGATCGTCAGAAACACCACCAGGGTGAACCCGTCCAGCAGGGGTATGGCAAACGCGAACGGAACGGCAGCCACGGTGCCCATCGTTCCAGGCGCACGGCTAAGCAGACCGGACCCAAACCCGAAGGCCAGGAACCCGTCGGGTGAGCGGAGAGCAACCTCCCTGGCCCTGGTCATGATGGACTCCTCAGAGACCTCGCTGAAATTAACGTCTTCGGTCATTGAAAATGCTGATGCCCTGTATGTTCGGGTTCGAAAATGCGGCCGTCCGGCTCTCGGCATATGATCCCCGGCTGCTCGACCATCCTGCCCACAACGCTGAGCGGCACCCCGGTGGCTGCCGAGAGCTGCCTGATGTCTTCTCGCCTCGCCGCGGGCCAGGTGAAACAAAGCTCGTAGTCGTCGCCCGAAACCAACTGTAACGGTAATCGGAGCTTTCGTGGCAGAACCTGCACACCTGGGGTCGCGGGCAGGGCCGCCAAATCGATTTCCGCGCCACAACCCGAAGCCGAGGCAATATGACCTAAGTCTGCCACCAGACCGTCCGAAATATCGATGCAAGCGGTGGCATTTCCGACCAACCGTCGACCGAGGCCGACGCGCGGTAGCGGGCGCAGCAGGGCATCAAGCATGTTTTGGGGCACAGCACCATCGCGCGCGCGCAGCCAGAGCGCGTAGGCCGCGGAACCCAGTTCGCCCGACACGACGACAAGATCTCCCGCATGCGCCGTGCTCCTGAGCAAGCGCTGCCCTGCCCGGACCCACCCCAGGGCAGTCACCGTCACCGACAGGGGGCCTGTACAGGTGTCTCCACCCACCAGTCCGACACCAAATTCATCGGCCAGCATCCGAAAGCCCTTCATGAAGCCCCGCAACCAATCCGCATCGCCCCGTGGCATGGACACTGACAACAGCGCCCATTGAGGGCTGGAACCCATTGCAGCCAGATCACTCAAATTAACCGCCAGGGATTTATAGCCCAGGTCTGCAGGGTCAACGTCAGGAAAAAAGTGCACGCCGGCATTGAGCGTGTCCATAGCGGCGACCAGTTCATGGCCCGGTTTCGGCGACAGGACAGCGGCATCATCGCCAATCCCGACCGCAACACCTTCCCCCTTCGCCTGCGCCTGATCTGCCACCAGGCGAATGAGCTCGAATTCAGATGTCATGATCTTCGGCCGCGCCCGCGGAGGCACCGGGTGCCTGCCGCCACGCCCGCGCGGCGCGGTCGAGTACGGCATTGATAAAGCCATGAGCCTGTTCCGCGCCGAATCGCCGGGTCAGGTCAACGGCCTCATCCAGTATCACCGGAACGGGCAGTGACGTGGCGTAGCGAAGTTCCCATGCGCCCATTGCCAATATGATCTGTTCAATAACGTCCAGGCTGGCAAATGGGCGATCGCTGAATGGCTGCAGATCTTTCGATAAATCGTCCAGGTGCTCCGCCACCCCAAGCACCAGCATTTCGAACCAGTCCTCGTCGACATGGCTGAAGTCCTGCGTGCGACGAAACTGGGCCATGATCGCAGACACAGGCGACGGGTTCAGCCGCCACTGGTACAGGGCCTGGAGCGCGCGTCGACGTGCTCGCCGTCTTGGTTCATGGGCTGTCGGCTTATTCGCCAAGGCTCAGCCCTCTCTCGCCTCTGGCCCCAGACGCTCCATCAAGCCGAGCATCTGCAAGGCCGCCACGGCCACGTCAAAACCTTTGTTCCCCTCTGAGACAGCAGCCCGGCTCATGGCCTGTTCCACGTCATCCGTGGTCAAGACACCGAATAGGACGGGGCGCCCATAATCCAGCGCCAACCTGGACAAGCCACGCGCGCACTCCCCTGCCACGTAGTCGAAATGCGGGGTTCCTCCCCGGATCACCGCACCCAGCGCCAACACGGCATCACAACCGGACTCCAGCAAGCCGCGCGCGGCCAGCGGCAATTCAAAGGCGCCCGGCACCCAGGCCAACACCCGCTGATCTTCACTTAAACCATTGCGGGT
>WTJD01000292.1 GCA_011524975.1 Lysobacterales bacterium
GACAGATCATTACGAGTGGGGGCATCGGGCCGCGTTTGCCTATGCGGCCACCTATGCCAGGAAGCTGGGCGAGATCGAACACCCCCTGCTGGTGATCAACCCGCGCGATGACTGCTGGGAACTCTCCCAGCGCGCCGACGCGCTGTGGAACAACGGGCGGCGCATCGACAAACCTGAATGGGGACATGGTTTTCTCAGCGCGTTTGCGCCCGAGGCGGCCAGGCTGATGCTGGACTTCCTGGAAGAGATCGAAAGCGCCGCAGCCTGAGACGCGCCCTGCACGCCACGGGGTGTTAAGCGTTAAGATTCAGTCATGCGCTACACCCTGGTCATACCTGCGTACAACGAGGCGGCCTTGCTGCCCTCGACGCTGGCCTCGGTGCGCCAGGCCATGCAGGCCTGCAGCCATCCGGGCGAGCTGGTGGTGGTGGACAACAACTCATCCGACGACACCGCCGAGGTGGCCCGCGCGGGCGGCGCGCGGGTGGTGTTCGAGGCCCATAACCAGATCTCCCGCGCCCGCAATGCCGGGGCCCAGGCCTCTGAGAGCGAGGCCCTGGTGTTTTTGGATGCCGATACCCGGCTGCCGCCGGGGTTGCTGCAAACCGCCCTGGACTTGCTGGCCGGTGGCGCGTGCTGCGGCGGCGGGGCCAGCGTGGTGTTCGACCGGCCCAACCAGGACGTCGAGCGCGCCTTGCGCCTGTGGGAGCGCCTCTCGCGGCGGTTTCGCCTGGCGGCGGGCAGCTTTGTTTTCTGCCTGCGCGAAGGCTTTGATGCCGTGGGTGGCTTCAGCGAATCCGTCTACGCCGGTGAAGAAATCTGGCTGTCACGCGCGCTGGCGCGCTGGGGCAAAGCGCGCGGCATGCGGTTTGAGATCGTGGCGGAGCCGCCCGTGGTGACCTCGGCCCGCAAGCTGGACTGGCACTCCCGGCCGTTCCTGGTGTTCTACGCCCTGCTGGTGGTGCTGTTTCCCTTTATCACCCGCTATCGCTGGCTGTGTGGGCTGTGGTATCGGCGGCCCCCTCACCCGCCGTGACCGGGTAGACGTCTGTCCGCGTTCCATCCGGAGCGATGATCCAGCGGGATAGGAGGTCGGACTGCAGGAACTTGATTTTCCAATCCGCTTCCGCTCTCACCACCAGCACGCTCTCCATCCACTCGGAATAAATGAGGTGACCTTCCGCGTCCACGAAACGACCGTGATTGAGGTAGGCAACATGGGCCAGGTCATGACCCAGCTCAACCTCAAAATCACTGAATGTCCAATCGGTCTCGACGATGGTTTTGGCCGCCTCGGTGATGAACGCATCAAACGAAGCCGCGTCAAACCGTTCTCCCATCTCGAAAATGAAGAACCCGGGCGCCAATTCGGCCATGAACCGCTCGGAGGCGTATGTTTCAATATCCAGCGCATCAAAAAAGGCCTCGACCTTGGCGATGGCCATCGCCTCATCCAATGGCTGTGCGGCATGGAGTTTCGCCATGGGCGCCAGGCACGCCAGGGCCAACAGCAAGGCGGGGACGCGGGATAACACGATGGGTGAACGCATGGCACGCTCCTGTTTAATGGCACCCTGCCACATTAGCAGACCGGGGCCCTGCCGTCCTGCCATCCGCCCGGCGGTTAAACGACCAGCTCCCGCCAGCCGCCCTTGATCAGCGGAAAATACAGCGCGGCGCGCACGGGGCGGTCTTCCAGCATCTGGAAAGCAGCGACATAGCGCTGCAGCTGCTCGCGGTAGCGGTCCTCTTCCTCGTCCAGGAAATGCTCCAGCCCGCCGCCGGAGTGCGTGCCGGTCTTGTAGTCGATGATCCAGCGGGTGCCGGCCTCATCTACGAAGGTCCGGTCGATAATGAGATGCCGCAGCTGGCCGTCAATCAAGGCGGTCAGCGGCAGCTCGCAGGCGGATTCGGTATGCTCACCCGACAGCACCCACCGGCCCCGCTCATCTGCCGCCACGCGGGCTAGGGCCTGCGCCACGCGTTGCTGGGCGATGCCCATGTCCTGATCCGTCACGCCATGGCGGCGCAGCAGCTGCTCCACGCGCAGCCCGAATGTGGGGTCAGAGTAAAGGGACAGAGTAGCCGGCACCCCAGGCTCACCGTTTTGGAGGTCTGACTCTGTCCCTCTACTCTGACCCCAAATTTCTGACTCTGTCCCTTTACTCTGACCCCAAATTTCCCAAATTTCTGTTTCAACGATGTGTTGCAGCAATCGATGCACCACCGTGCCCAC
>WTJD01000188.1 GCA_011524975.1 Lysobacterales bacterium
AACCCGGGAAGACCCCCCACCGGATGACGGCTTTGACCCCCTGTCCGGCCCGGCAACGACGGAGGCGGAGATCCGCTATCGCTTCACTCATGGCATTGACCTCACCACCCTGCGCAAGCAGCTGGGCCCCGAAGCACTGACCCTGGACCGGACTCTGAAATAAGGCCTTAAAGGACGACCCGGTAGCAGGGCTCGTAAGCCGTGCCCGGCAGCTTCATTCGCCTCTGCGCCACGAAGGCGCTCAGCAAACCGTCGAGCGGGTCCATGATGGCGCGCTCACCGCGAATCTCAAAAACCCCCTTCTCGCGGATGGCCTGGAGGGTCCAGGGCTTGACGTTACCGGCCACGATGCCCGAAAACGCGCGGCGCAGATTGGCTGCCAACTCATGCAGCGGCAGGCTCCTGTCCAACTGGAGGCTCGACATGGCCTCATGCGTTGGCTCGAACGGCGCCTGAAAATCAGCGTGAATCTTCAGTAGCCAATTGAAGTAGTAGGCGTCCTGATGCTCGCGCCGGTATTCGCGAACCGCCTCAAGCCCGTCGGTCAGCACCTGCGCGACACGCCAGGGATCATCCACGATGATCTGGTACTTCTCGGTGGCCGCTTCTCCCAGCGTCAACCGGATGAAAGCGTCGATCTGTTCGAAATAGGTCTCGGCGCCGCGTGGCCCCGTGAACACCAGCGGGAAAGGCAGGTCGGCATTTTCCGGGTTGAGAAGAATACCCAGCAGGTAGAGGATCTCCTCCGCGGTTCCGGCGCCGCCGGGGAATACGATAAAACCGTGACCCAGCCGGACAAAGGCCTCCAGCCGTTTTTCGATGTCGGGCAGAATGACCAGCTCATTGACGATGGGGTTGGGCGATTCGGCGGCGATGATGCCCGGTTCGGTCACGCCCACGTATCTGCCGCGGGAACGCTGCTTGGCATGTCCGATGGTCGCACCCTTCATGGGGCCTTTCATGGCGCCCGGGCCGCAGCCTGTGACGATACTCAGCCCACGCAACCCCAGCGCATACCCCACTTCCTTCGTATATTCATATTCCTCGCGGCCAATGGAGTGACCGCCCCAGCAAACAATCAGATCGGGCTCGGTGTTGGGCTTCAGCAGGTCGGCATTGCGCAAAATCTCGAACACCGACTCGGTAATCCCCGGGCTGCTGGTGAGATCGTACTTCGGGCTTGCCAGGATCTCGGTGTCGTAATACACCAAATCCCGAATGACTGCGGACAACAGTTCGCGTATACCCTCGATCATGCGCCCCTGAACAAAGGCCGAGCCGGGCGCGTTTTCCAGTTCCAGCAGGATACCGCGATTGAATTGTTCCACCTGGATGCCAAAGTCGGAATAGGTCCGCAGCAGGGCCTCGGCATCGTCGCTCTCATTGCCGCTGTTAAGCACCGCCAGGGCGCACCGCCTGAGCAGAGAAGCCAGCTCACCACGGCTGGCGTCATGCAGCCTTGCCACCTCGGCACGGCTCAGCGTGGTCAGCATGCCTGCGGGATAAACGCTTGCGTTGACTGAATCAGATGGCACCTGGCTGCTCCTCTTTCGGCGGGTGGCTTACGGGAAAAGTGCCCGTATTGTACGCAAACCGCCGCGACCGGGAAGCTTCATTTTTGTCGATAACCGACTGATGGGCTGTGATGAAAGGCTTCATTCTGAATTCATGGCCGCACTGTTAAAAAAGTGTAAAAAATTATGCTGTATAATGCGGCCGTCGCCTAACGGCCATCCGCTATTGGAAATACCAGGTCGACAACAAGATAAACGGTTATCTCTTTTCCAGGAGTCGTTCCAAATGAATAAGACGTTTTCACAGCAACTCGCCCGCAAGGCGACAACGGCTGCGGTCGCCGGTGCCTTGGTCACTGCGCTCGCCGGCCTGCCTGTCACCGCGCTGGCGCAAGAAACCACCGCCGCCGTCCGCGGCATCGTGACGGACTCGGCTGGCGCGCCGGTGGCCGATGCTGAGGTAGTTGTAACCAACCTTGGCACGGGTCGATCAAGCACGACGAGCACCGACGACAGCGGCTTTTACAGCGTTCGTAACCTGCCTGCCGGTGTCACTTACTCCGTGTCTGTCGAGGCCCCTGGCCTGGCAGGCGGTGTCACCGAAGCCGTAACCCTGGCCGTCGGCCAGACCTCGGTCATGAACTATCAACTGAGCACAGTGGAAGAAGTGATCGTGATGGGGCAGCGGGTGGAGGTGGCAGAAACCGCCATCGGGCCTACCGCGGTCTTCGACCTGTCCTCTCTGCAGGACTCTCCCTCTGTCAACCGCAACATCAATGACATCATCCAGCAGGACCCCCGTATCTACGTGGACCAGTCCCGCGGCGACATCGATGCCGTGCAGTGCAATGGCGCCAACCCGCGCTATAACAGCCTGACGGTTGACGGTATCCGCCTGAATGACGGTTTCGGCCTGAACAGCAACGGCTACCCGACCCAGCGCATGCCTTTCCCCTACGACGCCATCTCCAGCGTTGCAGTGGAACTGGCGCCGATGAGTGTCATTTACGGTGGATTCTCAGCCTGTAACATCAATGCCGTCACCAAGACGGGTGCTAACCAATTCTTCGGTTCCGCATTCATTGACTACGGCAGCGACAGCCTCCGTGGCGACAAGCTCGAAGGCGACAACATCGCATCCCAGGACTACTCCGAAACCCGTTATGGTTTCGAGCTGGGCGGCCCAATCATCAAGGACACGCTGTTCTTTTATGCGGCCTATGAGAAATACGAAGGTGCCGATCTGAATGAACGTGGCGCCATCGGTTCCGGCGCGGTCAACGAGGTGCTGGTCACGCAGGCCGAACTGGACGAAATCGCCCAGATTGCCCGTGACATTTACGGCTTCGATCCGGGCTCAACCGTATCTGAGCCCTTTGACTTCGATGATGAGAAATACCTGCTGAAACTGGACTGGTACATCACCGACAACCATCGTTTCTCGACCACCTACATGTACAACGACTCGTTCAACGCCGCGGAATCCGATGGCGATCTGGATGAGTTCGAGTACTTCAAGCACTTCTACAAGCGTGGCGCGGAACTGAAATCCTACAGCTTCAATCTCTACTCTGATTGGAACGACAACTTCTCCACCGAGATTCGTTACTCCCTGAGTGACGTGGATTTCCTGCAGCAATCGTTCGCCGGCAAGGATTTTGGCGAAATCCGGGTTGAGCTGGATGACGTCGATGTGTATCTCGGCCAGGACGACAGCCGTCAGGCCAACGCCCTGGACTGGGAGATGGAGCAGCTCGTGCTGCGTGGTAGTTACCAGTGGGATAACCACGTGTTTACCTTTGGGTACGAGCGTGAGGACCTGCAGGTGTACAACTTGTTCTACCAGCACGTTGACACCGAGATCCGCTTCGGCAGCATCGATGACTTCCGCAACGGTAACGCTGCCCGTGTTTACTACGGCAACGCACTGACCAACAATGAGTTGGATGCTGCGGTCGACTGGGGTTATGTGGTCAACACCCTCTACCTTGAGGACGAGTGGCAGGTCACCGATTCGCTCAACTTGACCATCGGCCTGCGCTACGACTACTACGAGACCAACGATAAACCCAACGTCAATCCTGAGTTCCTGGCCGATTACGGCTTCCCCAACGACGCGACCCTGGACGGCGTTGACCTGTTGCAGCCGCGCATCGGCTTCACCTGGGACGTTAACGACGCCGTGACTGTTCGCGGTGGTGTCGGCCTGTTCTCGGGTGGCAACCCGAATGTGTGGTACTCAAATGTCTACAGCAACACCAATACTGCCGCGGTGCAGGTGCAGGCGCGCGGCGTCGACCTGTTTGCGCAGAACTACGTGTTGTGCGAGAGCGGCGTGCCGGTTTGTGGTCCGGGCTACGGTATCCCCGATTTCCTGGCTGACCAGGTGGCCGCCGGTGACGGCAGCAACTTCGAAATCGTCTATCTCGACCCTGATTTCGAGGCGCCGGCCGAGTGGAAGTACGCCCTGGGCTTGACCTGGATCACTCCGGGTGACTGGGTGGTGAGTGCAGACGCACAGATCACGCGTGGCGAAGACACCGCGATCTACAAGCACGGCGACCTGGAATGGACGGGCGAATTTAACGACTTCGGTAATGGCTATCCCATCTACGACAGTGTTCGCGTCCCGACCTTCGTTCTCACCAACAGTTCGGTGGGTAACGAGTCCGAGTCGATTGCACTGGGCCTGTCCAAGTCCTGGGATCGCTTCAGCATGCGACTGGGCTATGCCTGGACGGACGCCAAGGATGTGAACCCGATGACCTCATCGGTGGCGTTCTCCAACTACACCAATCGGGCATTCTACGATCCGGAAGAGGAAGTGCTGTCCACCTCCAACTACAATATCGAGCACCGCTTCACCGGTACGTTCAGCTACACCGCCAACTGGTTTGGCGATTACGACACTCGCTTCTCGCTGTTTGGACAGCGGACGTCAGGTGTGCCTTACAGCATTGTGCTTAGCGGCTTTGAAGGCACGGTCCGCGCTTACGGCTTTACCCCGTACCTCGACTTCGAAGAGCATGTGCTGGTCGAACCAGGTACGCGTAATGACGAGAGCGGTTCCTGGTGGACCAAGTTCGATATGCGCATCAGCCAGGAACTTCCCGGTTTCCGGCCTGATCATCGCGGCAGCGTCTTCATCGTGATCGACAACCTGACCAACCTGCTCAACGACGACTGGGGTGTGCTGTATCGGCCCAACTTCCCCTATGGCGTCACGCAGGCCGACCAGGATGCCGGTCGCGCAGAATCGCGCATCGGCGACGCTTCTCTTTGGGAGATTCGCATTGGTCTGAACTACCGCTTCTGATCTTCAGAAAGCGTGATGAGAAGCCAGGCCCCCGGGCCTGGCTTTTTTTCGTGAGGGAGTTGACCGGGTCACTCGCTGGTGACGGATTAACTTCCAATACCCGGCGGCTTTCATTAAAATAGCCGCCCTCAGTCGGGGCGTGGCGCAGCCTGGTAGCGCACTTCGTTCGGGACGAAGGGGTCGGAGGTTCAAATCCTCTCGCCCCGACCATCATAAAAATAGCCACCCTTGCGGTGGCTTTTTTTATGATTATTGAGACGAGGAGTTGAACCGGAGAAGGAGGTTCAAAAATTCGCCGGGAGCGAATTTTCAAGAGCTTCGCGCAGCGAAGCGAGCCCATAGGGCGAAGTACATGGAAGTACTTCGTAAATCCTCTCGCCTCGACCATCAGACAGGAAAACCGCCTTCATGGCGGTTTTTTTGTTTGTTGATTGAGACGAGGAGTTGAACCGACGAAGGAAGTTCAAAAATTCGCCGGGAGCGAATTTTCAAGAGCTTCGCGCAGCGAAGCGAGCCCGAAGGGTGAGTCTCATGGACGAGACGAATACAAATTTGTCAGGAACAAATTTGAATGAGCCCCGCGAAGCGGGCAAACCCGAAGGGTGAGTCTCATGGACGAGACGAATAAAAATTCGCCGGGAGCGATTTTGAATGAGCCTTGAAGGCCTTCCAGCACAATCCGGATCTTCTCTTCGGCTGAATACTGCCGGCGGGTCGCACGGCGGATGTCTCGTATCGCCTTCTCGGCGCAGTCTTTCTTCTTCGTCATCATCGTTCCTCCTCAAGGTAACAATGAGTCAAATGTCTCTCTTATTCAAACAGCCTATCTGGTCCGACTACTGCTGACGGGGCACAATTTCGGGAAATTGACACCACGAAAAACCCCGCCGAGGCGGGGTTTTTCTCGAACTACGGACACGATTCCATGCTAGTCCGCTGAGCAGAGCGTGTCGGGCACGTCCTCTATGTACGTCGCCCAGGAGCGCTTGTTGCTGGTGAAGTCGGTCTCGGTACCAGCAGTGGCTGACCCCTGGCCGATCCAGGCCGATTCACCCGTCTCATCGAAGTTGACTGCGCAGGCCTCCAGCGGCGTCTCGTACAACTGACCGTTGTAATCGGCGTAGCACATGTCATCCCCTGCCTCACCGTCACATTCCCCGACAACCTCCTGGTCACACCCTAGGGGTTGATAGACCACGGCATGCACCGCAATATCCACGTCACCACCCCCGGCGAAGGGGCCGTTAACGACGTCACCCGAGTCCTCGATGCAATCCAGTATCGAATCACCGCTGAAGTTATTCTCGAACAACCCCACTTGCGGGTTGCCTTTTCGATTGGTCGGGAATGAAGCGCTCTCATCCTCGATATCCACGTGCCATTCAACCATGCACCAGTCTTCATCCGTCAATATACGGAAGATGAGTTCATCGTCATTGTTGTCGACAGTGATCGTGCCCACCGGTACACGCTCTGACGATGCGTCCAGGCTGAAGTCGCAGGGGCCTGTCACCGTCAGAGTGGCGCTGTCTTGTGGCGACTCGGCGCCATCGTCATCAGTAACCGTCAGGTAGACGTTGTACTGACCGGCACTTGTGCAAGTAATCGTCGGGCTGGCGGCTGTTGCATCGCTGAAGCTGCATGCGCCACCCGCGTCAGTACTCCAAGCGTAACTGGCAATCGTACCGTCGGAGTCACTCGAACCGGCGCTGCTGAGCGAAATCGCCACGTCATCGTTGACCAAATACGGCCCGCTTGCCTCGGCGGTGGGCGGAGCATTACCACATGTTGGACAGAACTCGACTGCCACACAAGGGGAGGTAGCCCCCAGGTATGTCTCCTGCGTAGACTCGGAACTGGCTTGCAAGTAGCGTGTAAAGCTCCATAGGCTTGGAACAGAATAACTCCCGCTGTAAGCCCCTCCCGCTAAAGGATCCGCGTTGACAGTTCCGAAATTTGAAGACGAGCCGGTGCAGTCGGATGCTTGGTATGCCCTTAGAGTCACGGACAGGGCCTCGTCGACGCCACCGCCCCCGCCAGTCACAGATTCCAGCAGCGTCCCACTCCATGGCATCGATGTCCCAGATTGGACTGACTCGGGAACCACCAGGCTGAGAACCGGCTGATCTCTCACGTATGCGCGGTTGGTTGCGCCAAGACCGTTATACATGCTATCAGCATTTGGCCAGTTAGCTGCATTTGGGTTGGGAGGTTCGATATAGCAAGTACTGAAGAAAACCTCCCCTTTTGGCCCTAGCGCGCTTGTCATCTCTGAGGCCTGACCATTGGCGTCAGGTGTTGTAGGCGCGGGCGCAAGAGTCCCCACACCATCATCAGCGCAAGTCCCGCCACTGTTACCGGGGGTTGTGACTTGTGTGAAGTGTCTCCATACCAAGCCCACTAAACCCTCGGTGACGGGAGCGTCATTGTTTTGCCTCGAAGCCGAAACGCGCAGTTCAACCTCCTCTCCAAGAACGAGTTTCGCACCGGCCAGGGCGCTGTCTGGCAAAGTGTGCACCACGGAGGGTCCAAAAACCTGTCTATCTATTTGTACTTGTATTTCATTGACTGTTTGTGTCACCTGCGCCTCTGAGGCTGAGAAACTTGAACCTGGATCGCTATAGCAAGCCAGGATCTGCATGTTCCTTCCCAAATTGAGGAAGCTCAGGTCGTGCCGGTAGAGTTCCGCTGTGGTCCACTGAGCTTGGCCATTAACATCCAGAGCCAGTTCGCTCGACCAGGTATCGGTGGGGTAGTCAGCATTACTGCAATCACTGGTGTTTCGCCTGGCCACCTTGAACTGGACCGTTCCCGTTGTCACTGGCGTACCGCTCGCCTCCACAGTGGCCGTGAACGTCAGGCTGTCCAGGTAGAACGAGGGATTAGCGCCCGAAGTCAGAGCGATCGTCGTGGTCGTGTCCGTCGCGGTCTGCGCATCCGCCGGATTGGTCGTTACCAGGGCAAATACTAAAACGGACCAGAATGCCATACGGCGTCTCAGCCCAGAGGTCGGAAATTTCATATTGTTCCCCTTTCGTATGCGAAATGTCTCGATAGCGATGCTAATCAAGCTGACCTGTCTCACCGGTCGGTAAACTGCAACTCCACCCCTTTGCGTTTTGAAGAACGGCTGAATTTGAGTCGCAAAGACACAGCCGGCGCGGCTGTCGGCACCATTAACCGCACCGCGAGAAAAAAGCCTACCACGCCCGTGGATCCTGACACAACCAAGCCGCAAGGGACCTTATGTGAAGTAGGACGACTGTTTCCCATGAACCATTAAGGGAGCCAAGGCGGCCCGTAGAGGGCCCTCTACTCGTTGCAGGGAGGCCAATTGGCTAACTTCATTCAATAGATTCAAGAGTTCTCCTCCTGGCCGGAAGGATGCATATGTTTTTGTTGAGCTTCCAGCCAGGTGCAGTC
>WTJD01000094.1 GCA_011524975.1 Lysobacterales bacterium
GCTGAGAGGTACGGGCGGAATGCTCAAGAGACTCCTGATTGCAATTTTGGTGTTTATCGCCTGTTTTACGCTGGCCGGCCTTCGCCTGCCGGCGGAGTCCACCCTCGAGCGCTCTATTCTGATCCAGCGCCCAGCCACCACGGTGTTCAGCCTGCTCGACGGTTTCGCGCACTTCGAAGGTTGGTCGCCTGTTTTGTCGCGGGACCCAAATGCCAAGCTGGGCCTCTCCGGCCCCACGCGCGGCCCGGGCGCGCGAGTCAACTGGCAGGGCAGTCCCAGGCAGGTTGGTACGGGCTATCTCGAAATCACCGCATCCCGATCCGCCGAGCAGATCGATATGTTTTTGAATCTGGCAGCGCAGGGCAGGGGATACCTGACCGCGAGCATGGAGCCGGATGGAGCCGCTACGATACTGACATTGTCATTCCGGATAGACAGCCGTGAGGGTAAGCGTTTTCTCCATAGAATCACCGCACGCTATTTCGGATTGTTATTGGATACCTGGCTGGGTGATGACCTTGAGCGTGCGCTGCTTGACTTCCGGCAACTGGCTGAAGCCATGCCGTCTGAGGATTTTTCGGACGCGGAGATCGATATCGTTCAAATGCCGGCCGTCGAATTACTGCTGATCAGGCGGGATACCGGGCGAGAACCTGTGGAGTTCGCTGAAGCTTTGGCGGATGCCTTTTCCGAAATTTCGGACTTTATTCGCGAACATGAACTCGAGATGACAGGCCAGCCCATGGCCATTACGCGCTCGTTGAATGACGAAGAACTTACTTTTGATGCTGCGATACCGATGGCGGGCGAGATACCGCCACTGACCGGCCGCTTGCGGCTTGGACTCTCACCCTCGGGTACAGCGATCCGACTGGTCCATCGGGGTGGGTATGGCGATATCAATGAAAGTTACGCTCAATTGAACGCCTATGCGGCGGTCAATGGATTGACAACGGGGCCGGTGACATGGGAGCAATATGTGACGGACCCGTTGGTGACCACACCGGAAGCGTCCGTGACGTTGATATTTATTCAGCTGCAGGATTAAGACCGCCCCAAAAGCCCCTGCCACGATCCGGTCCGCTCCTCGAAAGCTTCATTCAGCCGCAGGGCGGCGCAGAATTTTTCTCGTGATACTTCCCTGGCGCCCTGCCGTTGCAGGTGCGGATTGCTGACCTGGCAATCGAGCAGGATGTAATCCCAGGCCTCGAGTTGCCGGCACAGGCTGACCAGAGCCACCTTGCTGGCATCGCGAGCCCTGCTGAACATGGACTCACCGAAAAACATCCTGCCGATATCAACGCCGTAGATTCCGCCCGCCAGTGACCCGTCCTGCCAGACTTCAACTGAATGCGCATAGCCCAACTGGTGCAGCGCCTGGTAAGCCGCTGCCATTTCCTCGGTAATCCAGGTGGTGGGCTGGTCTTTGCGGGGCAGCGCGCAACCAGCGACCACCTCGGCGAATGCGGTATCGGCAGTCACTTTAAAACGACCCTGTTTCAGCAGGCGTTCAAGGCGGCGGGAAACATAAACCGAAGCCGGGTCGAGGACGCACCGGCGAGACGGACTCCACCAAAGGATGGGATCTTCCTGGGAATACCAGGGGAAGATACCCTTGCGGTACGCATTCAACAGTCGGGGTGCTCGCAGGTCGCCGCCCCAGGCCAGGAGGCCATCCGGTTCAAGGAGCGCGGTTTCAACCGGCGGAAATGGGCTCTCCGGGTGCGCGCCCAGGCGAATAACCATGCCGCCCAAGCGCCCCTGTCAGTCCTCCAGTTCGTCCAGCCAGCGTTCGGCGTCCAGTGCGGCCATGCAGCCAAAGCCGGCGGAGGTGATGGCCTGGCGATAGACATGGTCAGCCACGTCACCCGCCGCGAACACGCCGGGAATGCTGGTGGCCGTGGCCATGCCTTCCGTTCCGCTGTGGGTCTTGATATAGCCGTTGGCCATATCAAGCTGCCCGGAGAAGATACCGGTGTTGGGGATGTGCCCGATGGCAATGAATACGCCCTTCAGATCCAGTGATGTTTCGTCGTCGGACTTGACGTTCCTGACCCGCATTCCCGTCACGCCACTGTCATCTCCGAGGACTTCCTCCAGTACGTGATCCCACATGATGTTCACATTGCCGTTGCGTTCCCGCTCAAACAGACGATCCTGCATGATTTTTTCTGCCCTCAACTCATCACGGCGATGAATGACCGTGACCGAGGAGGCAATGTTTGACAGGTAGAGCGCTTCTTCCACGGCCGTATTGCCGCCTCCGATAACCGCCACGTCCTGGCCCCTGTAAAAAAAACCATCACAGGTCGCGCAGGCCGACACGCCTCTGCCCATAAAGGCCTCTTCGGATGGCAGGCCCAGGTATTGAGCGCTGGCTCCAGTGCAGATGATCAGGGCATCGCAGCTGTACTGACCGGAATCGCCCTCCAGTAAAAAGGGCCGACGGCCGAGGTGTGCCGTATGGATGTGGTCGAAAACAACGTCTGTGTCAAACCGTTCGGCGTGCCGCAGCATGCGATCCATGAGATCGGGGCCCTGTAATCCCTCTACATCGCCCGGCCAGTTGTCGACATCCGTGGTAATGGTCAACTGCCCGCCCTGCTGCATTCCGGTAATGACGACCGGCTCGAGATTTGCCCTGGCCGCGTAGATGGCCGCCGTGTATCCGGCAGGGCCTGAACCCAAAATCAAAACCCGGCAGTGCCTGACATCGCTCATGTATAATCGCTCCGTTAGAGAGAATTGGCTGGTTGAAGAAATGTATCCTCGCCCGACTGGCTTCGACCAGGTCGGTGACAGGCATTCTACCTGATTAACGGGCAGGGCTTCAGTGCCGGGGTTCTTATCGCATCAGCTCGCGCGAAGACGCCGGCAAGGCGAGGGAACGCGGTAGTGATTGCTTAAATAAATATATAAAATATAATACTTTACTAAACATACCTGCTGAGATACCTGACATTGCCCCAGGCACGAAAGAAAACCCGAAAAGCCAAGGAACCTAACAACCAGCTGGCACGCCGCGTCCGGGAAAGCATTTTTATCCTCTCCATACTGCTCGCGGTTTACCTGCTGGCCAGCCTGATCAGTTACGACCCACTCGATCCGGGGCCTTTTGCCACGGGCACCAGTGACCAGGTCGGCAACACCGGCCGGGTGCTTGGCGCCTGGGTTTCCAACTTTTTATTGTTTCTGACGGGATATATCGCATACCTGGCCCCGTTGATTGTGGTTTACGTGGGGTGGAGCGCTTACGCGGAGCGTAGCAGCGAAGCCGCGCACACGGCAGATCTCCAGCCGTGGCTGGACGGGTTGACCCGGATCAGCGGCCTCGTATTGTTCATACTCTCAGCGACCGGGCTGACCCATCTGCATTCACAGCCGGCAGCCGGTGCCATGCCCGCCGGTGGTGGCGGGATCATTGGTCAACAGATCGCTGTGCCGGTGCTGGAACTCAGCGGCGCGCTGGGCGCGACCTTATTCCTCCTGGCAATGGTCCTGGTGGGCATCACCCTGTTTACGGGGCTCTCCTGGTTCGTGGTGATGGATACCATCGGCAAATATACGCTGGTCAGCGCGGCCTGGGCGGTTAAGAGTGTGACCGACCTGCGCGACTGGTTTGCCGGCCGCAGGGCAAAGGCCAAGCGGGAAGAAGTGAGAAAGGCGGACACGGTCAGGCAGCGCAAGAAGCCCAAGCCCCGAATCGAGCCTCAGTTGAGCAACGAGCCCGCCGCCCCCAGCAAGCGCGCGGTCAAAGAAAAGCAACAGGCGCTGTTTGAAGATTTACCCGCCAGCGAGTTGCCGCCCCTCAAGCTGCTGGATGAGCCCGGTGACCAGCAAGGTGGCTACAGCAAGGAAGCCCTCGAAGCGCTGTCCCGTCAGGTCGAACTCAAGCTGAATGACTTTGGTGTGCAGGTCGATGTCGTGGCCGTTCACCCGGGGCCGGTCATCACACGCTTCGAGTTGCAGCCTGCTCCAGGCGTCAAGTCGGCCCAGATTTCCAACCTCGCCAAGGATCTTGCCCGGGGCTTGAGCATCATCTCGGTTCGCGTGGTTGAGGTGATTCCCGGCAAATCGACCATTGGTCTGGAGATTCCCAACGTCAACCGCCAGACCGTTTTTCTCTCGGAGATACTGCGATCAGAGCCGTATGACAAGGCCAAGTCTCCCTTAACCATCGCGCTGGGCAAGTCCATATCGGGGCGGCCCGTGGTGGGCGACCTGACGCGAATGCCTCATCTGCTGGTGGCGGGCACCACGGGGTCGGGCAAGTCTGTGGCCCTCAATGCCATGATTCTCAGCCTGGTTTACAAAGCCTCACCCGATCAGGTGCGGTTGGTCATGGTAGACCCCAAGATGCTGGAGCTGTCGGTTTACGAGGGCATTCCGCACCTGCTCACACCGGTGGTGACGGACATGAAGGAGGCCGCCAACGCGCTGCGATGGTGCGTGGCTGAAATGGAGCGGCGCTACCGTGTGATGGCAGCGGTCGGGGTGCGGAACCTGTCTGGCTACAACAAGCGTGTCCGGGAAGCGAATGCCAAGGGTAGGGGTATACCGGATCCGCTGTTCTCGCCTGACCACGAAGGCGGCGAAACCCAGCCTCCTGATCTCGAGCCGTTCCCCTATATCGTCGTCATCATTGATGAACTCGCCGACATGATGATGATCGTCGGCAAAAAGTGCGAGGAGTTGATCGCTCGGCTGGCACAAAAGGCTCGCGCGTCGGGTATCCACCTGATCCTGGCGACGCAGCGGCCTTCCGTGGATGTCATCACCGGCCTGATCAAAGCAAATATTCCCTCTCGCATCGCCTTCCAGGTGTCCTCCCGGGTGGATTCCAGGACGATTCTGGACCAGATTGGCGCGGAGCAATTGCTGGGACATGGCGATATGTTATTCCTACCACCAGGAACGGCCATTCCAGAGCGGGTTCATGGGGCTTTTGTAGATGATCACGAAGTGCATACCGTGGTCGAATACCTGAAGCAGACGGGTGAACCGAATTACCTGGAAAATGTCCTTGATGATACGCAGGTGGCGGTTGAAGGCATGCAGATCAATGCCATTGGGCTGATGGAACCGACAGGATCGGAGCAGGATGAGTTGTATGACAAGGCAGTGGCATGGGTAACCGAATCGCGCAGGGCCTCGATTTCAAGCGTGCAGCGCCAGCTGCGCATCGGTTACAACCGGGCAGCTCGCCTGATCGAGGAAATGGAAGCCGCTGGTATTGTCAGCGCGCCCGAACACAATGGTCAGCGCGAAGTTTTGGCGCCACCGCCGCCACGCGATTGAACGCGGGTCGCTTTATCCTTTTTACCGCGCAGGCAGCCCTGTTGTGGCTGGTGGCCGCCATGGCGCAGGCCGACGAGCACGGGGGTGGGCGTGATGCCCTGGCCCGATTCTCCGCCAACCTGAACGCCCTGCAGGCCAGCTTCGACCAGGTGGTCCTCAACCAGGAGGGCGTGGTTGAAACGCAGGGCAAAGGCCGCGTCTGGCTCCTGCGCCCCAATCAGTTTCGATGGTCTTACGAGGGTGATTTTCCCGAGGTGATCGTGGCCGATGGTCGCAGTGTCTGGATGCATGACGTGGTCATGGAGCAGGTCACCGTGAAACCACAGTCGGGCATGGCGCAGGATTCCCCGCTGTCTGTACTGATGGATATTTCCTCGCTCGACCAGCAATTCACCGTGCGCGAACTGGGAAAACATGACGGGCTCGATCTGCTGGAGCTGGTATCGCTGTCCTCGGAATCCGAATTTGAGCGCGTCATGCTGGGCCTCAAGGAAGACCTGATTGCACTGATGGTGATGGAAGACGCCTTTGGGCTGAGGACCGAGCTTCGGTTCGACGAGGTTCTGCGAAACCCGGATCTGTCCGAGGAGATGTTCCAGTTTTCGCCGCCCGAGGGCACGGATGTGGTCGGGGAGATACCCGGCGAGTAGTGAACACATGCTGAAGGCGCGGCGTAGCGGTACAATGCGCGCTTTCTCTCATCAGGGTGCGACATGCTTGATCCACAATTACTGAGAAAAAGCGCGGCCACTGTGGCCGCCAGCCTGCTCGACCGCGGCTATGTCCTGGATACCGCGGGCTACACCGAATTGGAAAGCCGGCGCAAAACCCTGCAACAGCAGGTTCAGGAATTGCAGAATCAGCGCAATACCAGCGCCAAGTCCATCGGCCAGGCGAAAGCCAGGGGCGAGGACATTCAGCCTCTGCTGGAGAAGGTCAAGCAGCTGGGCGAGCAACTGGACGCGGCCGAGAGCCAGTTTCGCGAAGTGCGTGATCAGCAGTTGGCCTGGCATCTGGATATGCCGAATATCGCCTCGGATGACGTGCCGGTCGGCGAAGATGAGTCTGCCAACCAGGAGATTCGCCGCTGGGGCGATATTCCCTCGTTTGATTTCCAGCCCCTGGACCATGTCGCGCTGGGCGAGCGCAACGGCTTGATGGATGCCGAGGCGGCGGCCAAGCTTTCCGGAGCGCGCTTCACGGTTCTACGCGGCGGCTTGTCGCGATTGCATCGGGCACTGGCGCAATTCATGCTCGACACGCATACCGCTGAACATGGTTATACCGAGGTGTATCTGCCGTACCTGGTGAACGCCAATGCCATGCAGGGTACCGGCCAGCTGCCCAAATTTGGCGAGGACGCTTTTGCCACCACGGATGAGCCCCCGCGGTATCTTGTGCCCACCGCTGAAGTGCCCATGACCAATCTGGCATCAGACACCATCTTTGACGCGGAGGATCTGCCATTGCGAATGACCAGCCAGACGCCGTGTTTCCGGCGGGAGGCTGGCTCTCACGGGCGTGATACCAGAGGCATGATTCGTCAGCATCAATTTGAGAAGGTGGAGTTGGTGCAGATCGTGCGCCCGGAAGCGTCATACCGGGCGCTGGATGAGCTGACAGGACATGCCGAGGTGATTCTGCAGAGACTTGGGCTTGCTTACCGCACGGTGGTTTTATCGACGGGTGACATGGGGTTTTCTGCGGCCAAGACACATGACATCGAGGTCTGGCTGCCCGGGCAGAATGCCTACCGGGAAATTTCATCCTGCAGCAACTGTACCGACTTTCAGGCCAGGCGCATGCAGGCCCGCTGGCGTAATCCGGAGAGCGGCAAGCCGGAGCTGGTACACACGCTCAACGGTTCTGGCTTGGCCGTCGGGCGAACTTTAATTGCGGTGATGGAAAATTACCAGCAAGCAGACGGCTCCATCCTGATCCCGGATGCGTTGAGGCCCTATATGGGTGGGGCAGACAGCCTGTGAACTTAAGGCTGTGCGAGTAATATCCATCAAGGCCACGCGATGGCGATCGGGTGCTTGAGTTAAGCCGCGCAGCCGTTCAGCTTTACGCCCATTCCAACCACACAGGTACCCACGCAGGTAAGCACCGCGGAGGCCGGCGAGTCGTTTGGTGCCAGTGATCCATTCATCGGCCATCTTCGGGCCATGCATCCGTTTCCCCTCCCGATGAAATTCGTCGTCAGGCTCACGGGCCTTTCGATTCCAGTCCGCGATACGTGTTCCGTCTTACTTCAGATTAAAGAGGCTGGATGTTTTGTCCGGCTCGACGCCTGCACTCACCTTAGTACGCAGCATAGGCACCTCATGCCGGAATTCAGTTTTTCAACACCCTGGATTGAATATTTGCATTTCTGACATGGTGTCTGTTATAAATGACGCAGTGTCATTTTTGAACCTATGGCACTAAAACTCAAGGGGAGTAACCATGAAAGTCAATCAAGGGAATTATGCGCTGCTGTTTGCAGCCATGTTTTTTTTAACAGGGAATGATCTATGGGCCGGAGCTGATATCGATCGAACCCGTCTGCCTATTCCGCAACCGGTTCCGGAACCTGTAACAGCGACACTTCCGCAAGACGTGCCACTTCCGGCACCCTGGGAGGTCAAAGCACCAGAAGGTGCACCCAATGTGGTCATCATACTGCTGGACGATATTGGTTTTGGCGCGCCCTCGCCATTCGGCGGCCCAGTCAACATGCCCACCCTCCAGCAGCTCGCCGACAACGGTCTCAGCTATAACCGGTTTCACACAATTGCGCTGTGCGCACCAACCCGCGGGGCATTGAAATCCGGGCGCAACCATCATCGGGTCAACATGGGTTCAATTCCTGAAATCGC
>WTJD01000226.1 GCA_011524975.1 Lysobacterales bacterium
GTGCCGCTGGATCACAACAACCGTGTGCTGGTGCGACAGGGCATGGAGCGTATTCGCAGAGGCTTGGCGAGGCCGGGCTTGCTGACGCTTCTGCGCCTGGGGAAACGGGATTATCGTTTCCTCGTGGCCAACGACCTCGCATTCGCGGTGGCGCCGCGTCTGAACGCGGCCGGCCGCCTGGAAGATATGAGTATTGGTATCCGGTGCCTGATCAGCGAAGACCCCGAGGAGACCCGGGCGCTGGCGGACCAACTGGAGGAATACAACCGCAACCGAAAGAAACTCCAGGAGCAGATGCAGGCGGAGGCCACCGGTCAGGTGCAGGATTTGCTGAAGGCATTGAAAGGATCGGACCTGCCCACCTGTCTGTGTCTGCATGACGAGCGCTGGCACCAGGGTATTGTTGGCCTGGTGGCATCCAGGATCAAGGACGCGGTACACCGCCCCGTCGTGGTCTTCGCGCCCGAATCAGAGGGCAGTGACCTTTTGAAAGGCTCTGCCCGCTCCGTAAAAGGGCTGCATATGCGTGACTTGCTGGCGCGCGTGGATGCCACTCACCCTGGCCTGATCAGCGCGTTTGGCGGTCACGCGATGGCAGCGGGGTTGTCCATGCCGGCCTCCGGGCTGGGCCTGTTCAGCGACGCCCTGGAAGCCTGCGCCACGCAGATGCTGGGCAACGGACGCCTGACGCCCGAAGTATTGACCGATGGCGAATTGGCCTCATCCGATATCAACCTTCGCATGGCCATGGCCTTGAGAGATCTGGGCCCCTGGGGCCAGCAGTTTCCTGAGCCCTTGTTCGAGGGCGCGTTCGAGATCGTCGACCAGCGTATCGTGGGAGGCGCTCACCTCAAGATGGTTCTACGCCCTCTGGATGGAAGTTCGCTGGTGGATGCCATCGCGTTTGGCACTCTGCCGGAAGACCTGCCTTCACCCAAGGCCATCCGGGCGCTGTACCGGCTGGATGTGAATCATTTTCGCGGTGAGCGAAGCTGCCAGCTGATGATCGAACACCTGGTCAGCCATGTTGAGGCGACACCCGCCGCCTGACGGGAGGCGTTTTATCCCTGCCCCTGCTCGAGACCCGGCGTGCGAAACACGCTCATGCCTCCGTCCAGGGGAATCACCGCGCCCGTGATGTAGGCACCGCCGGCGCCGCACAGGCAGGCGATGAGCCCGGCAATATCTTCGTGCTGACCCAGGCGACCCAGCGGCACAGCGCGTTCAACGGCCTCTGACAGTTCCGGCTTTTCCGTGAAAAATGCGGTCATGCGGCTGGGAAAGGGCCCGGGAGCGATGGCGTTGACCGTGATGTGTTGGCCGGCCAGTTCGTTGGCGAAAAAGCGGGTCATGTGATGCACGGCCGCCTTGCTGGCCGAGTATGCATAGGCCGGGAACCCGTGAGGCATGGTGCCCATGATGGAGCCCATGTTGATGACGCGAGCGGGATCAGCGGGGCTGCCGGCCTGCTTCAGCAGCGCGAGAAGTTCACGCGTCAGCGTAAACAGACCTGTCACGTTGAGGTCCATGATTTCTGACCAGGCCTGCCAGGGATACTGCCCCATCGGCGCGCCCCAGGTGCGCCCGGCGTTATTGACGAGAATGTTCAGGGCGGGCTCCCGGGCGCTGATGAATTCGACGATGTCATGTACGCCTTGTTCCGTGGAAACATCGCCGCCCAGGGCGACGCACTCACCGGCGAGGCCTGCCAGCGACTCAGCCGCGGACTGGCAGGTCTCCAGCGACCGGGATGCGATGTAGACCCGGGCCCCGGAGGCCACCAGTGCCTGGGTGATCATCAGGCCCAGCCCGCTGCCACCCCCGGTGACCAGTGCGGTTTTTCCTTTGAGTGAAAAGAGGGAGTCGAAATGTGCGGCGGTTTGGCTCATGGGGTCTGCTGCCTTCTTCGATGCCTGCAAAGAGGAGGAAATGTAGCACAGAAAATCCGGCTCCGTTCCGATGGCCCGGGTTGCCATTGGCGGGTTCTCGCGAGGAGTGCTTGGTGTAAAATGTGCGGCTGTTCTCCGCCTTCGGATGATTCAACGTGGAATTCAATCAAATCAGCCAATTGCTCGAAGACCTCAGCAGCCGCAGTGACGCGCTTAGGGGGTATCTTTGACTACGATCTGAAGCGAGACCGGCTGGAGGAAGTCAGCCGCGAACTGGAAAACCCCGACATCTGGAACGATCCTGAACGCGCTCAGAGCCTGGGCCGTGAACGCGCCCAGCTGGACAACATCGTCGGCACCCTGGACCGGGTCGGACAGTCCCTGGCGGACAACATCGAACTGCTGGAGATGGCGGCAGAGGAAAATGACGAAGAAACCATCGCGTCGGTGGCCGCAGACCTTGCCGGGCTGCAGGCGGATGTAGAGCGGCTCGAGTTTCAGCGGATGTTTTCAGGGGACATGGACGATCGGCCGTGTTACCTCGATATACAGGCGGGCTCGGGCGGCACCGAGGCTCAAGACTGGGCGGAAATGTTATTGCGCATGTACCTGCGCTGGGCGGAACGCCGCGGATGGAAGGCGGATTTGATCGAGGTTTCCGCCGGTGAGGTAGCGGGCATCAAGAGCGCCACGATTCACCTTGTAGGAGACTACGCCTTCGGCTGGTGTAAGACGGAGACCGGCGTGCACCGCCTGGTCAGGAAATCACCGTTCGATTCCGGCAACCGCCGTCACACGTCTTTTGCGGCTGTGTTTGCCTCACCGGAAATTGACGACAGTTTCGAGATCGAGATCAACCCGGCCGATTTGCGGATCGACGTTTATCGCGCCTCGGGCGCGGGCGGACAGCACGTGAACCGAACCGAATCTGCGGTGCGGATTACGCATAATCCCTCGGGTATCGTGGTTCAGTGCCAGAATGACCGCTCGCAGCACAAGAACAAGGACCAGGCCATGAAGCAGTTGCGCGCCAAGCTCTATGAGCTGGAAATGTTGAAGCGAAGCGAGGAACAGCAGGCGCTGGAAGACACCAAGTCCGATATCGGTTGGGGCAGCCAGATTCGTTCCTATGTGCTGGACCAGTCAAGGATCAAGGATCTCCGCACCGGCGTCGAGGTCGGCAATACGGGCGCCGTGCTGGACGGTGACCTCGATCAGTTTGTCGAAGCATCACTGAAGCAGGGTCTCTGAGCAGGAAAACCAACATGTCCAACAAAGACGAGAAACAAGGCGGCCAGGCGGTGGATGAAAATCGGCTGATTGCCGAACGCCGAGCCAAGCTCCAGGCGCTGAAGGGCGAGGGCCAGGCCTTTCCTAATGATTTCAGGCCCGATGCCACGGCCTCCGAGCTGCACGAGCGCTTCGGTGAGGCTTCCGCGGACGACCTGGAGCAGCAGCAGGCTGGTTTTGCGGTTGCCGGACGAATGATGGCCAAGCGGGTCATGGGGAAACTGGCCTTTGTCAGGCTGCAGGACGGCTCCGGCGCCATCCAGCTGATGGTTCAGCGAGACCAGTTGCCCGAAGGGGTATTTCAGCAGTTCAAACAGTGGGATATCGGCGATATCGTGGGCGCCAGCGGCGTCATGGTCAGGACCCAGAAGGGCGAGCTCTCCGTCCGCGTCTCCGAGTTGCGCCTGCTGACCAAATCTCTGCGGCCCCTGCCTGAAAAGTGGCACGGGCTGACGGATACCGAAACCCGGTATCGCCGTCGCTATGTCGATTTGATCATGAACGAGGATTCGCGCCGGGTCTTCAAGCTGCGCTCGCGCATTATCACGTTCATCAGGCGCTTCATGGAGTCCCCCGGGCGGGACTTCCTCGAAGTCGAGACGCCCATGATGCATCCGATTCCCGGCGGTGCTACCGCCCGGCCGTTCATCACCCACCACAACGCGCTGGATTTGCAGATGTATCTTCGCGTGGCGCCCGAGCTGTACCTCAAGCGCCTCACGGTAGGGGGTCTCGAGCGCGTGTATGAGATCAACCGAAATTTCCGCAACGAGGGCGTGTCGACCCGGCATAACCCGGAATTCACCATGCTGGAGTTCTATTGGGCCTATGCCGATTTCAACGACCTGATGGACCTGACCGAACAGATGCTGAGGGAGCTGGCCGAGGAGCTGATGGGTTCGAGTGCCATCGAATACCAGGGCCAGTCCATTGATTTCGGTCCGTCCTTCCAACGCTACACGGTGGAGGAAGCCGTGCGCAGCTTCAATCCGGATCTGGCGGACGCTGATCTGTGGGACCTGGAGACCTTGCGCGGTGCCTGCCGGAGCCGGGAACTTCATGTCGAGGATAATTGGGGCCCCGGCAAGCTGATGACGGAACTCTACGAGGCCACCGTAGAGCGCAAGCTGATACAGCCCACGTTCATGACCGCATACCCAACGGAAGTCTCTCCGCTCTCACGGCGAAACGACGACGATCCGCGTATCACTGACCGCTTTGAACTGATCGTGGCCGGCAGTGAAATTGCCAACGGCTTTTCAGAGCTGAATGACCCCGAAGACCAGGCTGAGCGGTTCCGGGCCCAGGTGGCCAACAAGGAAGCCGGTGATCTCGAAGCCATGCACTACGATGAGGATTATGTCCGGGCGCTCGAGTACGGAATGCCGCCCACGGGCGGTGAAGGTGTGGGTATTGACCGCCTGGTCATGCTGTTTACCGATTCAGCCTCGATACGGGACGTTTTGTTATTTCCCTACATGCGGCCGGAGACCTGAGCGGTCCGTTTGTGCAGCCGCTGATTTCCGTCGTATGCCCGGTGCACAACGGCGGGAAGTTTCTGCCCGAAGCGGTCTCGAGCATACTCGCCCAATCCCACCGTAACCTGGAACTGCTGCTGGTCGATGACCACAGCACCGACGGGGCGGTTGAGTCGTTGAATGTCGCCGATGACCGTCTCCGCGTTATCTCGAGCCCCGAGCGGGGTGTATCCCACGCGTTCAATGCGGGTCTCGCCCAGTGTCAGGGCCAGTACGTGGCCCGGATGGATGCCGATGATATCGCCATGGCGTCGCGACTGGAGCGGCAGCTGGGGCTGCTTATCGAAAATCCAGGCATCGGAATTGCCGGCGCCTGTGTTGATTTTTTCACAGACGGTACGGTGGGCCAGGGCAATCGGGTGTATCGGGACTGGCTCAATTCATTGACGCAGCCGGATGATATCGCCCGTGCCATGTTTATCGAAAGCCCGATCCCCAACCCCACCGCGATGTTCCGCCGGGAGATCATCGAGCGCCTGGGCGGATATCAGCATCCCGGCTGGCCGGAAGACTATGATCTCTTTCTGCGCGCGAATGCCGAAGGCATCAAAATGGCCAAGCCGCCCGATACCCTGCTGCATTGGCGCGACCACCCATCGCGTCTCACGCGCACCGATTCCCGTTATTCCCTGGAGAATTTTCAGCGCGCCAAGCTGTTTTACCTGGCCCAAGGCGGCCTGCCCGAACGCGATCTCATCATCTGGGGTGCGGGGCCCACCGGCAAGCTCACCCACGATCTGCTGCGGGAATACGGCGCCGGGGTATCCGGCTTTATCGATGTGCACCCGCGCAGGGTGGGCGGCAGAAAACGCGACAAGCCGGTATGGGAGATGGCGGCGGCTCTGCGTCCGGGGGTGTTCACCCTGGTCGCGGTCGGCGCGCGCGGGGCGCGGGATGAGATCCGCAGCTACCTGGCCACCCACGACCGCGTTGAGGGCAAAGATTTTCTGTGTGTCGCCTGATGCCAGGCTGCCGTATGATCGCTAAGATGTGACATCGCCCAGGAGATGTGTGACCGATGACAGAACGCGATACGCTCGAAATTGGCCTGTTGCAGGCAGAGTTGAAGTGGCGTGAGCCCGGCGCAAACCGGGATCACCTGCAAGGCCTGCTCGACGGTGCCGGCAGCCATTTGGATGTCGCGATTTTGCCGGAAACCTTCACCACGGGCTTTTTGGGTGACCCCGGAGAGACCGAGGGCATGGACGGCGAAACCGTGGCCTGGATGAAGACCATGGCGGCCGATTATGACTGCGTGCTTGCCGGCAGCGCCGTGATCGGTACCCCGGAGGGAAGATTCAACCGGTTTCTGTGGGTGGAGCCTGATGGCGGCCTGGTTTTTTACGACAAGCGTCACCTGTTCGCCTTCGCGGGCGAACATAAGCGTTACCGGGCAGGGAATGACCGGGTGGTCCTGCAGTACCGCGGATGGCGGGTGATGCCGCAGATTTGCTATGACCTGCGGTTTCCGGTCTGGTGTCGTAGCCGCTCTGATTACGACCTGTGCATCTTTGTCGCCAACTGGCCTTCACCAAGGGTGGATGCCTGGTCCACGTTGCTCAAGGCGCGCGCGATCGAAAATCAATGCTATGTGGCCGGCGTGAACCGGGTAGGCGTGGATGGCAAGGGCAACCGTTACCCCGGCCAGAGCGTGCTGCATGACGCGGTGGGCGCGGAACTGGCTCGTCTGGATGATCAGGAAGGCGTGGCCCGTGCGGAGATCAGCCTGGCGCAGCTGCGCGCGACAAGAAGTGAATTACCCTTTTTGGCGGATGCCGATGCGTTTGAACTGAACGGCTGAGCCGTTCAACCGGGGCGCCGCTTCCAGAACCAGCGCCAGATTGCGCCCCGGGGTAGCTGTTTACCGATCTCAGCGCCAACCAGCGCGTTTTCATCGCTCAGGCCCCACAGCATCTCACGCCGCGCGCGTCCGCGTCCCGCGAACAGCAGGTGGTCACCCTCCACCAGTTCCAGATCCTCGTCGGGCAGGAAAAGGCGCTGAGCGCCCCGCTGCAGCACCAGGCAGACGCAGTCCAGGCGTTCGCCTTCAATGCTGCGCGCGTTGTGTACCAGGTTTCGCAGCCTCAGCCGGACATGGTTTCGCTGGGCCAGGCGCAAGTCAGCAGCGTCTTCACCGCTCAGATCGACGTCCCACATGCTGGGTGCGTGACCGTGCAGGGTGTTCTTCAGCTTCGCATGCAGGCGTTTGGCAAATTCTTCATCCCGTTTCACCAGTTCCTGCAAAAAACTCTGTAGCAGAGGCGTGGAAACAATGGCCAGTATGCGTCTGGCGACAATCAGGCTGCGCTTGGCCACCAGGTCGATATGCGCGGCATCGAAGAGGGCATCGTTGATCTGTTTTTCCTGGCGGGCCACCAGGAACAGGTCCGGATTCAGTTCGCGGGCGGTCATGACGATGGACAGGTTGTCGATGTCGTCGCCGGTGCTGGCTATGACGCCCACGGCCTCATCGACTCCCGCGGCTCTGAGCGTGTGTGCCTCGGTGCCTCGTCCCCGGACGGTCGATTCATATTTATCCAGGCGGTCCTCGTGCACGTCCACGACCGTGACGGGCAGTTCGTTCTCGACCAGCTGATCCAGCATCCGCTCACCCAACCGGCCGGCACCGCACACCACCCATCTTCCAATCGGTGGGTCGAGCCGCTCCCTGAGTTGTGTCCCTTCCACGCTGATCAGCCAGTCCTGCACCAGGTACTTGATGGGTGAACTCAGCGCCAGCACCAGTCGCTCGGAGAAAATCGCGTAGGGATTGACCACCGCGTCGGTTCCGAATGAAACCATGTTGTCGCTGACACGCTGCGTTTCGCTGCGTGCCAGCATTTGCAGTTCCGGTCGCAAGAGCTTGACGGTGATGGCGATTTGAAGATTCGCGTGATCGTCGTTGGTGGTCGCAATGACGCCGATGCAGTTTTTATCACTCAAACCAGCGAGTTCGAGGCTTTCTCGCTCGGTGGTCTCGCAGGCCAGGGCCGGAACATGCGCGAATGCGTCGTTCAGGTGCAGGCGATGTACCGTTTTCTCATCCTTTTCGAGAACCACCGCGCTGAAACCCCGCCTGAGCAGGCCGCCAACCACCAGGCTGCCGGTATTACCGCAGCCGCAGACGATGAAGAAAGGTTCGCCCAGCCAGCCAATCTGGCGCCTGAATCGATTGCGCCGCAGGACATCCCGGAATTCGCTGTCGAGCAACAGCCCGAGAATGGCGCCGACGGAGTAAAGCCAGGCCACGACGTTGGGGAGAATGATAAACAGCACCAGCAGCCTTTGCGCGGAGGTGAACGTATAAGGCGTTTCCCCGAAACCGATCGTTGTGGTCATGATGGTGACGAAATAGGCGGCGTCGAGAACGCTGACCTTCACCGACTGGCCGGATTCGTCCAGGGCGGGGACGCTGGTCATGACCTGTCT
>WTJD01000148.1 GCA_011524975.1 Lysobacterales bacterium
TCTGGTCCCGCCCCGGGATCCACCCAAGCGCCATCGGGTGGTAAAGGGTGACCAGCGTCCGTTTGCCACTCAACACAACGGCTTGCCAAAGAACCCCAGGAGGCCACGCCGATGACCATCAAGAACAGCAGAAAATCGGCACCGGCGGCCACTGCCGCGGGCGTTGTCCCCTGGGCTCCCCTGGCCGTGATCTGGCTTCTTGCAGGGACCCTCGCGGCATTGCAGGCCCAGGCCACCAGCGCACCTGTACGGCTTGGCGCCGCCCTGCCGCCCATGGAAATCAGTGTTGGCGGTCAGGTCATACTGGAAGGCGACGATTATCGGACGGCACCCTGGTCGGGGCCCGCCGCGGTGCCCATGGTGCAGGTGTACCAGTACGTCCCCGGGACCCGCAAGGGCGGCAGCCTCTACGACCCCCTCACCGAGCGCATGCAGAATGAACTCGACCCGACCCAGTTTCGCATCACGGCCATTGTTAATGTCGATGCCTCCTCCGGGTTTCTCAAATCCTTCGTCCGCGCCAAAGTGGTGGATAAACAACGCACCTTCACGTTAGCGACCATGGTGCTGGATGAAGATGGCGCCGGGCTCAGCGCCTGGCAACTGGAGCAGGAATCGGCGTTTATCGTGACTGACGAACAGGGAATCGTGCTGGACGCGATTTTTGGTCCTCCATCCCAGGCCGATTTCGCCCGGGTATTCACCGTGCTCGCCGAGCGACTCACCCCAGCCGCCCCCAACTGATCGGGTCGTTGCCCCTTTGCTTGAGCACCTTGCAATCCGAGCAAGCCCCCAGCGGCGGGGATGCGGTTGCGAGGACGGCATGGGGGTAACAATGACGCCGCAACCCTTGGCGGCTTCGCTTCAAATGGCACTTTTGCACTTCTCCTGGGTGCCGGCAGTCGCTACTCTTGATTCTTGCGGTGCCGCCAGTCTGCAGCACCCCTTCCGCTCAATGAAACCGCACTGCCGTTCCTTTCCCGGGCGGCACACAGGAGAGTTTTAAACATGCCAGCTGTAAAACGCCACTTACCTGCCGCCCTCGCTGCGCTTGCCTTAACCACGCAGCAAAACGCTTTCGCACAACTTGAAGAAGTGGTGGTCACAGCCACCAAAAGGCAACAGACACTGCAGGAAATTCCAATTGCCGTATCGGTAGTGACGGCCGAGTCAATTGAGCAGTCCCAGGTACTGGATATCAAAGACCTGCAGACGCTGGTTCCCAGCCTGCGTGTCACCCAACTACAGGGCAGCGCACAGACCAACTTCATCATTCGAGGCTTCGGCAATGGCGCCAACAACCCGGGTATTGAACCTTCCGTTGGGGTGTTTGTTGACGGCGTATACCGTTCACGCGTAGGCAGCGCGCTGGCTGACCTGCCCAAAGTCGAGCGCATAGAAGTGCTTCGCGGTCCCCAAAGCACCCTATTCGGAAAGAACGCGTCGGCTGGGGTCATCAGCGTCATCACCGCCAAGCCTGACCTGGAGGGCTACAGCGGTTCAGTGGGCGCCACGATTGGCAACTATGATCAGACCATTGTGCGAGGCGACGTCACCGGCCCCATTACCGACAACCTCGCGTTCAGTTTGTTTGGCAGCGTCAACGAACGTGACGGGTACTTTGATAATTTGACCACCGGCACCAGCTTTAACGAACTCGATCGCTGGAATTTCCGGGGCCAGTTGCTGTGGGCGCCTTCTGATCGCGCCGAGGTCCGGGTCATTGTGGACGCCGAGGAGATCGACGAGGTGTGCTGCGGGGTGGCCAACCTGGTCGATGGCCCTACCGGCAACATCGTACGAGCGCTGGGCGGTGATGTGGTTGGTAACGCGCCGTTTGCCTACGAAAATTACCAGGACTTCGACCCAAAAAATGAGATTGAAACCCGGGGTGCATCACTGCATCTCGAGTACGACTTTGATAATTTCTCACTGACCGCAATCAGTGCCTTCAGAACCCTCGACCAGTTCCAATCTGGCGACGTCGACTTCACCAGCGCGCGCCTTGTCAGCGCCGAGATGGCTGACGCTAGGGACACCGAGATCGACACCTTCACCCAGGAGATCCGTTTGACCTCAACCACGGATGGGCGGTTGCAGTGGATGGTTGGCGCCTTCTACTTCGATGAAGAAGTCACCAATGATGAAAACTTCGGCCTTGGTCCGGACTTCAGGGCCTA
>WTJD01000141.1 GCA_011524975.1 Lysobacterales bacterium
GACATGGCCCGTCGGGTCAAAACAGCGTGAAACGGGAAGCCGGTGAGAAGCCGGCGCTGCCCCCGCAACGGTAAGCGAGCGGAGCACTCCTGGTCAGCCAGAGAGTCTCCTACCTCAAGCATAAGTCACTGGGCCTGTCGCCCGGGAAGGCGCTTTGCAGGAATCCAGCTCGTAAGCCCGGAGACCGGCCAGGGTCAATGACCGGATCGACACCTTCGAGCGTGTCCGGCCGGAAGCGCGTTGCGGAGGGCAACCGGGAACAGGTAGCAGCACCATCCTGAACCCACTCCATGACGCAATCGCGGGTGTGCGAATGAGGGAACGGATGACGAATTCCAAAGGCAGGCGTGGCCTGCACTCCATATTTCTGATGATCTGCGCAGGCATCGGCAGTGATGCGATGGCGGATACCGAAGAGCCTGTTGAACTGCCGCAGATCACGGTGGTTACTGCCGCTCGCGCGGAGCAGGACATCGCGCACACGATGGCATCGGTCAGCATCATTTCGCGAGAGGACATCAGGGTTTCGGCGGCCGAGGATCTAATGGAGCTGCTGCGCCTTGAAGCCGGCGTGGATGTGGTGCGGACCGGCCCCGCCGGCGCTCAAACCAGCGTCTTTGTGCGAGGCGGTAATTCCGACCATCTGCTGGTGATGATCGACGGCGTTCGGGTGGCCTCCGCCCATACCGGCGCCTACGCCTGGGAACTGCTGCCGCTGGCTATGATCGAGCGCGTCGAGATCGTTCGCGGGCCCCGCTCCACCCTGTATGGCTCCGACGCCATGAGCGGCGTCATCCAGGTCTTTACCCGGCAGCTGGATGGCCCTGTCGTCCGGGCCACCGCGGGCAGCTTCGGCACCGGCGAGGTCGAGGCCGGCGTCGGCTTCTCTCATGGTGACAGCCGGCATTCGCTGTTTGCCGCGTGGCGGGATGTCGATGGTTTTTCTGCACAGAACCCGGATGGATTCAGCTATGACCCCGACGATGACGGGCTCGAGTCACGCTCCGCGGGCGCAAACGGAATGATCGGAACCCGTGGCGGATCGCTGCAATACCAGCTGATGGGGAGCCGAACCGAGACCGAGTTTGACCAGGGCATATCCGAGGCCCGACAGGGGCTGGCGTCACTTTCCTGGCACGGCAGCCTGAGCGAACACTGGGACTACCAGTTGCTGGCGGGTTATTTCGATGATCGTCTCGAGACAGATTACGGGTTCTTCAACACACAATTTGAATCCGAACGATGGGACCTGGGGTGGCAGAACCAGTATGAACTCGCTGTCGGACAGCTCGCATTCGGACTGGATTTCATCAACGAGAGCGGGGTTGCGGACAGCAGCTACCGGGCGGATCGTGACAATCGCGCCGGTTACGCTTCCTGGGAAGCCAGGTTTGATCACGTGGATTTGCAGCTGGGCGGACGGCTGGACGACAACAGTGAGTTCGGCAGCGAGGCAACCTGGCAGGCAGGCGTGGGAGCGGAATGGGGCGCCGCGGGGCGATTTTCCGTGCTGCTGGGCACAGCCTTCAGAGCGCCCGACCTGGGTGAGCAATTCTCGCCCGGATTCGGCGGCTTCTTCGCTGGCAACCCGGACCTGAAACCGGAACGCTCCTCCAGCCTCGAACTGAACTGGAAGAAAAATTTAGGCGACCAGGCAGCATGGTCACTGGCTGCCTTCAGCACCGAGTTCGAAGACCTGATTGCTTTCACCGGGCAGAATTTCCAGGCCATCAATATTGCCCGCGCGAAGGTCAGCGGCATCGAGGCGGAGTGGGCATTCAGCACCGCAGAATGGAACATTCGGGCCAACGCGACCCTACAAAACACGGAGGACAAATCGACCGGACAGTCACTGTTACGGAGGCCGGATGAAAAAGGTTCGCTGGTCATAGACCGTCGTTTCGGCGGCGGCAGCTGGCTCGGCCTGGACTGGTTCCTGTCGGGCTCCCGGCTCGATGTCGGGGGCACACAGCTGCCGGGCTATGGCATTTTGAGCATGCGCGGAGGCTGGGTTTTCAACCCTTCGCTGACACTGGAAGCCCGATGGGAGAATGTGCTGGATAAAGCCTACGAGCCGGCCGCAGGATTCAACAGCGCCGGGCGCTCGGTATTCATCAGCGTTGACTGGCGCCGCTGAACCTGGCCCTACATCATCCCGGTTTGCAGGCGCGCGGCGTCGGACATCATCTGGTGATTCCAGGGCGGATCAAACGTCAGTTCGACACTCACGCGCTCGATGGTGGGTACCAGGCTGATCTTGGAGCGAACATCCTCAACAAGGATGTCGCCCATGCCGCATCCCGGGGCGGTGAGGGTCATCACGACCGAAACCAGTCGTTCGCCGTTAGCGTCCTTTGCCATGTCACATGAATAGACCAGCCCGAGATCGACGATATTGACCGGAATCTCGGGGTCGTAACAGGTTTTGATCTGCTCCCAGACCAGTCGCTCCACGTCATCCTCGGTGGCGTTTTCCGGCAATGAGGGAGGGGCCACAGGCTCTTTGCCGATCGCGTCAGCATCGACGCCCGCGACCCGAAACAGGTTGCCGTCCACGAAAACGGTGAAACTGCCCCCGAGCGCCTGGGTAATGTAGCCCACGGTGCCCGCCGGGATGGTGACCTCGTTCCCTGCAGGAATCATGACCACGGCGCAATCGCGTTCGAATTGGCAGGGTTGGCTTGTCTGGCTAAACATGTGCTTCCACGCTCTCTTGTGGTCTAAATGCGGCTCGGCGAAACATATATCAAGACCGCATCAATTCGGCATCCATGACACCAGCGACTCGCCAATCGATACCCTATGGCGCGCGCTGCACGTGGTTCAACCCAACGATAGCAGCGTTCGGTGAGCAGATTGCCACGCGAGGCATTTGCCAACCGGATGGCCAACACGATACGCTAGCGCCGGGACGACTGTCCAAAACAGTCTGGGAAGATGTTTACTGCCGGTCGAAGTCGATCCGAGGATCCTGGCATGAGAATTCTAATCGTCGAAGACGAAAGCAGGATTGCGGACTTTTTGCAAAGAGGTCTGCGCGCCGAAGGGCATTTCTGCGTGGCGACCGACAACGGCCGCGAAGGCCTTACGCTCGCACTTGAAGGTGACTTCGATCTGATCCTGCTGGACCTGATGCTGCCCGGCATGCACGGACACGAGGTCTGCCAGCAACTCAGGCTCGGCAATATCACCACGCCTTTGATTATCCTGACCGCGATGGATTCGGTTGAAAATGTCGTAAAGGGTCTCCGGCTCGGCGCTGACGACTATATGACCAAGCCTTTCGCGTTCGAGGAATTGCTGGCGCGGATCGACACGGTCACCAAGCGCAACACCACCCCCGCCGAGGAAGACCCCTGCCTGCGTGCAGGGCCGCTGGAATTCAACCGCGACACGCTGCAGATGTCCATCGATGGGCGCGCGCTGCACCTGACGGCCAAGGAAATGGCCATCCTGGAACTGTTGATGACCAAACCGGGCACGCTGTTTAGCAGGGAAAGAATACTGAGCAACGTCTGGGGCATGAACATGGACCCGCTCACCAACATTGTCGATGTCTACATTGGCAAATTGCGCAAGAAACTGAATTCGCCCGGTGGCGACTCGCTGATCGAGACGGTCAGAGGCATGGGTTACCGGTTGAACGCGGAGTAAAATCCGCTCGAAAACGCGTGATCTCGTTCATCGTCTGTTTACCCGATCTTCATTTTTCTTTAAAGCTATCTTCAAGGGTTCGCTCTATCCTTGAACCTAGGTTTCTGTATTGAGTTTTGGGCGCTTCAACCCCCCCGACGCCAAAACGCTTTACCCATAAGGAAACCGTGATAACGGGCCAAAGGCTTTGGTGGACTCGGGTGGCGATGAAACCAAATCAAGTGGTTCGAGGCCAAGGGACTGGCCGGACTGAGCATTGGATTTGACGCACACCCTGGCGCTCGGTTCCGGATCATGGAATGGCCACACGCTTAGAGAGCCACTACCCGCAAGGGACTTTCGGGTAGTGGCTTTTTTCTTGGCTAAATGGCGCGGCAATCAGCCCATCTTCGACTGCAGGTAATTCTCCATGCCAACACGATCCATCAGCTGCAGCTGGGTCTCCAGCCAGTCGACATGCTCCTCTTCCGAATCGAGGATGTGGCTGAACAGGTCCCGGCTGACATAATCGCCGCTGGCTTCGCTGTGCTCGATGGCTTCCCGCAGGAGGGGAATCGCAATTTCCTCGAGCCGAAGATCACACTCCAGCATCTCGCGAGGATGCTCTCCAATCATGATTTTGCCCATGTCCTGCATGTTCGGCAGCCCCTCCAGGAAGAGTATCCGCTCCACGATTTGATCCGCGTGCTTCATCTCATCGATGGATTCCTCGTACTCATGGTCAGCGAGTTCCTTGAGGCCCATGTCCTTGAACATGCGTGAGTGCAAAAAATACTGATTGATTGCGGTCAACTCGTTCCGCAAAGCCTTGTTCAGGTACTCGATGACCTTGGCATCTCCTTTCATTTAACGCTCCTGATAGTGGCCCTGGCCAGGGCATATGTTCACGAAAAAAAGCATTCTAACGAATGCATCAATTCAATGATTAAATGAGAATGATTAAGGATAAGGCCCGCCGTGAAAGCAGGCGGAAAACGGCTCAGGCCGTTTGCAGAATGGGCAGTGCCGAGCTCTGTTCGCGAAGGGCCTGGTTCATGACTTCGAGCGCGAATTCAGAGCAACATCCGCAGTCCGAGCTACAGCCAGTCTTGCGTGCCAGCTCCCGCTGATCGCGCACGCCGTCTTGCACCGCCTGGCGGATATCGGAATCGGTCACTGAATTACAAATGCAAACGTACATATGGCTCCGTCTAGCAAGGCAGAGTCTGTGCCTTCAAACAGATCATATGTCTAAATGAGAATGATTGTCAATTACATTTAGGCCGCCCATGGCATGCGCAGCGGGAATTTCCCACGGCGCATGACCTGGATCAATCGAACGGCCAGCCCAGCCGTGCCGGGCAAGCTGCCTGCATGGCGGGATCAGGGCGAGGGCGCTACGGGCCCGAACGCGACCTGCGTTTCAGCCGCCCAGTAGATCAGGGTGGCATAGGCCGCGACATTGTATTGCAGGTCTGACGGATCGACCTTGTCCAGCGTGTCGTTGGCGCTGTGGTGCAGATCAAAATACTGGCTGGCATCGTGGTTGAGGTCGATCACCGGCATCCCCAGCCTTCTCATCTGGCCGAAATCCGCCCCACCCCAGGCGGGCTGGTCTCTCTGCCAGGGGATACGCAAGGGGGCGAGCCACTGCTCCAACAGCGCCACGCGGGCCTCTGCCTCCGCCGCCACGCGACTGCGAAACCGAAAGATCCTGCCGGAGCCAAGATCGGCCTCTGCACCGAGGACATGTCGGGCCAGCTCCGCAGCATGCTTCTCGGCATAGGCTTTTGCGCCGTAAATACCCTGTTCTTCGTTGGCAAACAGAACAACCCGGACGCCCCGCAGCGGTCTCTCGGGCAGCTGCTGGACCAGGCGGGCCGCCGCTATGGTCACCGCCACGCCGGCGCCGTCATCCACCGCGCCTGTGCCCAGGTCCCACGAATCCAGGTGCCCACCAACGGCTACGAACTCGCCGTTACCCTCGCGTCCGGCAAACTCTCCGATCACGTTGTAAGAGGTCGCCTCGCCCTTGAACCCGCAATCGAGGTTCAATTCCAAGCTCACCGGACCACGACGCAGCAAGCCTTCGAGGATATCTGCGTCCGGATTCGAGATGGCCGCAGACGGGACGCGCTCGCCCGGCTCTGAAGTGGACATCGTGCCGGTGTGGGGCAGGCGGTCGTCGTCGGTGCCGACCGACCGGATCACCAGGGCCAGCGCGCCTTTCGAGGCCGCGACAAACGGCCCCCTGGAGCGGCCCGGCACTGTCTCACCATACCCGGAGCCATCCCGGGAGCGTGCCATTCGCTTGCCGATGTAGGCGATTTTTCCCGCCAGTTCAGCCGGGGCCGCTGCCTCCAGTGCGGCGAGATCTTCAAAATGGACGACCTCAGCCGTCAGCGCCCCGCCCGTGCCCGGGCTGCCCCCCAGAGCCGTCACGGCCAGCTCTTGCATCCGCGGCTGAACGAGGCGGGCCGACTCCGCGTTTCTTTCCCAGTAGGGAAACGTAACCGGCTCGGTCCAGACCCGGTCAAAGCCCAATGCGTTCAAGCGGGATTTGGCCCAGGCCACGCCCAATGCATCGCCCGGGGTGCCAGGCATCCTGGCGCCAACTTCCGTGGTGAGCGATTCAAGGAGCATCCAGGCTGTATCGTCACTCAGCGCCCGGCTCTGCAACTGGCGCACCCGCTCAGCGTCGGTGTCCGCCCATTCACTGGCGGGGGCACCGAACGCCGACAGGCAGAAAAGGAAGATCAGGGCCAGCCTGCGCATCATGGGCATGCCTGCGCCTGTGCCCCCCATCGACATGCGTCAGGGCTGCGCGACGGGCGCAGAGGGGTCGGAGGCAAAGGGTTCCAACAGGGTCAGCGCCTTGCGATAAACATCGCGCTTGAAGGCAATCACATTTTCCACGGGGTACCAGAAATCCACCCAACGGAACTTGCTGAACTCCGGCGTCGGGGTGGCATCGAGCACCACCGCGGATTCACTGGTTTGCAATCGAAGCAGATACCACACCTGTTTCTGGCCAATACACAGCGGCTTGCTGTTGTGACGCAGATAACGCCTGGGCAACCGGTAGCGCAACCAGCCCGGCGTACTGCCCAGCACCTCGACGTGCTTCTCCAGCAGCCCGGTTTCTTCCCACAGCTCGCGGTACATCGCCTCCAGTGGTGTCTCGTCGCTGCGCATACCACCCTGCGGGAACTGCCAACCATCCTGACTGGCTCGCTTGGCCCACAGAACGCGCCCATCGTCTTTCATGATAACGATGGCGACGTTGGGTCTGAATCCGTCGGAGTCGATCATCGGTGACAGTTACCTTGGTACCTGGATAGGCGTGTGATACTTTTTGCCATTGAAGCCCAGCATGGTAATCAATTCACCCTACCGATGCCAACCAAGCGAAAATTACCGTCTACATCGAAGCAAATGGTGGTTGGCCTGCTGGCGCTTGCGTCTCTGGCCAGCATCATCTTTGCCAGCGCTGCCGGGTCGGTAGAACTGGGGCAACGCGACTGGCTGGCGGCCCTGACCCAACCTGACAGCGCCAACGGGCAACTGCTCTGGCGACTGCGCCTGCCCCGTGCCGCGGCCGCGTGGTCGGTGGGTGCGATGCTGTCCCTGTCGGGCTGCCTGATGCAGGTGCTGCTGAGAAACCCCCTGGCGGACCCCTACATTCTCGGCGTTTCAGGCGGGGCGGCATTTTTTGTCCTGCTGGGTATGACCCTGGGTCTGGCCACCGGGTTTTTGCCGGCACTGGCCATGACCGGCGCCTTGTTTTCCATCGTGCTGGTTTTCGGCCTGGCGCGAGGCAGCGGGCCCTGGAGCGGCACCCGATTGCTGCTGACGGGCATTGTCACTGCGGCAGGGTGGGCGGCACTGATCAGCCTGCTTTTGGCGCTGGGCTCAGATGGAAGCATTCGTGGCATGCTGTTCTGGCTGATGGGCGACCTCAGCTATGTTCAGCTCCCGCCCTGGTCGGCAGCCGCGCTATTGGCGGTGCTCGGCGTTTCTATGGGCCTCTCGCGCAGCCTGAACGTGCTGAGCATGGGAGAGAGCACGGCGATGCTGCTGGGGGTGCCGGTCAACCGCCTGCTCTGGCTGATCTATCTGCTGGCATCACTGTTGACCGCCACCGCCGTATCCATCGCCGGCAGTATCGGATTCGTCGGCCTGATCGTGCCGCACCTGATGCGCCTGCTGCTGGGGTCCGATCACCGTGTGTTGCTGCCTGCCGCTGCCTTGTTCGGTGGTGTCTTCCTCGTGCTGTCGGACACGCTGGCCAGAACCGTGCTGGCGCCGCGCCAACTGCCGGTCGGTGTCATCACCGCCCTGTTGGGCGTACCCCTGTTTTTGCTGCTCCTGAACCGGGCCAGATTGAGGTCTCACGGATCATGACCATGCTCAGCTGCCAGGGACTGGAAGTGGATATCGCGGGCCATC
>WTJD01000206.1 GCA_011524975.1 Lysobacterales bacterium
GAACTATCCCGATCATCCGCTGGTCAGCGGCGATGACGGGGGTAAAGGCTTCTGGGCCCGGCTCTGGCCTTTCTGAGCCGGCGACCAGGGACGGCCGGCTAGGCCATGTTTTCCCGCCAGCCGGACGTGATGGGGTAACGGCGGTCACGGCCAAAACCACGCGAGGTCACTCGCACACCGGGGGCGCCCTGCCGACGTTTGAATTCGCTGGCCAGCACCATCGACGCCACTCGGCGAACCGTCGCTTCGTCAAATCCGCGACCGGCGATCTCTGCAATCGACTCGTCATGATCGACGTAAAGCCTGAGGATCTCGTCAAGCACCTCGTAGGGCGGCAAACTGTCCATATCGACCTGGTCGGCCCGCAGCTCAGCCGTGGGCGCCCGGGCAATGACGCCCTCGGGTATCACCGCACCCTGGCCGTTGCGATAACGGGCCAATTCGTAGACCCGGGTCTTGAGGCAATCCTTAATCGGTGAAAACCCCCCGCACATGTCTCCGTAGAGCGTGCTGTAACCCACGGCCAGCTCACTCTTATTGCTGGTCGCAATGGGCAGCCATCCCCGGCGGTTGGAATAGGCCATCACCATCATGCCCCTGATTCGCGCCTGCAGATTTTCGTGCGTGATGCCCGAAGGCGGCCGCGACATGGCATCACCGAGGCTGTCAGCACATGCCTCCAGCGTCGGCTCGATAGGCACGACACGGTAATCAACCCCCATGGCCCCGGCCTGACCCGCGGCCAGGTCAAGACTCTCCTTGGAAGTGAACCGAGACGGCATCATCACGGCATGAACCCTTTCGGGACCCAGCGCGTCGGCGCATATGGCCAGGCACATCGCCGAATCGATGCCGCCAGACAAGCCCATCACAACATCCGTGAATCCGTTTTTAAGCACATAATCGGCGGTCCCCCGAACCAGGGCGCGATAGATCTCTGCTGACTGGCCGGAATCTTCATCCGGCCACCCGAGGGGGTGGAAGCGGCCATCGGCAGGGTCATAATCCACGCACAACAGGGCGTCCTGACAATGCGGCCCGCGCGCGCCGATGACGCCATCACGGCCCATCACCATGGAACGGCCGTCGAAGACCAGCTCATCCTGGCCGCCGACAAGATTGCAGTACACCATGGGCAGGCCGTGTTCCGAATGACGCCGCGCGAGCATGGCCTCCCTGGCCGGCTGCTTGTCGTCACGGTAAGGCGAAGCATTGGGGATCAGGAGCAGGTCGGCCCCCGCGGCGCGGGCCTGGTCTGCGGGCCCCGGTTCCCAGGCATCCTCGCACAGAATCACGCCCACCCTGCAACCCTTGAACGCCATCACCAGCGGCTGGTCGCCCGGCGTGAAATAGCGACGTTCATCGAAGACCGCGTAGTTCGGGAGCAACTGCTTGTAATAGCGCCCGATCACCCGGCCGGACCGAATCCAACTCACCGCATTGTAACGGCAGCCCTTCTCTTCCCAGGGGTGGCCAATGAGCAGATCCACGTCTTTGCCGGCCGCGCAAAGCTGTTCCAGGGTCTCGCGGGCCCGGCGCATAAAACCGGGCCGGAGCAAGAGGTCTTCCGGCGGATAACCGGTCAACGCCAGTTCCGGAAAAAGCACCAGGTCCGCGTTCTTGTCACGGGCCTCGTCCAGGCAGTGAAGTGCGCGCTCAAGATTCCCGTCGAGATCACCGACAGGAAAATCCAGTTGTGCCAGAGCCAGCTTGATCATGTCTCATCCGGCCGGGGCGTTGCCCCGGCCGGTCATCCGTCAGGAGGCGAGGCTCTCACTGATGGCGCGGCCGAGATCGGCGGGCGAACGCACCGTGCTGACGCCCGCTGCCTCCAGCGCCTTGAACTTGGCTTCCGCCGTGCCTTTGCCACCGGCAATGATGGCCCCTGCGTGTCCCATGCGCTTGCCCGGAGGGGCGGTGACACCCGCGATATAGGCCACGACCGGCTTGGTGACGTGGGCGTCTATGAATTCAGCCGCATCCTCCTCGGCTGATCCACCAATCTCGCCCACCATGATGATCCCCTCGGTTTCCGGGTCATCCTGGAAAAGCCGCAGCACATCGATAAAGTTCACGCCCTGAATCGGATCTCCACCGATACCGATACAGGTGGACTGCCCCAGACCGGCCAGCGTGGTCTGGTAAACCGCCTCGTAAGTCAATGTCCCAGACCGGGAAACCACGCCCACTTTGCCGCGGCTGTGGATGCGCCCCGGCATGATGCCGATCTTGCACGCCCCGGGGGTAATGATTCCGGGGCAATTCGGGCCGATCAGCCAGGTGTCTTCCTTTTCAGAAATGACCGCCTTGACGCGCATCATGTCCTGAACCGGAATACCTTCGGTGATGGCCACGATGACCCTGATGCCCGCGTCAGCGGCCTCCAGAATGGCGTCAGCCGCAAAAGGCGGCGGCACGTAAATGACGCTGGCATCAGCGCCGGTGGCGTCGACGCCCTCCGACATCGTGTTGAAGACAGGCAGACCAAGGTGTTCCTGGCCGCCTTTTCCCGGGGTCACGCCTCCAACCAGCCGGGTTCCGTATTCCAGCGCCTGCTGGGAATGGAAAGTTCCTTGGCTGCCCGTAAAACCCTGCACCAGAACTTTTGTGGTGTTATCGATTAACACGCTCATTGCGCTACCTCCATTCCACTGGCCGCCGCCACCACTTTCTGGGCCGCGTCGTTAAGGTCACTGGCCGACTGCAGATCGAGACCACTCTCAGCCAGCATCTGTCGGCCTTCATCCACATTCGTGCCCTCGAGCCGGACCACGACGGGCACGTTGACGCCCACCTCCTGCACCGCGCTGATGATGCCCTCGGCAATCAGATCGCAGCGCACGATGCCGCCAAAAATATTGACCAGAATCGCCTCGACCCGGTCGCTGGACAGAATCAGCTTGAAGGCCTCCTTGACCTTCGCCGCGTCCGTACTGCCGCCTACGTCCAGAAAATTGGCAGGCTCTCCGCCATTGAGTTTGATCACATCCATGGTCGCCATGGCCAGTCCGGCCCCGTTGACCATACAGGCGATATTGCCATCCAGCGTCACGTAATTGAGGTCGTGTCGGCTTGCCTCGCGTTCCGCGGGGTCTTCCTGTGACTCGTCACGCATGGCGGCCAGTTCAGGATGCCGGAAAAGCGCATTGTCATCGGCGTTGATCTTGGCATCCAGAGCCACCAGGTCACCCGCGCCGTCGATGATCAAGGGGTTGATTTCCACCAGGCTCAGGTCTTTCTCGCAGAAAAGCCGGTAAAGGCTGTCCATGATGCCGCTCAATTGCCGCACCTGCTTGCCGTTCAGCCCCATGCCAAAACCCATCTGGCGGCTCTGAAACGCCTGCAGTCCCGAAGTGTTGTTGACATGGACGGTCACAATTTTTTCGGGCTCGGTCTCTGCGACCTGTTCAATATCCACACCGCCGGCGGCAGAGCCCATAAAGGTCACGCAGCGATGGACACGATCGACCAGCGCGGACAGGTAGAGTTCGGTTTTGATCTCGGTTGCCTCGGCAATGAGCACCGAATCGACCGGCAGTGACCGACCGCCGGTCTGGTAGGTGCTGATTGACATGTCGAGCATTCGGATGGACTCATCGCGCACAGCGTCGAGATCAGAGACCAGCTTCACGCCCCCCGCTTTACCCCGGCCCCCGGCATGCACCTGCGCCTTGACCACCCATTCATTACCGCCCACGGTACGCGCGGCTGCCACGGCCTCCTCACCGCTCCTGGCTACCTGGCCCGCGGGCACGGGGATGCCATACTCGGCAAAGAGTTCCTTTGCCTGATACTCGTGAAAATTCATGCTTTCTCCTCAAGAATGCGATTATCGTCGTCGCGGAGCCGATGACCTCGAAGCGGTTGACCAGGCTCATGCCGAACACGCTATTTTCGCCCGATTTACGCGGCAAATCAAAACCCGCGATGCGCGACAACGATACGCGCCTCCCGCTCTGACCGGCAGGTCACGCGGGCAGGTTTACCAACGGCCCCCGACAAAAATTACAGCGTCCGCACAACCGGTACCAGGGGCTCGGATGCTATAATTTTGCAGGCACACGCATGGAGTCCGATGTCGGCCTAATGGCAAGCAATCCCGCCCCAGACAGAGACAAAAAGACAAACGGTAACGCTTCCATCTACCCCTTGTCTGCCAGCCTGACGCTCAGGGTCATCAACTACCTGAACGCATTTCGGCTGTTCATCGGCATTTTGCTGACGGCGGCCTTCCTATTCGGCTTGCTGGTAGTCCCTGGCTTCCAGGCCCCGAAGCTGCTGACGACCGTTTTCCTCATTACCTACGTGATTAGCGGCCTCGGCCTGCTTTACATGACGCGCAGCCAGCGCCTGGAGTGTTTTGCGCTGGCGCGGCTGGCGCTACTGGCAGATACGCTGTTCCTTTCCCTGTTCTACGTGCTGTTCGGAGGCGGGCAGAGCGGTCTGGGTGTCCTCCTCGTATTCATCTGCGCCTCGGCCGCCATTCTACTGCCACTCAGAATGGCCTTGTTCATCGCTTCACTGGCCACGATTGTCATCATTGGCGAAGCGTTTTCCAAAACCGTAGCCGAAGAGGTGCAGACCGAAAACCTGGTCAGTGCCGGGTTTTACGGCATTACCAATTTCCTGACCGCCATCCTGATCCACCTGCTCGCATTCTGGGCACGCGACTATCGCCTGATCGCCGAGCGTCAACAGCGCCACCTGATCAGGTTGGAGCAGATCAACGAACTGATTATCCGCCGCATGCGCGGCGGCGTTCTCGCGGTTGACCAGGCCGGCACCATACAGATGATGAACGAGTCGGCCTGGTTTTTGCTGGGCAACCCGTCGACCAGTGATCGCGTGCTGGAGCAGATTTCACCAGAGTTGAGTGACGCGATGAATCGTTGGCAGGAGGACCCCGCCAAAGACACCATGCCGCTCACGCTCAATGCCTCTCAGGCACAGGTGGTTCCAAAATTCGTGATGCTGCCCGGCGGACAGGGCGTGCGAGTACTGATCTTTTTGGAAGACAACGACGTGGTCGCGCAGAGAGCGCTGGAACTCTCCAACAGCACGCTGGCGAAACTGTCCAGCAGTATCGCCCATGAAATTCGAAACCCGCTGGCGGCAAGCAGCCATGCCGCTCAATTGCTACAGGAATCCGCAACCCTCGATGAAGCCGACCACCGCCTGGTCCAGATCATCACCGGGCAGTCCAAGCGGATGAACGACATCGTCGAGAATATTCTTCAGTTGTCGCGGCGGGAGAAATCTCGCCCCGACCTGATCGACCTGGGCCCGTGGCTGGCTGACCTGGCCGATGAATTCACCTCGTCCATGCCCGGACGAGACCTGGAAGTCGCCCGCGAACTCGGCACCGCACCGTCCCTGGCCATGTTCGACCGCGGTCAGCTGCACCAGGCCCTCTGGAAGTTGATGGAAAACGCGGTTCATCACGGCGAGATGGAAGACGAAAAGACCGTAATCACCTTGCGACTGGCCCGAAACCGCGGCGCTGGGTATTGCGTCATCAGCGTTGAAAATCCGGGCCCGGGGATACCAGACCGCCATATCGAGCATATTTTCGAGCCGTTTTACACCACGCACAGACAAGGTTCGGGACTGGGGCTGTATATCGCCAAGCAGTTATGTGAAGCCAACCAGGCGGAACTTACGGTAGACTCAACACCCAACTGGAAGACACGCTTTCATATTCGCCTCGCACTGTCCGCAGAAACCACCCCTGAATTGGACGAGGCAGAGAGCACCTAACGATAATGAATGACCAGCAACATGTACTGATCATTGACGACGAACCGGATATCCGCGAGTTGTTGGAACTGACCCTGTCCCGTATGGGACTCAGGGTAACCGCCGCCGGGGACCTCGGCGAAGCCCGTCAGGCGCTGCTGGGCAACACATTCAGTTTCTGCCTGACCGATATGCGGCTACCGGATGGCAACGGCCTCGACCTGGTTCGCGAAATTGCCGAGCGCCATCCTGACCTGCCCACCGCGGTCATCACCGCCCACGGCAAAGTAGAGGATGCGGTGCACGCACTGAAACTCGGTGCCTTCGATTTTGTATCAAAACCCGTCGACCTTGAGATTCTGCGTAAGCTGGTCAATACCGCGCTGCGTTTGAAGGCGCAGGACGTACAAGCGCCCAGCGAGGTGGACACAACCAGCGCAGGCCCCGAACTCGACCAACTGGAACGGCTGATTGGGCAGTCCCCGGCGATTGCCAGGACCCGTAAAATGATCCGAAAGCTGGCCCGCAGCCAGGCGCCTGTCCTGATCAGCGGCTCTAGCGGATCCGGCAAGGAACTGGCGGCACGACTGATTCATGAACTGGGGCCCAGATCAGATCATCCATTCGTACCGGTGAACTGCGGAGCCATTCCGACGGAGTTGATGGAGAGCGAGTTCTTCGGTCATCGCCGGGGCAGCTTTACCGGGGCCAACGCGGACAAGGAAGGACTCTTCCAGGCAGCCGATGGAGGGACCCTGATGCTGGATGAGGTTGCCGACCTTCCGTTGCACATGCAGGTAAAACTGCTGCGCGCGATACAGGAGAAAGCGGTCAGGCCCATTGGCGCGCGCGAGGAAATCCCCGTGGACGTGCGTATTCTCAGCGCCACCCACCAGCCGCTGAAACCATTGGTGGAGAGCGGTAAGTTTCGCTCCGATCTCTTCTTTCGCCTCAATGTCATTGAGCTTTCCATGCCCGGGCTGGAAGAGCGGCCGGAGGACATTCCCTTGCTGGCAAGCCATTTCCTCGACGAGATCACCGCCGACTGGGAAGAAGACCTGATCCCCGTCATCTCAGATTCAGCCATGCAGGCTCTGATGACCCACCATTACACAGGCAATGTTCGCGAACTCGTCAATATTCTCCAGCGAGCCGTGACCATGTGTGAGGGTGATGAAATAGAACCGGATGACCTCATGCTGGAACAGGTCGCCGTCCATGATCAGGGCGGCGATGTACCGGGGATCGACGAGGATCAGTCGCTCGACACGTATATCGAGGACATCGAGAAGAAAATGCTGGAAGACGCCCTGAAGAAAGCACGTTACAACAAGACCAGGGCGGCCGAGCTGCTGGGTATCAGCTTTCGCTCATTCCGGTACAAACTGAAGAAGTTTGGTATTGACTGAGCCCCGCCCCTTACAAAGAACACCCAGCGCCCCGGACAGCGACGGGCGCAGAAACAGACCAGACGGGGCGGCGCTGTTCATACTGATCCTGCCTTGCGCCGCGTTGGTCCTGACCAGCAGCTTTGATGTCGTGCCCGGCGTGGCGCCCTACAACGGCAAACGACTCGTGGAGACGCTGGTCTTTCTGTCCATAATCAGCCTGGTGATGATTTTTCCCAGGCCGCGAAGCGCGTTTTTCGACCAGGTCCAAAAGGTGCCCACCCTCATCATAGCTGCGTTCAGCCTGGCGTTTGCGCTCGCGGTCTGGTCCAGCTTGCGTTTCAGCCCCCCGGGCTATTCCCTGGCCGAAGTCGGCATACTGCTGGCCTTGTTGATCGCGGCGCTCTGCATCGCGGCCAGCAGGCGAGTGTTGGGCACGCTATTCGATCGTATCGCGCTGTCAGCCATCATGCTGTTGGGCGTCGCTGTAGCAACCCAGGAATTCATGGGGCTGTTGGCGAACTGGAACCTGGACCGGGAATTCAGTTACGACCAGATGCTGGTTCGGTTCGCGCATCCAAGGTTCTACAATCAGCTGCAAACCTGGTCTATTCCGCTGCTCGCGGCCATCCCGATGGTCTTCAAGCCGACGGCGCGATCGCGGGCCCTGGCGGTCATCTTGATCGCCATTCAATGGTATATCGTGCTGGCAACTGGTGGGCGGGGCACCACGGTGAGCCTGATTTTTTCGATGTCCCTGTTTGCGGCGATCACCTATCGAAGAGCGGGCCGCTGGGCCGGGCTGCAGCTGGCCGGTTTTTTGATCGGCTGCCTGTTGTTCGGGGGCGTCTCGCTCACACACACGTCACTGGCTCCTGAAGGGGGCGAATTTCTCGAGCAGTCCGTCCAGCGCCCCATGCTTCATACCACCGGGCGCTCTTACATG
>WTJD01000247.1 GCA_011524975.1 Lysobacterales bacterium
CTGTTTACCCTGATGATGTCCATGACCGCCGACGTATGCGACCTGAACGAACTCAATACCCACAAGCGACTGGAAGGTGTCTTCGGCGCGATCTACTGGTGGATGGTCAAGTTCGGTTTTGCGATCGCCGGCTTGTTCAGCGGCCTCATCCTCGCTTTGGTGGGCTTCGACCAGGACGCCGCGGCACAATCCGCCTCCGCGCTACAGAACCTCAAACTGGCCTATATCCTGGTGCCGATCAGCGGCACGCTGATCGCAATCATTTCCATGTCCGGCTATGACCTGTCGGAACAAAGAGCTCATGAGATCCGGGAGCAACTCGAGACCCGGCGCGGCAAACTGGCAACGGCCTGATCTGCAGGCCAGGAGTCGAGCGCTTCAATATGACCACACCCAGAGCCACCTTATACACTCCGAACCGTCCGGCATCGCTGGGCCTGTTGCTGTTGCTGGCATCGCTATGCGCGGCGCAGGGGCAGGCAAGCGACATCAGCTATCCCGCGGCCAATCTCGATGACGACCCGTACGAGGCGCCGGAAGGTTGGCGCCTGGTATGGTCAGATGAGTTTTCCGGGGAGATGCTGGATCCGAAAAACTGGAATCGACAGGTCGAGCCCGCAGGGCGGTTCAACAAGGAGTGGCAGCGCTACACGGATAACCCGGTCAATGCCTACGTTGAAAATGGATGCCTGGTCATCCAGGCGATCCACATATCCGACGAACATGGCATGGATCAGTACACCTCCGCGCGCCTGAATACCGCCGGCAAGCAGGCCTGGAAGCACGGCAAGGTGGTGGCCAGGATGCAGCTTCCCTATGGCAACGGCACGTGGCCGGCGTTCTGGATGCTGGGCGCAAACATCGATGAGAACGGTGGAGACACGCCATGGCCCCAATCCGGCGAAATCGACATCATGGAGTTCTACGGCTCCAAGGATAACGCGGTCGTGGAAGCCAATATTCACTACGCCGGCGCCGATGACCGGCACCGACATATGGGCGCAAAGGCATTCAAGCTCGAAGAGGGCTGGTTTGCCGACGGGTTCCACATCTTCGAGATGGAGTGGAATGAAGAATCCATTCGTTGGTCTGTTGATGGTCAGGAGTATGCCCGGGCGTCCATCAGCGACCCCGTTTACTCGGAATTGCATCAGCCCATGTTCATTCTTTTTAACCTCGCCATAGGCAACTCGTCTTACAGGCCCGATGATTCAACGCCGTTCCCCCAGTATTTTTATATCGACTGGGTTCGGGTGTACCAGGAGGACCCCACCGGACACTGAATCCTCTCGCTGCTCCCCAACGCCAACCGGGCACCTGCCCTGGCGACCCGCTGAATCAAGCAGCTGATGGATCGCAGGCGAGTGCCCGCTCAACCACCTTGCGCGGTTGTGCAACACGTTCACCCGGGCGCAAGCCCAGGCGCGATCAAAATCAAGCCATGGCGCCACGCGTATCAACTCGCGGATTGAGTTGCTATATTTTGGTAGCCATCACCAACAACGATCTCAAGGCGGGAACATGAAGGAATGGATCAAGCGAAATCTGGTGCTCATCAGCGGTATCGTGCTGCCCATGCTGCTGGTTGCCGGTTTCTTCATCCTCAACCAGGTGCCCAGGGCGCTGACCGAGCCGCCACAACACGATTTTTTACTGGTGATATACCGCTGCAACAGCGGCCCGGAAGCTAATCATTACCTCGAGTTCGACGTGCAGGAGGGCCATCTCACCGGCCGGGCGGTGCGCAGAACAGATGAGAACAGCCGGATACCCTGGAACCGGCAGAGGGCCGGCATCTTCCGCTACAACGCCGGCGACAATACCTTTTCAGAGTTCGTCTACGAAATCCCTAAGAACCTGAATGAGCCGGGCGCACCCCTGAGCCTCGACCTCGGCCGGGCTGGCACACTTACGCTGGATAAACGCAGACAGTCGCCGGATGGGTTTAGCTTTGCTCGTGAGCAATACCGCGGTGGCGGAGGGCTTCTGGGCAGCATTTTCGGCATGGGACGCCACGAGCGCCCCTACGTGCTCAGGAAAGGCAACGCGGACTTCGAATTGGATCTGGATCTCTTCCAACCGGATGACTTTGAGTACTGCCGGGAGGTGAGTTTCATGGGCTGGATCATGGATGAGGAAGAAAGCCCGTGAGCGACAAAGCACAAGCGCTGAGGCAAATCGTGGGTTTGGCCCAGGAACATGGACTGTTGGCCGAAGATATCGCTGCTGCGCTGCAGTCCGACGGGGTGAGCAGCAACAGCCAGCGCTCGTTTGGCATCCTGTCGAAAGTACTGGCCTACCTGGGTGCGGTTTTCGCGCTGGCCGGTATGACCATCTTCATCGGCATGCTGTGGGACGATTTCAATTCTGCAACGCGCGTGCTGGTCACGCTGGGCGTGGGTTTTGCCATTTTCCTGTTCGCATTGGCGGCGACAACAGATAACCGTTTTGGCAAGGCCATCACGCCAATGTTCCTGATCGCGGCCTTGTTGCAGCCAACGGGTATCATCGTGATGCTCGAGGAGTATGCGCGCGGGGGCAACCCCGAGCACGGCCTGCTGTTCATGTGCGTGGTCATGTTGACGCAGCAGTTTCTGACCTTCCGCGCCAAGGGCGTCACCGTGCTGCTGTTTACTTCCCTGTTTTTTGGCGCCGCCGGATTTGGAACGCTGTGCGAGATCATGGAGATTGATTTCGGTATCACCGCTGTCGCGCTTGGCATCGGCCTGACCTCGGTCGCCTTCTCGATCGACAGAACCACTCATCGCGCCATTGCACCGTTCTGGTACTTTGTCGGCTCCACATTTGTCCTGTACGGCGCTTTTGATTTGCTGAAGGATTCGGCGCTTGAGATCGTTTACTTTGCCATTCCGGCAGCCGTGATGTATCTCGGCGTGGTTGTGCGCAGCCGCACCCTGCTTTTTTCCAGCGTCATTGCCTTGATGAGCTTCACCGGATGGTATTTCAGGGACAGTCTGGCCAATGCCTTTGGCCTCATGTTCATGGGCTTCCTGCTCATCAGTCTCAGCGCCCTGGCTATGCAGCTGAATCGCAAATTCATTCAAAACCGCGGCTAGGCGATCAGAAAGACCGCTTTCCATCAAGCGGCTGCATCGTCTCGACCTTGCCGGCCGGCGGCCGCAGGATAGCCACGCCCTGTCCAATTGCAGATTGCAACGAATAGCGAATTGCCTTGCATGGATCTCAATTCCATGGGGGCAGGCGGGCGGCTCAACGCCTCCTTCAGAGCGCAGAGTCGGTGGGATGGATGGGTATGGCGGCGCTAACTTCATGTTTTAAATGATTTATATAGGCTGCATTAGCGTGGGGAATACTGATCCCCGCTGGATGGCTCGTAAATTGCATTCTCGTTATTGACAAGATGTCATTTTTGACGACTTGTCGTAAGCTGTGTTTGCGGGCGCGGGGGATAAAACCATGCTGCAGCACTTAAAACCGAGCCGGCCATAACCGTGCGAAGATGAACGACGAGACACCACATTACCGGTATCAAGGTCCCGCCGTGGGTGCTGGGAGGCAGAGCAAGTCCGATCGCACAAGGCAGCAAATTATCGACACCGCGGTCGGTTTCATGTGGCGACATCCGATCCGCGAGATGACGGTCAGCAAACTGATGAAAGAGACACCTTTCGCGCGATCGGTATTTTACGTCTATTTCCATGACATTCCGGCGCTCTGCAAGGTGCTTCTCGATGACATACAAAATCGAATTATGGCGGGATCGTTATCCTGGTTCGAATCTCATGGAGATCCGGTTGCGCTGCTGTATGAGTCATTGGGCGGGCTCATCAACGTGATGCATGAGGGAGGTCCGCTGATCAAAGGCATAGAGCAAAGCGCCAGCACCGATGCAGAATTTGAGCATATCTGGGAGTCCAACATGGCGTACTTCGATCAGATGGTGGCCGACCGAATTACCCGCGACCAGGCGTTAGGGCTGATCAAGCCTGGCGTCGATCCGGAAATGACCGCCATAGCGCTCAACAGGGCGGATACCGGCATGTGCCTGCACGCTTTCGGTAAGCTTCCAAGAGGTGATAAACAGCGCGTTCTTGACGCCGAGTTTTACCTCTGGACATCGTTGTTATACGGCGCTGAATTTGTCGAAAGTCGCGCTTCTCCGCTGCGAAGGCCGCCGGCGTGAGCGGACAGCGCGATGGCCTGAAAGGTCGCTCGAAACAGCGGTACCCACATATTTTGGAAACGATTGATCGATCAGGAGTTAAGTGATGAAGCGTTACGTGATGAATTCAGAAAGCGGTTCCTCTCTGGCAGGCGCCAACAACCCAAACCCGGCAGTCAGCGTGCGCAGCTGGTATGTCCGTCTTGCCGCTCTGAGTCTCGTTTTTGGCAACCTGGCGGTTACACCATCATTCGCCCAGGATGCTGCCGACCTGGCCCGCGCCGCTCAAAACCCGGTTGCCAGCATGATCAGCGTTCCCTTTCAGAACAATATCAACTTCGACGTGGGCCCGTACGAGTCGACCCAGAATATCCTCAACATCCAGCCCGTCATACCCATTGACTTCAGCGACAAGTGGAACCTGATCACGCGGACCATTGTGCCCCTGATATCGCAGCCCGCATTCGCTCCAGGGCAAAGCCGCAGCAACGGCCTCGGCGACATCCAGGTTTCGGCTTTCCTGTCGCCCAAACAAGTGGGCCCCAGCGGGCTGATTTGGGGCGCCGGCGTCATCGCCCAACTGGACACCGCCAGCAGCAGCCGGCTCGGTGCGGGCGCATGGGGCCTCGGCCCCACGTTCGTTGCCCTGAAGATGCAGGGGCCGTGGGTCCTTGGCGGGCTGATCAACAACGTCTGGTCAATATCCGAGGACAGCGGGCGTGATTCAGTCAACACCATGCTGATGCAGCCATTCGTCAACTACAACTTTCCTGACAAACCCGGCCGCTACCTGACGTTTTCACCGGTCATCACGGCCAACTGGGAGGCAGAAAGCGGAAATCGCTGGACCATACCCCTGGGTCTTGGTATCGGCCAGATCATGAAATGGGGCAAGCAGCCCGTCAACATGCAAGCCTCGGCTTACTACAACGTTGAAAAACCCAAATTCGGCGCGGACTGGCAGTTGCGCCTGCAACTTCAGTTGATGTACCCGAAGTGACAGTCCGCGCCGCTTTATTCACAGGCACCGCACCGGTGACTCAGGCCCTGAGTCTACCGGGCGCCCTGACCACGACCTGAAGCCTTCGCGAAAGCCCGCGCGGCCGCGTCCCACCAGGGCGCGGCCCAGCCCGGGGGCCGGTACCAGCCGGCGTTGACCTTTGCGGAGGCAGGCGGTCACGCCCGATCCATTTCGGGCCGCTGGCGGGATCGAGCCCGTCCGGCCCCATACCTCCTGGAAACGCCGATGCAAGCCTGATTTGGGCCATGCTTCCCGGATTGACCTGCCCCCGCATCCCGCGGGCAAAATTCAGCGTATATTGATTCGGCCACTCAGAATCTGGAAGATGCAAACCCATGCAGTCCTCCAACCGACGCGAAAAAACAAGCATGCTCGGTCAGGCCATCGATCATGTCCCGGATGACCAGGGTGTTCTTTATCTGGATCACCTGGATCAGTCTGGCCCCTCATCCGTGTTCTTTTGTAATGTGCACATGCTGACGCTGGCGCAATCAGACCCGGACCTCAGCGCTGCCATGACGGGGGCAGATTACATCTTCGCCGACGGCGTCCCTATCAAGTGGCTGCAACAACGTTTGACCGGATCACGCGCGGCCCGCGTTCAAGGGTATGAAGCCGTCCTCTATCTGTGCGGGAAATGCGCGGAAAATAACGAGCCCGTGGGATTTTATGGCGCCCGCGATGTGACTCTTGTCCGGCTGGCAGACAGGCTGAGAAATGAGTGCCCAGGCCTGCAAATACCCTTCACCCATTCGCCCGCCGCCATCGATGATGACTTTCAGGAGAGCGGCGAGCTGCTCGACCAGATCAATGGCCACACATTGAAATACCTGTTTGTAGGCCTGGGCTGTCCGAAACAGGAAAAATGGATCATGCGCCACCGTTCATCGATCAATTGCTCACTACTGGGCGTGGGTGCCGCCTTCGACTGGCTGGCTGGCGTGGAAAAAATGCCTCCAAAGTGGATGGAGCAAAGGGGGCTTGCATGGCTGCACAGGCTATCGCACCATCCGGCCCGGATGTTCCACCGCTATTTCGTTTTCAATAGTAAGTTCGTTCTACTCGCGGCGCGCGAACTGCGGAGGGCGCGCTCGACATGAACACCGCGCCACAACTCGCCTCCCTGTTCGCTGCCGCGTTGGCAGCCTACTACCTGCGTTTTCGAAACCTCCAACTGGAGCCGGGTTACCTGATGGCCATCCTTTCGGGCTTGATCATCGCTTCGATTGTGATACCGGCCACGGGCGCGCTCAGACCGGCATTCAAGTTTTCTCCCGCGCGGGTAGCGCGCCGGATGTTGGCCGGCTGGTCGTTGGTGGTGACCGCACTGGTATCCATGGCCGCCATGCTCAAAGTCACCGCGGATTACTCGCGCATCTGGTTTGGCTATTGGGTATTGTTCAGCGCCGCCGCACTGGTGGTCGGGCCTTTCGCCAGGCATATCTGGACCACCCGGGTCAGGGCGCACCGCAGCGTAAACCGGCTGGTGCTTGTGGGCACAGGCCAGCCACTGGACACCGTTCTTGACCGGCTCAACAGCACTGCGGGCTCTGAATACGAGCTTGTCGCGGTTTTTGCCGCCGATGACGGCGTGCCCGGCGCGCTGTCCATTGGCGAGTTGGAGCTGTTCGTCGCTGAAAACGATGTGGATGACGTCTGGATTGCCATACCACTGAAACGCTCAGAGTTGCTGGACGAGGTGCTCACCTGTTTGCGGCACCAGGTCGTGGACATCCATGTGATACCCGACTTCGAGCATTACCGTTTGCTGAACCAGGATATATCGGAATGGGCTGGACTGCCTTTCATTAACCTCAGCAGCACGCCCATGCACAGCGCCGAGATGATGCTGAAAACACTGATGGACCGGCTGGGTTCATTACTGGGTATTTTCTTTCTCTCGCCGCTGCTGTTGGTCATCGCCCTGGGCGTCAAAACCTCCGGCCCGGGGCCGGTGCTTTTCCGTCAGAAACGGCACGGATTTGGCGGCGAGATCATTGAAGTACTCAAATTCCGAACCATGCACCTGCACTCGGAACAGGAAGGCATTGTCAAACAGGCAGAACCCGGAGACGAGCGAATCACGCGGATCGGGTCATGGCTTCGCCGCACCAGTCTCGATGAATTACCGCAACTGTTCAATGTACTGTTTGGCCAGATGTCGCTGGTCGGGCCCCGGCCCCATCCCCTGGAGCTCAATGATCTTTTCCGCAGCAAAATCCCCCATTACATGCTGCGGCACAAGGTTCGGCCCGGCATGACCGGCTGGTCCCAGGTGCATGGTTTGCGGGGTTTGACGGAAACGGATGAGAAGATGGCCATGCGTATCGAATATGACCTGTGGTACATCCAGAACTGGTCCATCTGGCTGGACATTACCATCCTGGCGCGAACGCCATTCATCATGGTTCACCGCAACGCGCTGTAGCCTGGGCTCAAGCTTGGGCCCATGACCACCCTCAATGCCCCGCTGAACCCAGCCACTGCGTGTGGCGAAATGACCGCGGTCAGCGTCGCCCGCCCTTCTTGGCCGGAGTCCCCGCGACCACGTCACTCAGGCCGCTCTCATTCCCGCTCGTATCGAAGGCGCTCAGCGCGTAATAGTACGTCGTGCCGTTGCTCAATCCCGAGTCCTGGTAGCTGACGCTGTCAGCCGCGACATCCGCCAGCGGCACAAAACCGCTTCCGGATGTCTGCGAGCGGTACACGCGATAGCCGGCCAGGTCGATCTCGCTGTTCGCGCTCCAGCTCAGATTAACCTGACGGTTCCCGTTGCTGGCCAGAAGGCCGGCGGGCACAGCCGGCGGCTCGGTATCGGGCCCACCGCCATCGCCGCCGAAATCCTGTCCTGTATTGAGCGCTCCGGGTGTGGCCGCCATGGGCGTGCCC
>WTJD01000267.1 GCA_011524975.1 Lysobacterales bacterium
GTCCTGTTCAACGATACCGTGGCCGCCAATATTGCCTATGGCGGGCTGGCCTCGGCCAGCCAGGAAGCGATCGCAGAGGCCGCGCGCAGCGCGCACGCACTGGAATTCATCGAGAAACTGCCTGAAGGTTTCCAGACACAGGTGGGTGAAAACGGCACCAAACTTTCCGGCGGCCAGCGCCAGCGCCTGGCCATCGCCCGCGCCTTGCTCAAAGACGCGCCGATACTGATTCTGGATGAAGCCACTTCCGCGCTGGACAGTGAATCGGAGCGGGCCATCCAGGAGGCGCTGGCAGAGGTCATGAAAGGCCGGACGACGCTGGTCATTGCGCACCGGCTGTCCACCATCGAAAACGCAGATCAGGTGGTGGTGCTTGATTCCGGGCGTGTCATCGAGACGGGAACGCATGATGAACTGCTTGAGCAGGAGGGCGCGTACGCCAGGCTGTACCAGACCCAGTTTGGGGTATCGGAGCCTGAGGGCGCCAGTGACTGACGCCTCTGCCTGTTTGCGGCTTGCCCAACGATGCTGAAGTCATTCCTGGAGCCCCGATTGAACCGGACGTGGTACGGCGATCGGCGGCCGGGTTGGCTGCTCCGTTTACTGGAGCCTGTCTACGCCCGGGGGTTCGATAAACGCCGGTCCCGCGCCATGTCGAACATACCCGGGGATCTCATCGGCAAGGCCATCGTGGTGGTGGGAAACATCACCGTCGGCGGTACGGGCAAGACCCCTTTGGTGATACGCCTGTGCCGCTTGCTGCTGGAAGCCGGGATCAAGCCCGCCGTGGTGTCGCGTGGCTACGGCCGGCAAGGTGATCGCCTGGTGTTGATCAACGACAGCGTACCGGTAGACGAATCCGGCGATGAACCGAGGCTGATCATGCAAAGAACCGGTGTCGATGTCGTCGTCTGCCGTGACCGTAACGAAGCGGCCCGCTACCTGTTTGGCAGGGGCGCGGACGTGATCATTTCGGATGACGGCCTCCAGCGGGCGGATTTTCCGCGTGGATACGAAATATGCGTGATTGACGGCGACCGGGGTCTTGGTAACGGACGCCTGCTGCCTGCCGGCCCTCTGAGAGAGTCGGCAGACCGTTTGAGCAGCGTCGATGCCATCGTTGTGAACGGGGGGAACACATCGCCCAGGCTGCCCGGGGCGGCTGGGGATAAAGCCATTGGTATGCACCTGCAAGCCCGCCATGTGGAATCGCTCGACACTCAGCGTCAGTTGAGCGTGGATGAATGGGTTTCAATGCCCGGCAGTGGCCGGGTGTTCGCCGTCGCCGGCATTGGCCATCCGGAACGCTTTTTTGGAACACTGACCGAGCTCGGTATATCCTTTGAGGAACGTGCTTTTCCGGACCACCACACCTATACTGCCGCTGATTTTTCTGACATACAGCATGAGCGCATCCTGATGACAGAAAAAGATGCCGTTAAATGCCGCCAGCTTCAATTGACCGACGCCTGGTGCCTGCCGGTGACAGCCTGTCTCCCCGATGACTGGGAACATGCTTTTACTGAACGAATCAGGCAACTGATCGAGATACCGGACAAACCCTGACCCGTCACACCATGGATTACGTGATCGTCATACCCGCCCGATTTTCATCCGAGCGCCTGCCAGGGAAAATGCTGCGTGACATTGCCGGCAAGCCGTTACTGCAGCATACCTGGGAACGGGCGCAGGCCGCCTCGGCCAGGGAGGTGATTATCGCCACCGACGATGAGCGGATTCAGTCTTGCGCGATGGAATTCGGTGCGCAGGTGGTCATGACATCCCGAGATCACGTCAGCGGCAGTGACCGCATTTCGGAATGCGCCCGGCTGATGTCTTGGCCGGAAGATCAGATTGTCGTTAATCTCCAGGGTGACGAGCCGCTGATGCCGGCCTCCTGCTTGCGGCAGGTCGCCGATTTACTGATGCGTCATCCCGAGGCCAGTGCCGCAACGCTGTACTGTGAGATCGACAGCCCTGCCGATCTTGCCGACCCCAACATCGTCAAGGTTGTGAAGGGTATCGGGGCACAAGCGCTGTTGTTCAGCCGGGCCGCCGTTCCTCACGCGCGAGGTTATCGATCCACCGAGGACGCCCAGAAAGCGGGCGTGAAATGGCTGCGCCACCTGGGCATTTACGCCTATCGCCGCCGTGCATTGACCTGGTTTTCCGAAACGCCCCCCACGCCCCTGGAAACCGCTGAAAAGCTGGAGCAGCTGCGTTTCCTGGAGCATGGGCAAAAAATGGTCCTGTCCCGGGCCGAGGATTCCATCCCGCCGGGTGTCGATACGGCAGAAGACCTTGAGCGGGTCACAGACACGCTCCGTGCCCAAAGCAGGTCAACCGGTGGCTGACCCCTGCCAGCCAGCAGCTTGATTTCAACACGACCAGCGGAAAACACTCAATGAACTCTGGCCAGCCTTTTATTTCACATCGAATCAGGCGCGTGATGCGGCGCGCGGCGGAAGCCCTCAACAGGGGCGAATTTTCCGTCAGCCACGACCTGGCCAGGCGCCTGACCGAGGGCGCGCCAGAATTCGAAGATGGGTGGATGATGCTGACCGAGGCGCTGGCCGGTGATGAACGCTACCAGGAAGGCATGCAGGCCATCGATGACGCCCTGGCTGTCCACCCTGGCTCCGTGCCGCTACGAATACAGCGTTGTAAATTCCTGCTGGGCTTGGGACAACGCTCGGAGTGCCTGGAACAGGTTCGGTCCCTGGTGACTGAGGCAGGTGAAAATGCCTGGGCATTGGATCAGCTGGCCATGTATTACAGCTTGTTGGACCAGGTGGATGACTCGTCCGCCCTGTATGAAAAACTGTGCCAGCTTGAGCCCGGCAATCCGGATAATCATGTCAATCTGGGCATGACAAGGCTGGCGCAAGGGCGCTTTGAACAGGCAAGGGCCTGTGCTGAAGATGCACTGAACAGGGTTGAAGGATATCCGCGCGCGTTGTCTCTGCTGGCCAACCTGGGCACGGCAAGCCCGGATCATCATCATGTCAGCAGCTTGCAGGCGGCGCTGGACGCCCACCGGCCCCTTCCGGAAAAGGTGACGCTCGGCTTCGCCCTGGGCAAGGAACTCGAGGATCTGGGGCGCTGGGACGAGGCTTTTCAGGCCTATCGCGTCGCGGGCGAGGCGAAACGGCGCATGGAACCCTATGATCACGAGCAGATCAATACCCTGGTGAATGGCCTCATGGCCCACCAGGGCGCCGATTTTTTTCAGTCGGGCGGGCAGGGCAGCGCGTCCAGCAGCCCGATATTCATCGTGGGCATGCCACGCTCCGGCACCACGCTGGTGGAACAAATACTGGGGCGTCACGACGAGGTGTACGCCGCGGGGGAACTGCGCGATTTCATGGAGCAGGTCGCGCTGGCCGTCGATGAGCGACCCGGTAGCCTGATTTCACCCGCCGGGGTTGAGGCTTCGGCAGGATTGGATTACCCCGCGCTGGGTGATGCGTATGTGCAAGCGGTTTCCTCCAGAACAGGGGATTCGCCGAGATTTACGGACAAAAGGCCCCTGAACTTCATGTATCTGGGCATGATCGCGAGGGCGTTGCCGCAGGCCGGCCTGGTGCATGTAACGCGCAACCCTATGGATGTAATATTCAGTAATTTCAAGGTATTATTCGGCTACCTTAATTCATATTCTTACAATGTGGAGGACGCCGCGCGCTATTACGTGGCCTACCATCGGCTCATGCAGCATTGGCAGGCGCTCATGCCCGAGCGCATCTTCACCTTGAAATACGAAGACCTGGTCGAAGATCCCGGCGCCTGTATCCCTGAGCTGATTGAACGGCTCGGTCTCACCTGGCAGGAGGAATGTCTGGCCCCACACGCGGGCAGCGCGGCGGTCAGCACCGCAAGCGCGGCACAGGTCCGCAAGCCCATCTACCGCTCAGCGATTGGCCACTGGCGACACTTTGAACAGCATTTGGGCGGCGCGATGGACATCCTCGATGAGGCGGGCATCCCGTACCGATAGCGGGGCCGATGCAACGGTTACAAACGAGGAGCAGGACGGAATGACAAACAGAACCAGCACATTGTTCGTCTGTATGGGCAATATTTGCAGGTCGCCCTCGGCCGAAGGTTTTTTCCGGCGGCACGTCAGCCAGGCCGGCCTCACAGATTCGCTGAGCATCGATTCGGCCGGGACACACGGCTATCACGTGGGACACGCGCCGGATCATCGTGCGATCGCCGAGGCGCTCAAGTTTGATGTGGACATCGCCGCTCTGCGGGCGCGCCGCGTGGATACCTCGGATTTCGAGCGCTTCGATTACATGATCGCCATGGATCATGACAACCTTCGGTTGCTGGAACACATGGCCCCGCGCAACCCCAGGGCGCGCCTGTCCCTGATGATGGATTTTGCCGGCCCCGGAGAACCCGCCGAGGTGCCCGATCCCTACTACGGCTCCACCGCAGATTTCGTTTACATGTGTGAACTCCTGGAGCGTGCCACAGCCGGTCTGTTAGCGCATATCCGCGCCGAGATCGATGCCGGCTGACCGGGAGAGCCCCGACAGCACTGCATTTGACGGACAGGCATTTGCCAGGCGCCTGCCAACTGGCCCCGGCGTGTATGTCATGCGCGATCAAAGCGCCAAGCCGCTGTATGTGGGCAAGGCTGCAAATCTGCGCAAGCGCGTGGCCAGCTATTTCGATGCCCGCCCAAAGATCGACCGCATCATGCGCATGGTTGCCCAGGTGCGGGACATCGAGGTCAGCCTCACGCCTTCCGAGGGCGAGGCCCTGCTGCTGGAAAATGAGTGGATCAAGTCGCTCAAACCCCGCTACAACGTGCTGCTGCGAGATGACAAGAGCTATCCCTGGCTGATGGTGACCACGGACCACGATTTTCCCCGGGTTGCATTTCATCGGGGTGGTCGCCGCGCCGATCGCCGGTACTTCGGCCCGTATCCATCGGCGCGCTCTGTCCGGGAAAGCATCAATCTGATGCAGAAAATATTTCGTATCCGAAATTGCGAAGATTCTTATTTCGCCCACCGCAGCCGTCCCTGCCTGCAGCATCAGATTAAGCGCTGTACGGCCCCGTGTGTGGGCTATGTGAGTGAAGCGGAGTATCGTCAGCAGGTGGATGATGCGACGCTATACCTCAACGGCAACAGCAACAGGGTCATCCAACGGCTGATCGCGCGAATGGAGGAGGCGGCCGCTCAGCAGGAATACGAAAGCGCTGCTGTTTACCGGGATCAGATTCAGGCGCTCAAGAGCATGCAGGCCGGGCAGTGGCGGCCGGGCAAGGGAGGGAACCTCGATATCCTGGCCCTTGCGCGAGAGGGGCGGGCCGCGTGCGTGCAGGTCGTCAGTTTCCGAGGTGGCCGCAATATCGGCCAACGAAGTTATTTTCCGTCGCAAACAGAGGGGCTGGAAAGCGCCGAGGTGCTGCAGGCCTTTATGGGGCAGTATTACCGCGAACGTATGCCGCCAGCGGACCTGCTGGTGTCTCACGAACTGCCCGGGAGCGGTCTGTTTGAGGTTGTTTTTTCGGAACGCGCAGGGCGACAGGTGCGCGTCCAGGCGCATCCTCGCGGTCAACGCCGGGAGTGGCTGGAACTCACCCGGCGAAATGCGGGAAACGCGCTACAGCTGAAGCTGGCTTCCGGAGAGCGCAAGGCTGCCCAACTGGAGGCACTTCAAAACCTGCTGGCACTCGACTCGACCCCCGAATCCATTGAGTGCTTCGATATTTCCCATTTCCAGGGCGGCCAAACCGTGGGCGCGTGCGTGGTGTTCGACCCAAAGGGGCCTGTGAAATCCCGCTATCGACGTTACAACCTGAAAGACATCACGCCCGGTGACGACTACGCGGCCATGAAGCAGGTGCTCACCCGGCGCTATCGTTCGGTGGCTGAGGGTGAGGGCGAGTTGCCTGATCTGATTCTCATCGACGGCGGCAAAGGCCAGCTTTCGCAAGCCCTCGAAGTGATGAGCGATCTGGGCGTGACGCGCCCTGCGATCATCGGCGTTGCCAAGGGCCCGACCCGAAAAGCGGGCTTCGAGGAATGGGTCATGCCCGATGGCGCATCGATGATTCCCGGCCCCGAATCATCGGCCTCGCACCTGGTCCAGGAAGTTCGGGATGAGGCGCACCGATTCGCCATCACGGGACATCGAGGCCGGCGACAGAAAGCGTCGGTGCGGTCCGAACTGGAGGAAATCCAGGGCATCGGCGCGGGTCGAAGGCGAGCGCTTTTGACGCACTTTGGCGGTATGAAGGGGGTTCGGGCAGCGAGCGCGGAGCAGCTCGAAACGGTGCCCGGTATCAGCAAATCGATGGCCAGGCGAATCTTCAGAGCCTTGCACTGACGCCAACCGGCCGCGGTTTCATGTGGCGGCAAGGAGGCCCGTTCTGCGATAATGCCGGGCCAGACAAACCTTCCGAGGCCCCAATATCATGCCCATGACGGCTCCGATGATACTGGCCTTGCTACGAATCGTCCTGATTCCGGTGCTGGTGGTCTTTTTTTACCTGCCGTTCACCTGGACGCATGTCGCCTGCGTGGTCATCTTCGTTTCCGCTGCTGTCACCGACTGGCTGGATGGCTACATCGCCCGAAAAATGGGGCTTTTAACGAGCTTTGGCGCATTTCTGGACCCGGTGGCGGACAAGCTGATGGTCGCCACGGCACTGGTCTTACTGGTACAAAAGCCGCCCGAGCTCTTTTTCCACCCGGTCGTTTTTACGCTGGCCGCGGCCGTCATCATCGGTCGGGAAATCGCCATCTCCGCCCTGCGGGAGTGGATGTCGGAAATCGGTGAGCGAGCCAGGGTGGCCGTCTCCTGGGTGGGTAAATTGAAGACCATCTTTCAAATGACAGCCATCTCCTTTCTGCTTTACCAGGAGGATATCTGGCTGCTGCCGATCGCCCTGCTGGGCGAGTTGCTGCTGTACCTGGCCGCGATCCTGACCCTCTGGTCGATGTGGGTCTACCTGCACTCGGCATGGCCCATCATGCGAGCGCAGAGCGAGGAGAAAGGAGGCGACTGATTATGGGTGTGGCCATCCAGCCAATCAGCCGTCGGAAAACGCCCACGGTAACCATCGGCCATGTTCACATCGGCAGCGAGCACGCCATCGTGGTGCAGTCGATGACCAACACCGATACAGAAGACGCCAAGGCAACAGCAAAGCAGGTCGCTGAACTGGCACGCGCCGGCTCCGAGTTGGTTCGCATTACCGTCAACACGGAGGCCGCCGCGGCCGCCGTACCGGCCATCCAGGAAAGGCTGGCCATGATGGGCTGTGACGTGCCGCTGATTGGCGATTTTCACTACAACGGCCACCTCCTGCTGGAAAAACACCCCGAGGCCGCCAAAATTCTGGCCAAGTACAGAATCAACCCGGGCAATGTCGGCTTCGGCCGCAAGCGTGACCGGCAATTCGCCACCATCGTCGAACAGGCGCTAAAGCATGACAAGCCGGTCCGGATCGGCGTCAACTGGGGTAGCCTCGATGATCGTCTGCTCAAGTCGATGATGGACGACAACGCCGCCTTGCCTCAGCCGCAGCCAGCCGACAGCGTCATGCGGGAAGCGCTGGTGCGCTCGGCCATCGACAGCGCCCGTGAGGCCGAAAAGCTGGGGCTGCCCCACGACAGAATCATCCTGTCGGCCAAGGTCAGCGCCGTGCAGGACCTGATTTCGGTTTATCGGGCGTTGGCAAAGCGTTGTAACTACCCGCTGCATCTGGGGCTGACCGAAGCGGGGATGGGCAGCAAGGGCATCGTTTCCTCCGCGGCCGCCATGGCCGTGCTGATGCAGGAGGGCATTGGCGACACCATCCGGATTTCGCTGACCCCCGAGCCTGATCAACCAAGAACCGATGAGGTTGTGGTGGCGCAAGAGCTGCTGCAAACAATGGGCTTGCGCTCTTTCACACCCATGGTTACCGCATGTCCTGGTTGCGGAAGAACCACC
>WTJD01000280.1 GCA_011524975.1 Lysobacterales bacterium
GCAGCCCTTGATCTGCTCTGAAAAGGCCTTGCGCTGATCTTGTGACAGGGCCTCCAGGTTTACGGGCCGCTGGTCGAACCAGCTCGATTTGGCCGAGACCAGCACGGCGTCAGAAATTTTCTGGACGTCGAGCGTTTCCCAGTATCCGCGCTCGTTGTACTGGTTTGACCGTGTGAGGTCAGAATGCAGCCGGCACCCTGAAAGATTGAGCACGCGGGTGAGCGCTGATGTCCCGCTCCGGTGCATACCCAGCACGAAGATCAAATTGTGTGTCGATGATTCGGCCATCTCATTCTGCTTTGCCGCGTTCCCACAATGTGGCCGTCGGTGCCCTGCTCGCGCCGGCCAGAAACTGCTGGTCTGGCTTTCCTGCCAAATTCCGGGCTTGTTTTTTTAGGTCTAGGAACGGCAAACCGCCCAGTTCGCCCTCATGCTGGCGATAGCGCATTATAATGGAACGTTGTGTAATGATCATTCCAAAACCAGTTGCTCCGCGACGACCTCTCAGCCCGGGCTGGCATCGCGAGGCACTGGTTGACAGGAGTTCGCATCGACGGCAGGCGGGCGTTTAAAGCGCACTCTCAGGCCCGGTAGCAGCAATATCAGGACGGACCGTGTCGAGGCATTTCATCAATCTAAGTACTGGCTTTAAAAAGGCTGTCTTGAAACTGATACTGATGGTGCCCGAGCCGGTCAGGGCCCGTCTTTCCCGCAGTCGTCTGCTTTCCGCCGTCTACGTATTCTTCGATCGGGCCAAATATCAGCCACACATGGACCCGGAAGCATACCGCAGACGCACGCAGCGCGATGAAACTCGGAGTCGCAGCGTTCCTATACAGGATTACGACTACGTGCCCCCCGCCCGCCTGGTTCCTCGGCCAGTGGGCGCATGGCAGGACGGAGACGCGCCATTGTTCTCTGTTTTGTTGCCGGTGTTCAACACTCCCGTTGAATGGCTGTCCGCCGCCATTGATTCATTGACCAGCCAATGGTTCGCCGGGTGGGAGCTGTGCATTGTCGATGACTGCAGCGATTCTGAGCTGACGCGCGCGTTTCTCGCTGACCTTCAAGACCCCAGGATTCGGATTCAGCGCCTGGTGCGTAACGAGAATATTGTTGGCGCCTCCAATGCCGCGTTGAAGATGGCCCGGGGAAGGTACATCGTGCTGATGGATCATGATGATGAACTCACACCCAATGCCCTGCACGAGATGGCAAAAGTCATCCAGGATCAAGCCGCGGAGTTCATTTACTCAGACGAAGACAAGCTGGATGAAAAAGGTCGGTTCTGCGAGCCGCACTTCAAGCCGGATTTTTCTCCCGAGCAACTGTTCAGTCAGAACTACATCAGTCACCTGGGCGTCATCAAACGGTCGCTGGTGGAACAGGTCGGCGGTTTCACCCCTGGCACGGACGGCGCTCAGGACTATGACCTCTATCTCAAGGTTTTGGAACTGACGAACAAGGTTGTTCACATACCTGCCGTGCTGTACCACTGGCGCAAAGTACCTGGTTCAACGGCATCCTTTTTCTCCGAGAAATCCTACGCACAGGATGCCGGTCAGGTTGCTCTGCAGTCTGCCGTCAAACGGCGAGGGCTGGATGCTGTGGTTGCAAGCGGTCGGTTTCCCGGCACCTATCGGGTGCGTTATGCGATTCAGGGTGAGCCCCTGGTCAGCATCGTTATCCCGTTCAAGGACAAACCCGAACTGTTGGATCTGTGCCTGGGCTCGATTACCGACAAATCGAGCTACGGGAATTTTGAGATCATTGGTGTCAGCAATAACAGCGAGGATGCCGCCACCTTCGAAGCCATGGTCCGCTGGACGGCCAACGATTCACGCATCCGCTTTGTTGAGCATAACGTCCCCTTCAACTTCTCTGAAGTGAACAACTTTGCCGTGAGGGAACACGCCGCAGGCGAACACGTTATCTTGCTCAATAACGACATCGAGATTGTGAGCCCGGAATGGATTGAGGCCCTGCTGGAGTTTTCACAACGTGAAGACGTCGGCGCAGTGGGTGGCAAGCTGCTGTACCCCGACGGCCGGCTGCAGCACGCCGGCATCATTCTCGGAATCGGTGGCGTGGCCGGCCATTCACACAAGTATTTCGAGGGCAATGACCATGGCTATTTTTCCCGGCCCCACAT
>WTJD01000147.1 GCA_011524975.1 Lysobacterales bacterium
ATCATTCACGGTGTAGCTAACCAAGGGATCGTCCTGCTCCATCGTGCCGAAGGCGATATCGGCGCTGACGCGCGATGTTGGAGAGAGATTGAGCCCGCCATAAAGCCTGAACTGCATGGCCTCGTTGTCAGGGTCCAGCGAGGCCAGGCCCTGGCCTCGCGGGTAGCCCGCCGCCGGCGCCCAGGCATTGCGGGCGCCGTAGGGGTTTTGCCAGCTGAGCGATGAATAGTCATTACCGAACCAGGAGGCATACACGGCCGCGCCCAGCTGATAACGGGCGGTACCAAAATGGAGGGTCGCCTCCATGATGTCGGTTTCCCACTCGATGGGCGAGGGCAGAACCACCGCGCGAGGATTCATGCCGTTATAGCCAATCACGCCGCCGAACGTGTCGTCCCCATCCTTGGTCTCATGGCGCCAGGTGACGTTGAGCGCCCAGGCGCTGTTGAATTGGCGGTCGTAGTAGAGGTCGAAGCGCTTGCGCTTCCAATAGCTGCTGACCGGAGCAAGGTTTTCTTCCAGGGTCTCAAACGAACCGGTGCCGCCACCCATCGGCGCGACCCAGTTTGCGGGCAGCGTGAGCACGTTGCTGCCAATGCCGTCAAAGGGAGATACGCCTCCCTCGAAACGGTAGTTCGGTAACTCCCGATAGTCGGCTCCGAACTCCCAGGAGCCCTGATTCTCGTACTCAAACGCCAGCCGCCGAGAGTCCAGCCCGAGCCGCCAGCCCAGCAGGCTCCAGTTGCGCGTCTCGCCGCTGTCCCACTCAGGGCGGCTCTCCAGCCTGAAGTCGAGCAAAAGCTCAGTGCCCTCGTCGATCAGGCCGGTGTATTTCCCGAAACGCCAGGCGTCCTCATCCAGGATGTAGACGCCCACCTCGTACTCCTGCTCGATGTCCGAGGCTTTCTCCGCCTCGTCGTCGGCTGCCGAGACCAGGCCGCATGTCACCATCGCCAGCGCACAGCACAACCATCGCCAAAAAATTCTGTGTGTTTTCGATAGACCGGTATTCATGCCGTGTTCCTCGTCATCGAAATTCATCAGCGCGTCAGGGCAACGCCGCTGGGGTGGTTGGAGCCATGCACTTTGGCGTGACAGTTCATGCAGTCTTTGCCGACTACCCGACGATCAAAGCTGTTCGGCGCGACATCGATGCCGCTCAGGGCCGTGCTCGAGTGATTGACGGCGGAGTGGCATTGCTGGCAAAGCCACGGTGTCCGGGCATTGAGGAGGTTTGGATAGTTGGATCCGTGTGGGTTGTGGCAGTTGCTGCAGTCTTCCCGCACCGGTTGATGCTCCCAGAGGTAAGGTCCGCGTTTCTCCGCGTGGCAGTCATAGCAGGACTCATTCACGGTGCTCCTGTTCAGTGATGCCGCACCATCACTGCCATGCGGGTTGTGACAGTCGGTGCAGGTCATTAAACCGGTATGGGAGAACGCGTTGCTGGCAGCCTGCACCGGGTGGCGCGACTGGCGCAGAAACTGGGCGCGTTGCTCCTGGTGGCAGGTGTAGCAGACCTCGGTTTGGGTCTCTACATCCATCACGGGATCGACAGCCTGGTGGACCTTGTGACAGTCATTGCAGGCCACGCCCTCGATATTGTGTGTGGCGCCTGGCCAGTGAAAATGCGAACGCTGCTTGCCATGACAGGACAGGCAGGACTCATTTTTCACTTCGAAGGGGGTTTCGGCATTGAATTTAACCGCGGGTGGCTTTTGGCCGCCGCTCATGGCGTGCGCTTTGCTGGGGCCATGGCAGCTTTCACAGGCGTGGTTACCCTCGCCAAAGGGTGTATTGGGGTCAGCCTGGTTGGCCATGGGGTGTTGCAGAATGCCTGCGGCCGGTTTCATTCCGCGCTCACCATGACAGCCCAGGCAGAGGGTGGGCGACATGCCGGAGTATTCCGGCGCGGATTCCGCCGCGGGCGTTTCATCGGCCGCCTGGCAGTGGGCAATACCCTGAACGCCAAATACGCCTGCGATCAGAACCGCGGATATGCAGAAGCGGGAGAATCCCCTGGATGTTTTTGTCATTTTCCCTACCGGTTAACCACACAGACAGGCGCCGGCCGGCACCGATGCTCAGGCCTTTACCCCGGATTTCATTATTCATTTTATAGGGGGGTATCGCATTAGGGTAAACACGTATGGTCAAACCTCCGGTCATCACCTAACGTGCCTGCTGCGCCTGATCAAAATTGACATCAGTCAAATTGACGCCAAATTCGTGCACCAATTCTGACTTGCGTCAGTTATGCAGGCTCCGGGCCAAACTATATTGGCCTCCCGAAACCGGTGGAAAAAGGATGGCCTTGATCAAGGCGAGGCGATCCGGACCGGTGGCTCATGTGAAACGAAAACAGACCTAGGAATATCCGTCATGCGCGCGAGAGGATCTGCATTTATCGGCAACCACCCGGGTACTTTCAGATTTTTTATCATCCTGATGATGGTCCAGTGGTGTGTGCTATCCGCACCGTTATCCGCACAGGACCGTGTCACCCCGCCTGAAAACGCCATGTGCCTGGGCTGTCACAACATGGCGGGTTTTGGCATGCCGGGGCCGGACGGGGAAAAGCGGGGTCTGCACGTGACCGCCGATAAATTCAATGCCAGCGTCCATGGTGTTCAAAAATGCGTGAGCTGTCACGAGGACATCGTGGGTGTCCCGCATGAGAAGGGGGTGGAGCACAAGGTGGGCTGCGTGCAGTGCCATCGCGATTTGTGGGATGAGGCCAGGCTGGCCGGTGAAGAGGCTCAGGAAGCCAAGCTGGGCGAGGTCGTTCTACAGATTGAGAGCTATATGAACTCGGTTCATGCCCGCCCGAGCATGGCCGACCAAAGCCGCACCAATGCCACCTGCTATGACTGCCACGATGCGCACTACGTTAAGCCGATCAACGGGGATGAGTTGGATCGCCCGCTGCGCCAGGCCACGCCGGAGGTATGCGGCAACTGCCACAGCGAGATTGCGGCCGCTTACCAGGCATCTGTCCACGGCATGGAGCATGCCGAGGGCAATGTTGCCGCGGCCACCTGTATCGATTGCCACACACCGCACAATATCGATTCACCGGAACTGGACACCAACAAGCTGGTGATTACCGAGAACTGCGGCAACTGCCACGAGGCTGCCGCGGACTCTTACATGCATACCTATCATGGCAAGGTCAATCGGCTGGGCTATGCGTATACGGCCAAGTGTTTTGACTGCCATGGCTCGCATGACATCAAGCGCGTGGAGGATCCGGTATCGAGGGTACACATGGATAACCGGCTGCAGACCTGCCAGACCTGTCATGAGACTGCGACTGCCGGGTACGCCACCTTCCAGCCCCACGGCACCTCGGATAACTTCACCGACTACCCGCAGATGTGGATGGCCACCAAGGGCATGATCGGCCTGCTGATTGGCACTTTCGCCTTTTTCTGGATGCACTCCGCGCTGTGGTTTTACCGCGAACGGCAAGATCGTAAACAAGGCAAGAACCGCCCATTCGTGGACATGGCCGAGCTGCCGGAAGAGTTCCAGACCAAAACCCATTTCCGGCGGTTCCCGCGCTGGTGGAGAATTGCGCACCTGGTGGGCGCCTTATCCATCATGACGCTGGTGCTGACGGGCGTGGGTGTGCTGTACTCCGATGCGTCCTGGGCGCCAGGGCTGATGAAACTGCTGGGCGGCCCCCAGGTCAGCGCGTGGATCCACCGGGTAGCCGCGATTGGCTTCATGGGCGTGTTTTTCATCCACCTTGTTTACTTTGCGATCAAGATTGGCGCCAACATCCGCAGCTTTGAATGGTTCGGACCCAATTCACTGATCCCGAGTCTGCAGGATTTCAAAGACGCCATCGAGATGTTCAAGTGGTTCTTCGGTGTCGGGCCACGGCCGTATTTCGACCGCTGGACTTACTGGGAGAAATTTGACTACTGGGCGCCCTTCTGGGGCATGACCATCATCGGCGTGAGCGGCATGATGATGTGGCTGCCGGACCTGACCGCCAGCTACCTGCCCGGATGGGTGTTCAACGTAGCGGCCATCGTGCACGGGGAGGAAGCGTTCCTGGCGGCCGTGTTCCTGTTCACGGTGCATTTCTTCAACAACCATTTCCGGCCGGACAACTTCCCGCAGAGCACCACCATGTTCACGGGCAGGATGAGCCTGGACGAATACCGCCATGAACATCGCAGAGACTACGAGCGCCTGTTGGCCTCGGGTGAGCTGGGCAAATACCTGGTCAACGCGCCGACGCCGCCGCAGTCGCGTGCGGCCAGTCTGTTGGGCGCCACGCTGATCACCGTGGGATTGATCCTGCTGACGCTGGTGATCACGGGCTTCCTGGGTCTTTGAGGGAGTGAAAGGCGCCGGCCCATGGGTGGTGGCCGGCGTCGCTTCCTGGCTGACCGGTGTCATAAACCGGCTCGGTCATGACGCGTTAACATGATTCAGGCGGGGCCGCCGCATTGGGCGGTTTGGGCCGGCCGCCGTTGGTGACCGGATTGCAAGAGACTCGAGGATTGCCATGAACAAGCTGCTCGTTATTCCCACTGCCATCGCCCTGCTGGCCGCCTGTTCGCAGGAGCCTCAGACGTTGGAGCCACCCAAGGCGGCAGGAAATGCAGAGGCTGGCAAGCTGATTGCGGAGGCGGAATGCAGCGGCTGTCACGGCGCGGATGGGCATGGCGTGGCGCCGGGCATCCCTCACCTGGCCGGGCAGCCGGTGGCTTATCTCGAGAAAGCGCTGGCTGATTACGAGGCTGGCATTCGTACGCATGCCGCTTTGCAGGATCTCACGGCACGCCTGGACGATCAGCAACAGCTGGATCTGGCCGCCTGGTACGCCAGCCTGCCACCGACCACGGTCACCGACGGCCACCACCTGCAATTGACGTCTTATGAGCAGGGCGAGCAACTGGCGGCCACCTGCGCCTCTTGCCATGGTGAGCGTGGCAACAGCGTCATGGCCGGTGTGCCCAGCCTGGCCGGCCAACAACCCTTGTATTTCATGGCCGCCACCCAGGCCTATCTGCATGGCACGCGTGACATGTCCGGCATGGAAGAGACGGTGCGGGGTCTGAGCAAGACGGATATCGAGAAGCTGGCGCTGTTCTATGCCAGCCAGACGCCCCTGCCGCGTGAAGCCCCGACCTATGGCGATCCGGCCGCGGGCCAGCCGCTATCCGCCTCCTGCGGTGGCTGTCACGGAGCCAGCGGTGTGAGCCATGATGCCGCCACGCCCAGCCTGGCGGGGCAGGACCCGGACTACCTGGTCAAGGCCACCCAGGACTATCGCGGCCACGTGCGTCAGCATGAGGTGATGTTTGGCGAGAAGACCGATGCGGACATCCGTAACATCGCGGCCTACTACGCGGTGCAGGCGCCGCGCGCGGCCGAGGACGAGCCCATGTCGGCGGAGAAACTCACCCGCAGCTGCGACCGATGTCACGGCCCGGGTGTCGAGGTGGCCGGCATGGCCGTGCCGCGTCTGAACGGCCAGGACCGCGATTACCTGATCATGTCCTTGCGCGCTTATCGCGATGACAAACGTGAAAGCACCATGATGCACAAGATGAGCCTGCCGTATTCCGATTCCATGATCGAGGCTGTGGCCACGCGCTACGCCAACCGTCCTCCGGAATAAAGCGGACCGCGTAGCCTCAGCGCGTGCATTTCCAACGCGTGCATTTCCAGTGCGCGTATTTCCAGTGAGTGTATCTCCGGTGCGCGTACCTCCAGCGCCCGCGCACTGAGCACGCCCGGCGTGGCGGTGCCGGCTCTGCTGCGGGTGCACGATCTGTTGCTCGCAGAGCCTGTTAACGGCCAAGCCGGGCTGAGGCGGTCACGCTGTGCGATTCACCCGTTCCTTAAGGCCTGGGCAGCCTAAAAGGCCCTGCAAAAAACACCTCATCCATTATATTTAGGGTAAGAACGGAAGGACCCAATTGCGAAGCATTGGATGTCCGACCGAATGCCGACCCCCGCCGAGCCAGTCCGACCCGACGCCGAGCCGCCGCATTCCCTCGAGCTTCGCCGGTAAGGAAGCCCTTCTTCAACCCGGCTTCTGCGAAAAAGCGCAGGTCGCGATTTGGATGGCGGAGCATGCTACGGGCATGGGATCAAAGCAGATGGTGGTGTGTTGCGGTGATGGCTGCGATCGCGCCACTGATGAGCACCGCCAATGAGCAACAAGAAGAGCCATGGTTGCACGACTTTGCCGGCTTATCCTGCACCGGCTGCCATTGGTGCCCGAGCCGGCCCGACGACCACCTGACACCCAGGTGGTCGGAGCAGGCCCCGGCCGGGCGCTTCGACAGCCACGTTCAAATAAGCGAAAAAGGAATCGCGGTTTTTCAGATCTCGCAATCGTGTCTGGCCTGCCATGACGGGGGCATCGGGAGCCAGCCGCCTTACGCCAATGATCCATTGCAGTCGCCGCGGGTTAAGCGCGCCGTGAATCCACCCACCGTCAACCATCATCCATACGCGGTCGAATATGACCCGGACCAAAAGCCCTGGCTGGCAAAGGTCGATGAGGTGGAAGCGGCGGGGCTTAAACTGTTTCCCGTGCGTAAAAAACCAGGGTCGCACACCATAGAGTGCCCCAGCTGCCACGAGGTGCATCAGTCAGGGGCAGGGCCTTTGCTGCGCTTGACCGCGCGCAACAATGTGCTGTGCTTCGCCTGTCACCGGCAAATACCGGGCCCTGATTTCGAGCAGCGGTCTGTCAGCCAGTTATCCGGCGCGCAGCGCAATGGCTGTGCCGGCTGCCATGCTCAATAATTGCTGAGTCAGGATTCGGGGATGAAATGCGCCTCTTCCAGCAATACCTTGTATTCGTAGCCGTAACCCAGGCTCACGTCATTGGCAATGACACCTTCGACCACCACCGTATCACCCGGTGAAACGGTCTCCAGCGTGGTGGCGATGAGCTTGATGTCGGGTGAATCTCCGCTGCCGTCCTGAAGGGTGACCCAGTTTTTGCCCATGACGTTTTCGCTGACCTTCATCACGCGGGCGCGGAGGCTGGCGGATTGGCCCGCGTGCTCCGGGTAACCGCCCAGTACCGTGGCCACGGTCATGCCGCTGTCCAGCGGCGCAATGTCACCCAAGCCGGGCGAGGAAGGCAGGCTGGGCGCTGCTGCGGCTTGCTGGGCCGCATGGGCAGTCTCAATGATGGTTTTGGGAGAGCCTGCATTGGTCACTTCTACGCCATCGACGAACTGGATGGCCGCAAAGCTGCGGTTCAGCGAGCGGCTGTGAAAATCACGCATTTCCATGCCGCCCTGGAATTCAATTTGATCCCCCTCGTTGACCACCATTTCACCGGTGGCCAGCCAGCCCTCCTGCCCATTGCCCCGGTACTTGATATAGCTGTAACCTCCGGAGTTCATGGTTTCGATCACTCTGAAACCTTCAACCACGGGTTCTGATTCCGTGGCTTCGGGCGCTTCGGTTGGGCGGTCAGCCGCGGACCACGCATAGATGCCGAGAAGAAAAACCGTTGTCGTGAGCGCGATGAGGAACTTTTGCATTTGAATGTATCCAAAAAAGTCGTGCTGACGGGATGTCAGGGCACGCGAGCACACTCTATCACCGGCCGGTTTCTCTTGAATGATCTAGGTCAAAGTGCACCAAAAATGCATGAATTAAGCTGCGCTGCAAGCTGATACCATGCACGAGCCTCAACCCCAAGCCCACTTTGAAAGGGAACGAAATGCTGAATTTTCACCGCTTTGAAAAGAGACCAAAACGCCATTGCGCCCGGCTGCTGACGGCCATCATGACATCCGCCTTACTGGGGTTGGGTGCTTTGACAACAAGCCATCAGGCAGCCGCCCAGGAAGATGAGAATGCAGCGCCCGAATTGGTATGGCCGGCGCCGCCTGACCAGGCTGTGATTCGGTATGAG
>WTJD01000116.1 GCA_011524975.1 Lysobacterales bacterium
CATCAGCGCGTCGCGGAACGCGTCAGAACGCATAGCATCACGGAAGGCATCGGAACGCATGGCGTCACGGAAGGCGTCCGAGCGCAGGGCGTCGCGGAAGGCATCCGAGCGCAGGGCGTCACGGAAAGCATCAGAGCGCATCGCATCACGGAAGGCATCCGAGCGCAGGGCGTCGCGGAAGGCATCCGAGCGCAGGGCGTCACGGAATGCGTCAGAGCGCATCGCGTCCATCAGGGCATCAGAGCGCATCGCGTCCACAAAAGCATCGGAGCGCATGGCGTCCATCAAGGCATCAGAGCGCATGGCGTCGCGGAAGGCGTCAGAGCGCATGGCGTCGCGAAAGGCGTCGGAGCGCATCGCGTCCATGAAGGCATCGGACCTCATCGCGTCCACGAAGGCGTCAGAGCGCATGGCGTCCACGAAGGCGTCGGAGCGCATGGCATCCATGAAGGCGTCTGAACGCATGGCATCCATGAAGGCGTCAGAGCGGAATGCGTCGGCCAGGGCGGCGTCAGAGCGCATAGCATCTGAAAACGCCGCGTCTGCTGCCATGGCGTCGCGGAAGGCGTCAAAACCCATCGCGCCCCTTGCAGCGTCGGAGGCCATGGCGTCGCGGAAGGCGTCAGAGCGCATCAGGGACATGAATTCGTCACCGCGCAGCGCGTCTACGAACGCGTCATTGCGGAACGCGTCTACAAAGGCATCGGAGCGCATCGCATCACGGAAGGCATCGGAACGCATCGCATCACGGAAGGCATCGGAGCGCATGGCGTCGCGGAAGGCGTCCCCGCGCATGGCGTCCAGAAAGGCATCACTCCTCAGAGCATCCGCGAACGCATCAGAGCGCATCGCGTCCACGAACGCATCAGAGCGCATCGCGTCAATGAACGCGTCCGACCTCATCGCATCCAGAAACGCATCAGAGCGCATCGCGTCCAGGAATGCATCTGAGCGCATCGCATCACGCATTGCGTCAGAGGCCATGGCATCAGCAAACGCCGCGTCCGTCACCAGCGCCTGGTAGAAATCGGTCTGCATGATTTGGGCGATGCTTTCATCACCGAGCACGACATCCTCGTCCTGGATCTGCTCACCGCGCCAACGATCAGCTGCCATGATCGTGCCCGCTGTTTCGTCCTCATTCACAGGCAGCTTCATGCCTACATAGGCCACGGCCACCACGGCGACGACCGCAACGGCCACCAATATCATCGTCTTCGAATTACCTGCTTGATTTCTCATTACCCTTTTCCTGTGTGTGTTTGGAGACTCTCCACGTTCTCCCAGTTAATATACCCTGAGTGCCGCAAAAAGTTGGTCACCCCTGACTTTTTTTCTTATTGATAGAAAAATCTTTCTTCTGCAATACCCCAGCAGAGTTCGACCAGGTCAGTGACAATTGCCCCTCGGCCTCTGCTGTGCTTTGTCTCAGTAAAATGGTGAATTGCCGCTGACCACTTGCCGCCACGCGAAGACCCTGCCCCAACAACTGGATGCCGTCAGGCGGACTGGGCGCCGGGGTCATCGAATCGAACATCAATTCGGACTCGGCAAACTCCAGCACCAGGCTCACGGGTTCGTCGGCTGCCATTTCCACATCAAGCGCCAGGAGTTGCCCCCGACGGGACAAAGTCACCGTGCTGGTCAGTGCATCGGCGCTGAAACGCGCCTGGTCCAGTTCAATGCTGTCTGCGCGCACGTCGGGCAGCGTGGTGCCACTGACCATGGATGGACTGAATGCATCTTTGGGTTCATTGCGGTATTCAAAAACCCCAACGGCCAAAACCAGCGCGGCAGCCGCGCCCACGCCATACCTGAGCCAGCCTGGCATCAGTCTGAGGCCGATATTGCTTCGCTCAGCGGCTGCCGCCGGCAGCTGGATCGCATTCATGATGTCAGCATGCAGACGGTCAGGCGGCTCGATACGGGGGGCGTCGGTCAGGAGGTTGTCCAGTTCCTGCATGCGCGCCCGGTAAACACGTATTTCGTCAGACGCCTCAGCCAGTTGATCAAGCTCCTCGCGATCGGCATCTGCGAGTACGCCGTCGATCTCGGCATGAACCAACGCCCTGGCTCGATCATCCATCATTTGGCGATCCTCCCCATCTGCTCCAGGCTGTCTTTCATGCGCTGCCGGGCGGAAAACAACCGGGATTTCACGGTTTTCTCGGGAATATCCAGGATTTCGCCGATCTGGCGGTAGCTGTGCTCGCTGAAATGACGCAGCACGATGACGGCCCGATAGTCTTCCTGGAGCTGCATCAACGCCGCCTGCAGGTCCTCTCCCAGCCTCTGGGCCTCGAGTTCCCGCTCCGGCGTTGCCGAGGCGGACTGAGCGCTCTCGGGCAATGGCTCGGTTGGGCGCCGCCGCTTGAGCTGGTTGATGGACTCGTTCATGGCGATGCGATAAATCCAGCTGAAGAACTTGTGCCTGGGGTCATACCGGTCCAGATGCTCGAACGCTTTTAGAAAAACAGTCTGTGACACATCGGCGGCCTCTTCCCGATTCCCCAGCATGCGATAAGCAGCGTTAAACACCTGCCGCTCATATCGTCGAACCAATGAATCCAGCGCTTTGCGGTCACCGCGTTTGCAGTCCTCCAACAACGCCGCATCCTGGTCCTTAGACATAACTACAGCAGAGGCGCAAAAAAGTTGGCGGGGACCGGGTAAGGGGTGTTTTGAGCGGCCGGCTGGCGCCCTGGGGCAGATCGAATGTGATGCGTGATGCTCAAGCGGCCTCGATGGGGAACAGTTTGTCAAAGCCGGAATATTTGAAAATATCCCGGATATGCGGGCTGACACCCACCAGGCGGATACCGCCGTCCGAGAGCAGCCGCTTGTGCGTTCTCAGCAGAACGCCCAGCCCGGCGCTGGAGATGTACTCCAACTCCGTCATATCGATAACGCATTCGCCGGCGGCCTCGTCCAACACCCGCTCCGCCTCGCGGGCACTGGCCGCGTCCAGGCGCCCACTCAAGCGCACCGCGCCACTATCATTTTGATCAACGCTGAACATCATCTAACCCTGTCCCACCTGAAACGTCATCTTACTTTGCCTTTCCTTGTACTGGTAGGTCATCGCATCCACCATTTTAGAGACCAGAAACAGGCCCAGCCCGCCCGGCGTGCGCTCCTCAGCCGGCGCGTCGATATCGACAGGCTGAAACCTGGTCGGGTCGAACCGGTCCACATCGAAGTCGGTCAGGCTCACTTCCACACCCGCCCCCAAAGGGCGCATTTCCAGGAGAATGTCGGCGGTTGTCTCCGTATTGTGCAGCACCATGTTGACGAACAGCTCTTCGGTTGCCAGGTCCACCACATTGCGCAGGCCGGTATCGATACCATGCTCGGCAAAGAATGCTGCCGTAGCGGCCACGATAGACTGCAATTCGGACAGCTCCCGCTTTAGTTCAAGCCGCACTTTGACACCTCCTGGTTGTTGATACGATCGGTCATTCCGGCAATCGGCGCACGAGCACCATCGTGACATCGTCCGCCTGGGGCACATCGCCGGCAAACGCGCGGGCTGCAGAGACCAGCGTCTCGGACAGGCTCGCCATCGAGCCGCGATGATGTTTGAGAAACACCTGTTTGACCCCTTCCTCCCCAAACTCCTGCCCATCCGCCGTTGCGTACTCGTAAATGCCGTCTGAGATCAAGGCGAGGATGTCGCCGGGCGCCAAGGCAAGATGTTGAGCGCTCATGGTTTCATCCATGGCCATCACGCCCATCGGAAAACGGGTGGGCGAATACCAGTCGCATTCCTCATCAGCCGCCCGGAAGTGCAGGATCGGCCCCTGCCCACCCGAATGGTACTCCACCGCGTGCGCCTGGAAATCGAGGAAACCCATGAACGCGGTGATGAACCGGTCATCGGGCAGATCTTCCTCAAGCTGATTATTGACCTGCATGTAGGCGGTATCGAGGTCGGCGCCCAGACGGAATGACACCCGGAGCATGGCCTGCATCTGTGTCGCGGATAATGCCGGCCCAAAGCCGTGCCCGGTGGCGTCACCGAGCAGCATGAACAGGCGGCCGTCCAGCACCACCAGGTCGTACAGGTCACCCCCGGTGTGGTCCGTCGGCAGAAACAGTCCATGCACGTCATAACCCGGCACATTAGGCATCTCGCGCGGCAACGTGCTCATCTGGATCTCGCGAGCCACTGCAACCTCCTGCTCCAGGATGGCGTTGGCCAGCAACTCGTCGGTCATATAGGAATGCTGTATGGCCACTGCGGCCTGCGCCGCCAGCGCCGGCCCGACCCACTCATCATGCTCGTCAAACTGCTGCGGATGCTCACCTAGCCATTGCATCACGCCCAGCAGTGAATCATCCTGCCCGACGATCGGCACGTTGAGCAGGGACCGGGTCTCGAAACCCATCAGCTGGATGGGATATTGCCTGAACAGCTCGTCTTCCCGGCATTCGCTGACGTTGCTGATGGCGCGCTCTGTCGCGCATTTACCCGCCCAGCCCTGCTCGAGGGTCAGCTTGGGCGGCGGATCTATCGGCGGCGCAACCATGGTGAGCTGTTCCGCAGAGCGGTCGAATAGCCAGAGCACGCCCGCCTCGGCCACAATGGCCACCTTGCCCACCTCGATAATCTCGCGCAGCAGTTCGGGCATGGCCTCGGGCGCGGCCAGCCGGTGCATGATTTCGAGGATCTGGACCAGCGATTCCCGGGTAATTTCGTTCGGATTTTCGAGGTGTTTCGGGATGGACATAATGTTTAGTCAGGGTATTTTTGGTGCGATGGTTATTGTGATCACCACGCGCTAGCTTATCACCAGACAACTTGCGTGGCTGACTATCTGCCAACCATTAATCGCAACGCGACCCAACCCCGATCTCTTCACCCCTCGAGATCGTGGTATGCTCATTTTAGGCCGAGTAGATCGGTCTGGTAATAAATTTAAGGGGAACATAGCCATGAATACCTTCATGCGAGCTGCACTGATTGCATCGCCCGTGTTAGCGCTTTGTTGTAGCGCCCCCGCAATTGCGAAGCCACCCGCTCAACACGACACACCTGTGATCGTGCATTTCGATGCCCCCAACAGCAACTACGACCTGCCATTGGTCAGCGAGGAGGGCTGGTCGTTAAAGCTCAAAATCACGGTACCCTACACTTCCATCGACTTTGAAAAAGGCGGCCTCCCAAGACCTGGCGGGTTCCCATCGCGCCAGGGTTTTGGTTGGATTTGGCTCGAGAATCCGGACGGCTGTTACCGCACGAGCGCCGGCGACCTCCTCTTTAAATCCGGCCCGCTCCCTAATCTCTCAGATTTCTACTGCACTGTCGCCCCGGTCGTGCTGGACGACATCTACATCGAATATCATGCCGACGTGGACCAAGCTGGTGTCGAGGATATTGTCTATGGATTACCGGTCGACCCTGATTTCCCCAAGGGGCGCGCGGACCTTCGTGAATTGCTGGTTTACTCTGAGGGAAGCCGGGCACCGGAATTCAGCAGATGGTCAGACGGAGCCGGGTTGCAGGATTGCGACCCTGGAACCAACGACCCTGAGGGCTGTGTTCGCCTTGGGCCTGCTGTTTCCCGAAGTGAAAATACCAGCATGGGCGGCGAAGTCCTGGACGGCTGGGGGTTCGGCACCGACGAAGACCTGCCGGGTCTTTTCATATACACCGAAAAGGGTGCCGGACTGATTTGGCAAGAGCCAGCGTTCGAACTGGCCCCCGGCGCGGGCGTGCGCAACCTGGCGGGCATGGCCAACAGCGTTTCCTATGAAGTTTCCGACTTGATGAAGGTCAAAAAGTCACCGGATCCAACGGAGGAGTTCAAAATCTGGGTGGATTTCAATGTCCTGGCAAAAACATTCCAGTCGTTCGTGCAAGTTGATGCCAACTTTTTATCCGGCATTCAACCGGGACAGCTCTGGAGAATTGATGGAGGCGAGATCGAAGACCTTCCCCTCGAGGTGTACGATGCAAACGGCTCAAGTGCGCCCAACATGGCGGCGGCTTACCTGCTGAAAAATCAGGTGTTCACCGTCAAGGCTTTCATGGTGTCAGGAGATGCGCCTCCTGAGTTATTTGACACTGACGGTGACGGCGATTACGTGGATGACGCAGAGGCCGCCGGCTACGTCGTGTTGTCAAACGTGGCGGAGATTTCCTTTCTTCAAATTCCGAACAAAGACGTCTGCGTCTACCCGCAGTACAACGCCGTATATGACGATCTCGACGATAATGACTTCGCAACTTATGCAGGCTTTTGTCCCAGGGGGGCCGGTGCACTCAGGGATCCGCCACGATAAAGCGCGGCAGGTATCTTGCCGTTACCTGCCACAACCGTCACGGAACGCTGCCCCGAGCAGACTGAAAATCAGCCATCGCTTGCGCCTCGATGACAAGGGGGTCTGACGGCCGGGCGGAATGATAGCGCTCGAGAAACTGGTTCGCTGAATCCCTCGCGTCATCATCAAGACCCGCGGCTACGCTCAACCGGGCCCGCACCAGCACCGCCAAGACGCGCTCGTGCTCGAGATCGATTCGGGGATTGCGCGGGAGCCGTTTATCAGCGCGTTCCAACAGGCGTCCGGCTGCGTCCCATGCCTCTTGCGCGATCAGCACATCAACCAGTGCCAGTTCGTAGATGGCGTATGGGTAGCCCTCCAGTTCGACTGCGGTCTCCAGCTTTTCCCTGGCACTGTCCAAGTTGCCCTTCTGTAGAGCACCGAGGCCTTCGAGGTAGGCGGCGGCGGCTTCCTCGGTGCGATCCGGATTGTCAGGCGGCAATGCGAATGACCTGATTTCATCGGTCGTTCTTTTCAAATCCTCGAACCGGCCTTGCGCTATCTCGAGCCGTCCTCTTGCAAACAGATAGCGTGTCGGAAGCCCCGGCGCCAATGCTATGGAGCGATCAACGAGCGGTTGGGCCTGCTCATGATTTCCCAGTTCCATCTGGTTCATGGCCATGCGTGACAGGCCCATGGCATAGCTCACGCGTTCCTGCTCCAAAGATTGTTCGAATGACGAAATCACGTTAATGGCCGACTCGAAATCTCCGCTGGCCGTCAGCAATGCAGCCCAGCCAAACATTCCATCGACACGCTCACCAATCAAGAATTGCTCGCCCAGCGCGATACTTTCGAACCGTGTCTGCGCCGCCGACAGGTCCCCTTGCAGAAATAAAATCTCGGCCAGCATGTAGGAAATGCCCGGCATGTGCGGATTGATCTCAAGTGCAATTCGGTAGGCGTCTTCGGCCTGATCATAATCGCCGGCCATCTTGTGCCAGTTGCCGATCAGGAGGTGACCATTGGGGTTATCCGGCGCAAGGAGAACCAGGCGCTCGAACGCTGCGCGAGCACCATCGAGGTCGTCCACTTCTTCCCGACATGTTCCCAGCCAGGCCCAGGCGGCGAGATTTCGGGGCGACTCAACCACAATGAGCTCGAACTCGCGCACAGCGTCCTGCAATCGATAAAGCCTGCGATAAACGCGAGCCAGCATCTCCCTGGCCTCAAGCTCAAATGGGTAGTCCTCAAGGAGGCTTTCGAGCAGTTGCAAGGCACGTTCATTGTCGGTCGTGGCGAAGGCCTGGAAGGCTTCGATGTAACGCCGTTCCCGATCGAGCAAGAAGGGATCGAGTAGCGCTTGCTCGGCGTAATCCAAGGCCAGTTTCAGGTCGCCTTCCACGGCCTCGATATACGCCAGTCGGTAGCGCGCAACGCCGAAGTCGGGCGATATTTCCAGTGCGCGCAGAAAGGCCTGACGCGCCTCGGAAAACTCAAAATCCGTAAAATGAACCAGCCCATCAACATATTGCTCGTACGCTTCCTGGTTGTCGATGGCGAAATCCGCCACGAACACGTCCACCTGCTCCTCGC
>WTJD01000023.1 GCA_011524975.1 Lysobacterales bacterium
GGTCTTCACCCTGCACGTCCTGCACCCGGGCCTGCTGACGCCCGAGCAGGTGGAACAGGCGCTGGGCGTGCACGTGATGGGCATCATACCGCTGCTCACAGGCAAGGAAGGCATCACCGAGCACATGGAGCGGCACCGGACATCCGCCTTTGTGGAGGCGCTGAACTCACTGAAGATATCGCTGCAGCTGTCCGACCCCGATGGTGAACTGAAAGTGCTCCAGATCACCTCCTCGGTGCCCGAGGAGGGCAAGTCATCGCTGGCCCTGGCCCTGGCGCTCACCCAGGCCAACGCCGGCAAGCGCGTGCTGCTGGTGGATGCCGATCTGCGGCGCGGAGGCATCGGAAAACGCCTGGGTCACGACATCGAAGCGCCTGGGCTCACCGACCTGATCCTGGCCGAGGACATGGATATCGAAGCGCATGTGACGGCACTGGGCGACACCGGGCTGGACTTCATGCGCTCCGGCGACGCGCGCCAGGCCAATGCCACGGATATTTTCAGCTCGCAGCGCATGGGCCACATCATCAGCGCGCTGCGGGCGAGTTACGACATCGTCATTCTGGACTCGCCACCGGTGATGGCGGTCGCCGATGCCCGGATCATCGGCAAGCTGGCCGACAAGACGCTGTTCGTGGTGCGTTGGGATAAAACACCCGCCAAGGTATCACGGACCGCATTGGATCTGCTGGAGCAAGGGCGCATACCTATCGTCGGTATCACGCTGCAGCAGGTGGACCTGGGCCGCTACGGCCGCATGGGCCATGGTGATTCGGGTTATTACTACCATTACGGCCGTTACGGCCAGTACTACCGCGAATGACCGGCGCGCCGGGCCACGGCATCGACACCGCCCGCTTTGTGCAGGCGGCCGGGGTGGCCGGCTTGGCGCTGAGCCTGCTGCTGGTGTCTTTGCCGCGGCTGAAGGCGGCGGCAACCTATCTGCCCGTGGACACCGCCCTGGCCCATCACTGGCGGGGCGAAACCCCGCCGCCTGAACAGCTGTCCGCGCTGTCGGCCAGGGCACAGGCAGCCATTCTGGAATACCCCCACCACCGCTATTTCGAGGGCCAGAGCCTACTGGCCTACCTTCAGGCCATGGATCCCGCCTTGACCCCGCAGCAACGCGACCGGTCGTTGAACATCGCCGCCGAGACTGCGCTGGAGGCCGTATCGCGCGCGCCCATGAACCCGGCCGCGTGGCTGCGCGTGGCCACCGTACGGCAGAGCCTTGGGCAAACGCCCGAAGCCGTCCTGCCCATGCTGATGATGTCGGTGTACAGCGGCCGCGTGGAGCCTACCCTGCTGATGCTGCGGCTCAGGATGCTGCATGAGATGCAAAACGACATGGACCCTGATCAGCGCCGCGTGGTTGTCGACCAGACCCTGCTGGCGTGGCGCCTGGCGCCCACCGAGCTGCTGGGCGAGATTCGCTCCGGCGCCATCGCCTACGACCGGATAGCCGGCCTGCTGGTGCCCGCGCATGCCAGCATCATGGACGAAATCGACGAGGCCATTCGTGCGTCTGTTCGATAAACTTCGCGGCAAGCCCGCGCCCACCGCGTACACGCGCGTGCCGGGCGTCATGTGCGGCCCAGGCGCGGTGGGGGACATCCATGGGCGCTGCGATCTGCTGGACGAACTGCAGGCCATGATCCTGCAAGACGCCCGCGATTATAAAGGCCAAAAAATACTGATTTACCTGGGGGATTTCATCGACCGCGGCACGGAATCACAAGCGGTGATCGACCGCATGATCGACGCCCCGCCGCCCGGTTTTGAAAGCATCTACCTGCGCGGCAACCATGAGCAAACCATGCTCGACTTCATGCAGCACCCCGAAACAGCGGCGGGCTGGCTTAATTACGGCGGGTTGGCCACCCTGCTCAGCTACGGGGTTTACCTTGACCGCCCGCCTTTTAGCTCTGATCTTCCCGAGATTGCCCGCCGGCTGAAGCAGAAAGTCCCGGAGGCTCACCTGCGGTTCCTCGAAGGCTTGCCGCTGTACCACCAGGAGGGCAACTACCTGTTCGTCCACGCCGGCATCCGTCCGGGTGTCGCGCTGGAGGAGCAGCACCCTGACGACCTGATGTGGATACGCGAAGCGTTTATCGGCCATCGGCAGCCGCATGAGTACATCGTCGTCCATGGACACAGCATTTCGGAAGAGGCTGAGCTGCTGGAAAACCGCATCGGAATAGACACAGGCGCCTGCGTCTCGGGCGTATTGACCTGCCTGGTGCTGGAAGGGGAAACACAGCGGCTGATACAGACAGGCCAATGACTGCGGCAACGGCCAGGGCTAAGGACAGGGTCGTCGACCGGGTGTTCCTCACAGCCCTGTTGCTCCTGGCCGTGCTGGCTCCCCTGCCCCTGGGCAGCAATCGTGAATGGTCCTGGACACTGTGCGCCCTGTTGACCGGCATCCTGGGCCTGGCATGGGCCGCGCGGGCGCTGATCAAGCCCGGTCATAGCCGCCACCGCCTGCCTTGGGGCGTCATCGGGCTGTGGGCCGCGGCCTGCGGATGGGTGCTGGTGCAGGTGAGTACCGCGGTGCCGGAAAGCTGGCAGCACCCCGTCTGGTCACTGGTCTCGGAGATGACCCATACAGAAATTGCCCGTACAGAAATTGCCAGCGCAGAAATTACCAGCGCAGAGATTCCTGACAAAGAGGTCGCCGGTGCAGAGATCGCCGGCCGAATATCGCTGTCACCGGACGACTCGATCACCGCGCTGATGCGCCTGGTCACCTACGGGCTGGTGTTCTTTTTGTCCTTCCAGCTGTCCGCGCGCGCGGAGCAGGCGCAGACCGTTTTCCGCTGGCTGGCAGGCGCCGGATTGATCTACGCCGTTTTCGGCCTGGCCACGTACTGGGGCGGGCTGGAAACGCGCCTGTGGTTTGCCGGAGAGGGCGCGCATCAGTCGGTGCGGGGGCCGTTCGTCAACCGCAATTCTTTCGCCACCTATCTTGGGCTGTGCCTGCTCTGCGCTCTGGCGTTGTTTTATCGCCGGCAGACGCTGAGGCGTAACCCCTTATACCAGGTGCCCCGTGGCCGTCAGCAAAGAATCGAGGAATTCATCCTCAAGGCCTGGCAGCCGCTGGTGGTGATCCTGCTGATGCTGGCCGCGCTGATACTGACCTATTCTCGTGCCGGCTTTGCCAGTTTCGTGGTAGGCGCGCTCACCCTGGCTGTGGCGGCGCGGTACCGCGGCCAGTCATCCAGCCAGCGGTCGTTTTGGGCGCTGGCCGCCGCCTTCGCGGTCACCATCACCGCCTTTTTCATGACCAGTGAAGTTCTGCTGGAGCGCATGGACCGCGTGAACATGGACGCCCCCGGGCGGTTTCATGTCTACTCGCTCACCGGCGCCGCCAGCGAGGACAACCCCTGGCTGGGCTTTGGCTATGGCAGCTATGCCGACAGCTTTCGCCTGTACCGGGATGATGTGCTGCGGGCCCATTACGACATGGCCCACAACACCTGGATGGAAAACGTGTTTGAGCTGGGCTGGCCGGCGGCGGGCGCATTGTTTTTTTCCATCGGCCTGTGCGCGCTGATGTGCCTGCGCGGTGTGCGCCGAAGGCGCCGGGACTGGATCTTTCCCGCCGTGGGCCTGGCCGCATCGATGCTGGTGGCGGTGCACTCGCTTTTTGATTTCAGCCTGCAGATGCCGGCGGTGGCCATCACCTATGCCTGCCTGCTGGGCGCTGCCTGCGCGCAGTCGACCTCCACCCGGGGCCGCGACCGGTGAGGTACACCACACTGCTGCGCGTGATCACACCGCCCATGGGCACGCTGGCGGTGATCGTGTTGCTCATGCTCATCGACAGCGCCGCCGCCCTGGTGCAGCCGTGGCTGGCGGGACAGGTCACGGGCACGCTGCTGGGTACTGACACCTCCGGACTTTCGGTGCTGCTGCTGGCCTGGCTGGGCCTGGCGGCTTCCAAATCGCTGCTGACGTTTTTCAGCGGATACCTGGTCGGCGCCACGGGCGAGGAGATGTCCGCCCGGCTCCGAACCCGCATTTACGAGCACCTGCAGATATTGCCGATGGACTATTTCCATGGCCGCCAGCAGGGTGAGACCCTGGCGCTGCTTACGCGCGATGCCGAAATCATCGCCTATTTCATCACCAGTACGCTGGTGCAGCTGCTGCCGCTGATGATCACGTTTTTTGGCGCTTTTATCATGATGGCCCTGATCGACCCGCTGATCGCCGGGCTGACCCTGCTGCTGATGCCGCTGTACTACCTGGCCATGAAGCTGATTGGCCGGGGAATCCGCCCGCTGTCGACCGATTGGGTGAATGCCTGGTCAAAAATGTACGCTTTTGCCGAGGAAAACCTGGGCATGCTCGCGGCCATCAAGGCCTTTACGCGGGAAACCTTCGAATCAGGGCGCTTCGCCCGGAAAAACGAAACGCTGCGCCGGCTATCCACCCGCCAACTGCGGATTCAGTCCGCCCTGACTTCCAGCGTCGCCTTCCTGGCCACGGCCGGGCTGCTGTTGCTGGTGTGGCTGGGCGCCAGGCAGATGCAGCAGGGAGCACTCGACGCCGCCGAGCTCGTCAGCCTGCTGCTATACGCCATGCTGATGACGCGCCCCATCAGCGGGCTGGCCGGCGTGTATGGCGAAGTGCAGCGCACCCGCGGCGCGGCAGAGCGCCTGCTGGACTGTTTCGCGCGGCGGCCCGAGCCGGACAGCACCAGCCAGCGCGGGCTGGCCGTGGCCGGGGGCGCCATCGTGTTTGAGGACGTCAGCTTCGCCTATGCCGGGCGTGCACCCGCGGTGCGCGATATCCGCCTGGAGATCGCCGCCGGCGAGACCGTAGGCATCATCGGCCCCAATGGCGCGGGCAAAAGCACGCTGGCCTGGCTGCTGATGCGGTTTGCCGAGCCGGACCGGGGGCGCATTCTGATCGACGGCATGGATATCAGCGGGGTGTCTCTGCACAGCCTGCGCGGACAGATCGGGCTGGTGCCCCAGCACACCCTGCTGCTGAACGCGTCGGTGGCGGAAAATATTGCCTATGGCCTGCCCGATGCGAAGATGTCGGCCATCCGCGCTGCCGCCGTGGCGGCGCGGGCCGATGATTTCATCCAGGCCCTGCCAGAAGCTTACGACACCCTGATCGGCGACCAGGGCGTGCGGCTTTCCGGCGGCCAGCGCCAGCGCATTTCACTGGCCAGGACCCTGCTGAAAGACCCGCCCATCATTGTGCTCGATGAGGCCACCTCCATGTTTGACCCGCAGGGAGAGAAGGATTTCCTGGCCGAATGCGCGGATATTTTGGCCGGCAAAACGGTGCTGATGATTACCCATCGCCCGGTGGCCTTGTCCATCGCCGACCGAGTGGTGGAACTGCACGATGGGCAAATAGCGTACTAGGACCCGCTGGCGGGGCGTTCCGGGTCGGGCAGCTGCGGCGGGACCACGATGCCAGCTGGCGTTTCCGGCCCCGCGCCGGGGGACCCACCGGTGTCAGACGTCGCGCCGCCAGTGGCGGATATCTGAGGCAGAGGGATGCCGCAATCAGCCAGGTGGCTGCTGCCGCTGAAATAGAGCATCACCACGGGGTATGCATCGATGCCCATGGTGGAAGCCACGCGCACCACGTCTCCCTGGTCCAGGGTCAGGGTCGCATTTTCTGACAACACGCTCACCTTCAGGGGTTTGTGGAAAAACCCGTAAGCCTCAAGCTCGGCACGGATAGCCGCCTGTCGCTCCGGGCTGATCTCATCCAGATCGGGCAGGTCGAAGTTCTCTTCCAGTTCCTGAAGTGACACTGAGAAATGATGATCGCCCAGGAACCACACCGGCACCTCGGCCAGCTCGATGCCGCGCTCCAGGTACGCCTTGCTGACCTGCTCCAGGGTGGGATTGGGCCCGAAAAAGCTGACCGGCACCTCGGAATCCCGGGCGAATACGAACTGCACGGGAATATCGCCATCGGGGTATTCAATTTCCAACGCAGTCAGCGTGTATTTATCCACCACGGCCTGGCCCGTGGCCCAGAAAATGGAAACAATGAGGGTCTTGGGCCGTTTCGGCGATTCGAAGGGGTCTTCCGTCCCGGGCAAATACCAATACGCGGTGGTGTCCAGGGCTTCCAGCTCATAGGCCGGGAAGGTGCCGTGATAGTCGCCGTTCAGCAGCTTGACCTGCTGGCTGATGGTCCTGTTTTCTTCCAGGTACCTGCGTACCACCTCTTGCACGCTGTCCACAGAGGGTAGCTCGGCCACGCTGTATCCGGGCGCCATTTCCCGCGCCAGCGCCTCGGCCGTGTCGCAAGGCCAGCTCAGTACCTTGGGGGGCGCTTTGAGGCAGGCCAGGTCTGTCTCACTGGCAAAGGCCGCCTCGCCCGGGTTGAGCTCGACCACCTTGTCATCCTTGATGATGTAGACCTGGTTTTCATCGACCGTGACGTACAGTCCGGGCACATTGCCCTGCATCTCCACGCACTCGGCCTCTTCATTCTGGGCCATGGCCAGCGGCGCCAGGGCGGCACTGCTGAGCCCGGCCACAGCCAGTCGAATCAGGGTCTGAAGAGGACGGGAAGCCATTGCGCGTTATGATACCCAACATGCTCAAAAGGTGCGAGTAAAGCGGCATGAAAATCAGGCATTGTGGCGCCGCTCCGGGCGGGTGGATGGCCCGTTCAATGAAATGGCCGGAAACATGAATGAGCTCAGTCATTCATGGGCTAAAACCTGACTTGGCGGGGAACTGAATTGGCTGGAATGGGCGGCCTCGTATCGCGGGGCCCAAAATCGGAAAAGCCATGGGACAAACCATGGGACAGCCCACAGGTGGCTGAAAGGCTGGCGACGGCCATGCCGCTGTATGGCACAGCGGGATTTGCCCACTGGCATGCCGGCCGCGTCAGCCTGTGTCAGCAGTTTGGCCAGGCTGCTTCCCTACCCGAGCGCGCGCCGAAGCAAAAAGTGCTGGCCGCCAACGGACGGGTGCTGGTCGCTGATGTCCGGCTGGATGGGCGCGAGGCGCTGATGCGCCGGCTGGGTTTCGCGAGCAGCGAGCAAGGGATGGTCTCAGACGAGCAGCTGTTGCTGAGCGCCTTCGAGCGCTGGCGCGAGCGCTGCGTGGACCATCTGCTGGGTGACTATGCTTTTGCCGTGTGGAGCGAGGCGGACCAAAGCCTGTTCTGCGCACGCGACCGGCTCGGTTTGCGCCCTTTTTACTACCGGCAGTCTGAGGGCGGCTTTTGCTTTGCCTCTTCCGCGCGGGCCGTGGCCACGGCTGGCGCTCTTCCTGACCAGGGCCGGGCCGGGCTGAACCGCGCCCGAGTGGCCGACCACCTGGCCGGGCTGGAAGCGATCGATGAGCAAGTGACCTTTTACGATCAGGTATTCCGACTTCCGCGGGGGCATTACGCGATTTACCGCGATGGCAGGCTGAGCCTGCATTCATACTGGCAAGCCAGCGCGGGAGAGGCCCTGCATCTGGGGTCGGACGAGGCCTACCTCGAGGCGTTCACCGAGCTATTTGAGCAAGCCGTGGCGGACCGCATGACCGGGCCCATGTCGGTGGCCTGCACGCTGAGCGGAGGGCTGGACAGCGCGTCCGTCTCTGCCCTGGGCCGTGACTGGATGCGGGCGCATGGCCGGGGCGATTTAACCACCGTGTCAGGCGTGGCGGATGACCCGGCACACTGCATTGAATCCGCCTTTGTGGAGCAAGTGGTCGCCACAGGCGGGCTGCAGGCACTGCGCGTTTGCCCGTCCGAGTGGGGCGATGAGCACCGGATTGAGGCTGAAGAGCCCTGGGACGACATGATGACCATCCTGGCCTGCTGCTTTCACGCGGCCAGGGATGGCGGACACGGCGCCGTGATGGAT
>WTJD01000197.1:0-5045 GCA_011524975.1 Lysobacterales bacterium
GAATAGAAGACCTGCCCGGTGTTTGCAGTGTTGACGCTGAAGGTGACTTCTTAGCTGAAGCCGTGTGGGCCGATACCATCGGTGCAGAAATGGCCGATGGCGCAACCCAATATGCAGGTGGCCTCGAGATGGAATTCGTGTTCGAGCCCTACTGCGGCTTCGGTGAATTTATCGAAGGCGAGTGGACTGGCGGAGTGGATTTATTCGCTGCTCGCCAGTTTGAGTACGACCTCGATCTTGGCATGGCAGAGGGCGACTGCGACGGCGAATACTGCTATAGCTACTGGGAAGGCGAACCAGCCACTCTCGAGGATCTGTACGGCGCTTACGCTGCCGCTCATGACAAGGCTTGCGCCGATGAAGGCGGTTACAGTGTCACGGACGGTGAGTTTTACCTTGGACCGCCGCCTGGATATGAGGACTTCGAAGTCAGCCTGAAGCATACGGCACCCGGTAAGGCGGGCCGCCAGGACCACCCGGTGGTCACGGCTGACTGCTATGATATCAGTTTTATTTTCCCAGAGTTTGAGAATTAACCGCTCTGGCAAAATCATCAGAAAGGCCCCGGAAACGGGGCCTTTTTGTTATGCTTGGGTCCGAACCTCAGGCCGATAAGAGCCATGACTGAAGAACTCGCGTTTAATCCGTCGGAAAACGTGTTGCCCACCTTCATCACGCCGGTCGGCCGTTTCTCATTGCCCAGCACAGAAGACGTCAATCTGGGGCTGTCAGATGCCATTCTCAGGCGAGCCGATCCGAGACATGGTAACGCCAATAGCAGACCAGGCTGGAGTTCAGAGGAAAACATACTCCACTGGCCAGAACCGGGGCTGCAGGTCTTGGCGGGGCATGTCCGTTCCGCTTTGAAGCACATGATACTGCTCGCGCGAGAGGGGGCTGAATTCGCGGGAAGTGTCAAGGTGAGCGCCTGGGCTCGCCTGCACGAGGCGGGCGCTCACTGGCCGATATCCCATCACCCGCGCACACACTGGACCTGCCTTTACTTTCCAGATTACCAACCTGCGGACGGAGATGCCGAAAAAAGCCGCATGCCGCTGGTTTTTCACGATCCTCGCGGCCCAGCCGTCAGCATGATGCCGCACCCGGGAGCAGTGGGACTGAGTGGCCAGATGACGTTACGGCCCGAGCCAGACCTCCTATTGGTCTTTCCATCCTGGCTGCAGTACAACGTGACCAATCTGGAACCCGGTGAAAGACTGATCGTGATCGGCTTCGGCGCGATCCTGAGAGCACCTGGCGAAAACGGCTCGCCCATCGCCCTGGCATGAGCCGAGACCAATGAAGACCCCGGGGCCATTCCAAAACTTCCGCTCCCAGTTGGGGGAGGCTCAGTTTCCCGCGATGTTCGGGCACAGCGGCGCCCAACTCATGGCCACTCTGTATCAAATCGAGCAGTCGCAATGGTGGTCACCCGGGGACATTCGCCAGGCCCAGGCGAGTCAGTTGCTCGCTTTGGTGCAGCACGCGCGTCAGAGCACGCCCTATTACGACAAGAAATTCACCGATCTCCCTGAATGGGACAATCCAGATGCCCTGCTGGAGGCATGGGACAAAATACCGTTGCTAACCCGTTCGGACATTTCTGCAGCTGACAGTGCCTTGTATTCCCGCGCACCGCTACCACTGCACGGCCGTCAGCGCGAAATTTCCACCTCGGGGTCCACCGGAAAACCCATGCATACGCTGTCAAATGAGTTGGTCAACCACTTCTATCGTGCGATAGCTTGCCGAGAAATCATGTGGAGCCAACGGGATATGACCAGGAAGCTCTGCGCCATACGTCCTGACAGGCATAAAACACTGGAGGGCGTTGAACGGGAGAGTTGGGGACGGCCCATGTCACTGCTCTACGATACCGGCCCATCCGCACTGCTCTACAGCACAGCCCCAATTTCCTATCAAGTAGACTGGCTTTTGGAGCATCAACCCTCATACCTGCTCAGCATGCCCAGCAATTTCCAGGGATTGGTCGAGGAATTCGACCGGCGGGGCGCCGAGCTCGATTCTCTCGAGCAGTTGATCAGCTTCGCGGAGACACTTTCTCCTGAAAGACGCCGCCTCCTCACTGATTTCTTTGGGGTGCCGGTCAAGGACCTGTACAGTTCTGTGGAGGCAGGGTATATCGCTGTCCAGTGCCCTGAGCATGACCACTTGCATGTGCAAAGTGAAGCGATTCTGGTTGAAGTTTTAGACAGTCAGGGCGTTGCCTGCGAACCCGGGGAAATCGGCCGGGTGGTGCTCACACCGCTGCATAATTTCTCGGCTCCGCTGATTCGCTATGTGAATGGCGATTATGTGGAAGTGGGTAAGCCCTGCTCATGCGGGCGCGGACTCCCGGTCATAACGAGAGTGATGGGGCGGGAGAGAAATCTCTTGACCTTGCCCGATGGCAGCCGCAACTGGCCCTATCTGGCGATCGGCCATTGGGAGGAGATTGCGCCCATCCAACAGGCGCAAGTGGTCCAGAAAAGTGTTGAGACGCTGGAAATTCGCCTTGTTGCAGAACGTCAACTGACGCCGGAGGAACAGTCGGCACTGGAGAATTTTGTCACTGAGCAATTGAGGCAGTCGTTCCAGTATGAGATTTCTTATCACCAAAAACTGACCCGCGGCAGAAACTTAAAATTCGAGGACTTTATCTCGGAAATAAATTGACTTCGCACGCAGCCCTGCAGCGCAGCAAGACCGTTGCCGGAGCCTCGCTTGGTGGCCAGGATTTGTGCGTCTTTACACCATGCGCCCGCTGCCTGGGTTTCCCCCAGATTGGCCCGTCTGCCTGGCTCATCAAATAAACAGCCACAGGAGTTATCGTGAAAACCATCGGCCTGATTGGCGGCATGAGCTGGGAGAGCACCGCCGTCTACTACCGGCTGCTGAATGAGCGCTGCCGTGACTTGCGAGGCGGTCTACACTCAGCCCCGCTGCTGCTACACTCCTTCGATTTTGCCGACATCGAGACGCTGCAAAAACAGGATGACTGGAGCGGCGCCGCGTTAAAACTGGCCGGCGCGGGCAAGGCTCTGGCCGCCGCAGGCGCCGAACTGATCGTGATTTGCACCAACACCATGCACCGGGTTGCCGATGCCGTGGAGGACGCATCGGGACTGCCCCTCGTCCACATCGCGGATGCAACCGCCCGGGCAGTGCGAAGAAAAGCATTACGCCGGCCATTGCTGCTGGGCACGCGCTATACCATGGAGCAGGATTTCTACCGCGGACGCATGCGGGACAGGTTCGGTATCGACGTCTTGATTCCTCAAAAAGATGAACGCGATGCCATCCACAATATTATTTACAGAGAGTTGTGCCATGGCACGGTTCGGGATACTTCAAGGAAGCGCTGCCTGGAGATCATCGAACGTGCGCGCGGCGAAGGTGCTGACGGTGTTATCCTCGGCTGTACGGAAATCGGCCTGTTGATAGACGCCTCCGACACCACCCTTGCCGTGCTGGACAGCACCCGAATTCACGTGGAAGCCGCGCTGGAGGTGGCCGCAAATGAATGATAAAAACGCCAACCCGCTGGTCTTGATCACCGGCGCCAGCCGGGGACTGGGGCGCTGCCTGGCAGTCGCCGGCGCCAAGCGCGCTCACCGGCTTGCATTGACCGCGCGGGATGCTGCCGGCCTGGAGCGTCTCGCGGCCGGTTTGCGCCAGGAACACGGCTGCGAAGTCCAGTGCTTCCCGGGTGATCTCTCACTGCCTGGGCTGGCGCAACAATGCGCGCGGCTCGTTGAGGACAGCATGGGTGCGCCTGATGTCCTGATCAACAACGCGGGCATCGGCTGGTGGCGCTCATTCCTGGATCACAGCGATGAGGACCATGACCGCCTGATCGACCTGAATTTCCGCGCCGTTGTTCACCTCACGCACGCGCTGCTGCCGGCAATGACCCAACGGGGTCACGGGCACATTATCAACATTGCCTCCGACCTGGCGGACCGCCCGCTTGGAAACATGACCGTGTATACGGCCACCAAGCATGCATTGAGGGGGTTTTCGCACAGCCTGTCCCAGGAGGTACGTCCGCTGGGCATCAAGGTGTCACTGCTGAACCCGGGCATGATAGACACATCCTTTCACACCATGGAGGAAGGCAGCCTGGATGAAGCGGTGGCCCTCAAACCCGGTCCACTGGCGGAACTGGTCATGACGATGCTCGAGCAGCCCGGCCACCAGGTGGTCGATGAAATGACGGTGCATGCCACGCGACAAGACTACTGATCCATCGCGTTCAGCGCGGCTGGGCCCTGTATTAAGCCGCGGCGGAGACCCGGCGGCTGTGACCTCCTGCCGGCTCGCTATACTTCAAATAACAACGCCGATGACTGTCAAATTCGACAGTTATCATGGGCTCATCCAAATTACATACTGTAGACATAAAAGAACGACTCTAGGACAGAGTTCTCAGGCGTACCTGCAGCAGCCCGCACGGATCGTTGGTCGCGCAGGGGGGACGACGCAATCATGAAATACTTTATCACCATCAGCTTGCTTATCTCAGCAGCCGTGCTGGCGTGGATTAACTTTTTTGCACCCAACACCGATTTGGGCGGGAATGCGATCACGGTCACGGGCACGGTCGTCGACATTATCGACGGCGATTCCTTCAAAATCAGGACCGAGCAGGGCCTTACGCGGGTTGAGTTGCATGGTATCGACGCACCCGAACCGGACCAGCCCTGGGGGGCGATGTCGACTTACTATCTCACCGACCTGATTGACGGCCGCGAGGTTCAAATCACCAAAGTCGATGAAAATGAGTATGGCGACATCATCGGAATCGTGATGATCGACGGCCTGGCGGTCAATCGGTTGATGCTGAGCCAGGGCTATGCCTGGGCCACGCGCGGTTCATCTCGCGACAAGATGTTCATCGGGCTGGAATCAACGGCCAGAGAGGGCGGGCTGGGACTGTGGCGACAAGGTTCACCGACCTCGCCATGGGACTGGCGCGAGAGGAAACTCAAGGGCTGAGCTGACCCTGCCAGGCCAAACCCTGCCAGGCCGAACCCTACCCGGCC
>WTJD01000197.1:5145-15989 GCA_011524975.1 Lysobacterales bacterium
AGGGCTGAGCTGACCCTGCCAGGCCAAACCCTGCCAGGCCGAACCCTACCCGGCCACCTGGCCATGCCCATCCTATGAACCGGCGTCCTGTCGGCGCCCTGTCGAGGTGAGCCTGCCGGATGGCGGTGATGGTATTGCAGGATGCTGGGTGCCGCACTCTATGCTCCAGTAGGCCGTGGCGAGCCGCGACGAATCTGGCACAATGTGGGCAACTCACGCGAGGCTCAAAGCGCCATGGAATTTGACAGGCTCCATCCATTACGCAGCTGGATGTTCGAGAAGCTGGGCGGATCTGAAGCGGCATTCTGGATCTCGACCCTGGTCTCTCTGGTTCTGACCACCGTGGTTTTTGTCATTCTCTGGCGTGTTCTCGGCATGGTCGGCCAGCGCGTCGGCGAAAGCGTGGATCGCCTCGTCCGGCATCGCGTAAAAGAGTTGAAAATCCAGCGACAGCGGCTGTTCGACCAGGAGGACCTCACCCAGGCGGCAGGCGCCGCGGTGCGGATCATCACGGTTCTTCTGAAGATCCTGTTACTCCTGGTGTTCATTAACACCGTGCTCGCCTACTTCGAATGGACGCATGACATCGCCTTGGTCATTTTCAGTTTCGTCGGCCAGACTTTGTCCCAGATCGCCAGAAATTTCGTCGCCTACCTGCCCAATTTGGCGATTGTGATCATTTTCATCTTCATTGCCCGGTTCGTGCTGCGAGTCCTGCGCCTGATCTTCGAGGGCATTCGTCGCGAACGCATTCGCCTCAGGGGTTTTTACCCTGAATGGGCCCGAACCAGCTTCAACCTGACGAGGGTGGCGGTGGTCGCGCTCACGGTGGTGGTCATTTTCCCCTACCTGCCAGGCTCCGAATCACCGGCGTTCAAGGGCCTTTCCATATTTCTTGGCGTCCTGATATCGCTGGGCTCAACATCGGCCATCGCGCACATGGTCGCGGGTATCGTTATTACCTACACGCGCGCTTTTCGCCTGGGCGACCGCGTGCGCATCGCCGATACCGAGGGAGACATCGTAGAGCGCAGCGCGTTCGTCACGCGCATCCGGACACCCAAGAACGTGGAAGTCGCCATACCCAATGCCATGGTGATGAACAACCACATCGTCAACTACAGCGCGCAGGCAAGAGCGGGCGGCGTTCTCCTGCATACCACGGTGACCATCGGTTATGACATTCCCTGGCCCCGCGTCCACGAATTGCTGATCGAGGCCGCCAGCAGAACAAGCAAGCTGGAAACAGAACCAGCGCCTTTCGTGCTGCAGACGGCGCTTGAGGACAATTACGTGGCTTATGAGCTGAACGCCTACACGCATGTCCCCAGCGGAAAAACCCGAATCTACTCAGACTTGCACGCCAACATCCAGGACTGTTTCAGAGAAGCAAACATCGAGATTTTGTCACCCGCGTATCGTGCAATGCGCGACGGTAACGAGATCACCGTGCCACCGGATCAGGCCGAATCCAGTGAGACGTCATAGCAGCCAGTCACACCTGGGAGGCCGGTTCAGCCCGCTGATACCCTGAGCTGATGACGGTGCGCCGGCGCCACGGCCGGTCGGTCGTGATCCCCGCCGGCCTGCGCCTCGAGTTCGAAAGGCAGCCTGATGTTGAGCGCCACGGGACAGTGATCAGACATAGGCACATCGACCACGCAAGGCTCATTCGTCTCGATGCCCCGGCTGACCAGGATATGGTCAATCGCCCGCTGCGGCTGCCATGATGGATAGCTGGGCAAGCCGGCGGTTGGCGCATCCAGGTCGAGCGCCTCGCAAAATGTTCGCACGCCGGAACTGGAAGCTTCGGTGTTGAAATCGCCCATGACGACCAATTGCTCCTCACCCTCAAGGTGAGCGGCCAGGTATGACAATTGCTGTGTGCGGGCCCTGCGGCCCAAAGCCAGGTGAACAACCACGATCACCAATTGACGTTCCCCCCCAAAACGCATCACCAGCGCCCCCCGCCCCGGGATGGCGCCGGGCAGGCGATGCTCCTCCACAGCCCCGGGCACAAACCGGGACAGAAACCCGTTGCTGGTGAATGTCATGGAGCCCAGTTTGCGGTTGGCCTGGTGAAACCAGTAAGGCATACCCGAATGACCAGCAATGTAGCGAGATTGATTGATAAAACCCGAGCGCAGACTCCCCGCGTCAGCCTCCTGCAGGGCGACGATGTCATAGTCACTGACCAGCCCCGCGATCGAGTCGAGATTTTCGGTACGCTGACTGTGGGGCAGGATCTGGCGCCAGCTCTGCGTGACGTAGTGATGAAAACGATCGGTCGAGGTGCCCGCGTGAATGTTGAAACTCAGCAGCCTCAAAACACCCGCCGTGTTGTCAGAATCGGGCATCTGCACCTCCCGACAGTGCGGGGCGCGCGACTTGAAAAGGACGCCATCTCATACTCACACTGTATCACCTCTCGAATCCCGTGACCGCATGCGGGCACAGGTTAGGAGCCCGCTCATGCCGCCGTGTCTTCACGGTTTCAGTGCATGGCCATGACGGACAACCCCGTGCGAAAAGACGGGCGACACGATTCGCCAGGCGCCGGTGACATCGCGGCCGTGGGTGCAAACCGGTATCCTATGGTCCAATCGTGAGACGCATGGAGGCCTCATGGCCGAAGATCTGATCCGAAACTGGCTGAACGAAAACCAGATCAGCGAGGTCGAGTGCGTGGTGCCGGACATGGCCGGCAACGCACGCGGTAAGTTCATACCCGCTGACAAATTCATCAAGGAAGACAGCCGGCTGCCGCAGGCCATCCTGGTCAGCACGGTCACGGGCGACTATACCGAGGAAGAGTCCGAGCTCGTCGGCCCCACGGACAGCGACATGATGCTGGTGCCCGACCCGGATGCCATGCGCGTGGTGCCGTGGGCCACTGAACCCACGGGAATGATCATCCACGATTGCTTTACCCGCGAGGGAGATCTCCACCCCCTGGCAACACGCAACGTGCTGCGCCAGGTGCTGAAGCTGTATGAGCAGGAGGGATGGCAACCGATCGTCGCCCCCGAGGTGGAGTTCTACCTGGTGCAGAAGAACCCCGATCCCGATATGGAGTTACAGCCCCCCATAGGCCGCTCAGGACGCCGGGAAGCGGGCAGGCAGTCTTACAGCATCGACGCGGTCAATGAGTTTGAACACATCGTCGAGGAAATGTACGACCACTGCGAAGCGCAGCAGTTGGATGTGGACACGTTGATCCACGAGTCGGGGCTTGCCCAGATGGAAGTCAACTTCCTGCACGGCGACGCCTTGAACCTGGCAGACCAGGTCTTCGTTTTCAAGCGCACCATGCGGGAAACTGCACTGAGAAACGGCGTGTTCGCCACCTTCATGGCCAAGCCCATGGCAAAAGAGCCCGGCAGCGCGCTGCATATCCATCAGAGCATCGTCGACAAAGACAGCGGCCGGAACATTTTTTCCTCTGAGGATGGCGAAGAACACGAACGCTTCCGGCACTTCATCGGCGGATTGCAGCACTATACGCCCGGCGCCATTGCGTTTTTCGCGCCCAACGTCAATTCTTATCGGCGCCTGTCGCCGGATTTTGCGGCGCCCACGAACATGCATTGGGGGCACGATAACCGAACCACAGGTATCAGGGTGCCTGACAGCGGGCCCCAGGCCCGGCGCGTCGAAAACCGTTTTCCCGGCGCTGATTGCAACCCCTACCTGGCCATCGCGGTTTCGCTGGCTTGCGGATACCTGGGCATGAAACAGCGCATAGACCCACTGCCGCCGCATGAAGGCGATGCCTACTCGGAACCGCTGACCGTGGCCCGTAACCTGGAAGAGGCCCTGCGGTTGCTGGATGAGCATGACGATCTCAAAGAGGTGTTGGGCAGTCACTTCATTCGCGCTTACCATGCGGTCAAAAGCCACGAGTTCGAGATGTTCAACAAAGTGATCAGCTCATGGGAGCGTGAATACCTCTTGCTGAACGTCTGAAGTCAGATTCACGCCCTTTTTTAGCCCTGCCCCTGCCATTCCCGTCCGCCACCCTGTGCGGTGCCGGACGTGTTTTTCATCAATGGATCAAGAGGGCATCATGAACACATCATCAAGCACGCAGTTCCTGTGGCTGGGGCTGGCCATTGCCGCGGGCCTTACTGCCCTGGGATACCTGCTGGGCGCCGCTGCCGTCGAAGTGCGGGAGTATGAAAGAACCGTAACGGCCAAGGGCCTGTCAGAGCGAGAGCTGCCGGCAGACCTGGTCATCTGGCCCGTCGCTTTCACCCTGGCCAGCAACGATATCGGCAACCTGTATTCCCGACTGAGACGCCAGAGTGACCTGATTGTTGAGCACCTGGAACGCCAGGGTATCGCTTCCGCGGAAATATCATTGTCGGCGCCGACCATCACGGATAAGGCGGCACAGGCCTGGACTGACAGTCAAAGCGCCGAATTCAGGTTTGTCGCGACCCGCACCGTCACGGTGCACTCGCGCCGCGTCTCGCAGGTTCAGAGCGCCATGCCCACCCTGTTGGAACTGGGCAGTGACGGTATTGTTTTTTCAGGTGACCCCTATCAAAACCGGATCGAATACCTGTTCGAAGGGCTGAACGAGGTCAAGCCTTCCATGGTTGAGGAGGCGACCCGCAACGCGCGTCAGGTCGCGCGCAAATTCGCCGAGGATTCGGACAGCCTGCTGGGAAAAATTCGAAGGGCGTCGCAGGGGCAGTTCACTGTCACCGATCGCGACTCCAACAATCCGCAGATCAAGCGCGTGCGGGTCGTATCCACCGTCGAGTACTACCTGTCAGACTGATGACCCGGCCAATGACCCGCTGGCCTTGGGTCATTGCCGCCCTCCCCGGGAATTCGGATATGATGGCGGGCCCTGAACTGACAGGACCGTGTCATGACCCACCGTCTGCTGATCTTCACACTTTTGCTGTGCACCTCTTTCACCGCGGGCGCTGAAACATCCGGCCAGGACGCCGACACGGATGATCAATGGGTGGTTGGGGACACAACGCGATATGACGGCGAGGCCCGCATCGACACCCGCGAGACGACCTGGTCGAATGTGACCGTCAGCCCGGACGGCAAAACACTGGTTTTCGACATGTTGGGCGACATCTATGCCGTCCCGATCGAGGGCGGTGAGGCCAGGGCGCTGACCGATGGCATCGAATGGAATTATCAGCCCCGCTACAGTCCGGATGGCCAACGGATCGCGTTCGTGAGCGATCGGGACGGCGGCGACAACCTGTGGATCATGGATGCTGACGGCGGTCACCCGCGCGCGGTAACCGATGAAGCGGAACACCTGGTGCATAACCCCGCGTGGAGCCCGGATGGTGACTACCTGGTGGGTAAAAAGGGCTTTTACTCCACCCGCTCCATTCCGGCCGGAGAGATCTGGATGTTCCATCATGGCGGCGGCAATGGCGTCAACCTGGTGGAGCGGCCCAATGGCGCCCGCGACCAGAAGAACCGCTCCGAACCTGCCTTCTCCCCGGATGGGAAATACGTTTATTACAGCGCTGACATCACGCCCGGCCTGGTCTGGCAGTACAACAAGGATGCCATCGGTTCAGTGTTCGCCGTTCGGCGCCTGGAGCTGGCCACAGGAATCTCTGAAACAGTGGTCAGCGGCCCCGGTGGCGCCATCCGGCCCACGCCCTCACCGGATGGAAAGTCCCTGGCGTACCTGAAACGACGGCCCGGGCTGGTTACCCAGATCATGCTCAAGGACCTGGAGTCGGGTCAGGAACGGCTGGTTTACGACGGGTTTGAGCGCGACCTGCAGGAATCGAGTGGTTCTGAGGGCAACGCGCCAGCATTTGCCTGGATGCCCGGCAGTGACGGGCTGGTTTTCTGGTCGGCCGGGCGCTTCCATCGATTGAACATCAGCAGCGGTGATGTCGAGCAGATCCCCGTTCGGGTGCGCGCCCGCAAGGCGCTGCGAACCGCCTTACGATTCCCCGTACCCATGGGCGAGGAGCGATTCGAAGTGCAGGCGGTTCGCTGGGCCAGCCGCACGCCCGACGAGAAGCACATGGTCTTTCAGGCCCTGGGGCACATCTGGCTGCGTAACCTCGAGACAGGTGCGCAGGAACGACTGACGAAGCAGGAAGATCACTACGAATTCTATCCGGTCATTTCCCCTGGTGGAGACCATGTGCTGTATACCACCTGGAATGACGAGCGCCTTGGCTCCGTACGCATGGTGCGCCTCAATGGCAGAGGCCAGAGGACATTGACCACCGAACCCGGACACTACGCGGAGCCCGCTTTTTCACCGGACGGCCAGCAGGTGCTGTTTCGTAAATTCGAGGGCGGATATCTGCTTTCCCCGCTGTGGTCCATGAACCCGGGCATTTACCGGGTGGCGGCCGACGGCAAGTCGGCGCCGCGGCGCGTGACAGAGACCGGCTCGGCGCCCCATTTCAGCGCTGACGGACAACGGGTTTATTTCAGTACCCGCACAGGGGAGTTGGGTACCGAACGTCTGCTGCGCAGCGTGAACCTCGATGGTGAGGATGGCCGAGACCATCTCAAAGGCTCCAGCGTGACCCAGTTCCGCGTATCACCCGATGGCCGCTGGGTTGCGTTCACCGAGAACTACAGAACTTATGTCGCGCCGTTTATGCACACGGGTAAGACCATTTCAATAGGCGGCAAGACCAAGGACTTCAAAGTGGCGCAACTGGCGGACCGAACGGGCGAGTTCCTGACCTGGTCGGCGAACAGTACCGCCGTGGAGTGGTCGCATGGCCGCCATGTTTACCGCCGGGCGCTGAAGGAGGCTTTCGCGTTTCTGGACGGCGCCCCCGAATCGCTGCCGGAGCCCGTGACCGAAGGCCTGGACCTGGCATTCGAGCAAGCGGCCGACATGCCCTCTGGGTCTATCGCCATCATCGGCGGCCGAGTGGTCACCATGCGAGACGCCGACGCGCAGCAGGAGGTCATCGAAGACGGCGTTGTGCTGATCGAGGGCCATCGGATCGCCGCGGTCGGCGCGCGCGAGGATGTGGATATCCCGCGTGGAGCCCATATTCTGGACGCCGCGGGCAAGACGGTTCTGCCCGGCCTGGTAGACGCGCACGCGCATGGCGGCATGGGCAGCGAGGAGATCATGCCCGGACAAAACTGGATGCAGCTGTCAAACCTGTCGTTCGGGGTGACAACCATCCACGACCCTTCCAATGACACCAGTGAATTCTTTGCGGCCGCGGAGCTGCAGAGGGCCGGACAGCTGGTCGCTCCGCGCATCTATGGCACCGGCACCATTCTTTATGGCGCCTATGCGCCCGCTTATCGGGCCGAGATCAACAGCATCGAGGACGCCCGCTTTCACGTTCAGCGACTGAAGGATATCGGCGGAATTTCGGTCAAAAGCTATAACCAGCCGCGGCGTGACCAGCGTCAGCAGGTGATTCAGGCGGCATCCGAGACCGGGATGATGGTCATGCCGGAGGGCGGCATGCGTTTCCAGTACAACATGAGCATGCTCATCGACGGCCACACAACGCTGGAACACTCGATCCCCATACAGAATGTGTATGACGACGTGCGTCAGCTCTGGTCCCAGGTGGAGACGGCTTACACGCCGACATTCGGCGTGGCTTTTGGCGGATTGATGGGAGAGGAATACTGGTATGACCGCACCCGGGTGTGGGAGAACCCCAGGCTGATGCGCTTTGTGCCCAGGAGCCGTGTGTATCCACGGGCCATACGCCGCCCCACCGCACCCGACGCGGAGTACAACCATATCTCCGTTGCCGCCACGTCCAAGTCGCTGCGCGATGTTGGCGTCCGCGTCAACATCGGAGCGCATGGCCAGCGCGAAGGCCTGGCCGCGCACTGGGAAATCTGGTCCATGGCGCAGGGAGGGTTCACACCCTGGGAAGCCCTGCGCGGCGCCACGATCGATCCGGCGATATCACTTGGCATGGAACGGCATATCGGGTCCATAGAACCCGGGAAACTGGCCGATCTGGCGATCATCGAGGGCAACCCCCTGGAAGACATCCGACAATCCGAATTCGTCAGCCATACCGTGATCAACGGTCGCCTGTACGAGACATCCACCATGAACCAGCTTGCGCCGGATGAAATACGGCGAGAACCGCTGTATTTCGAACGGGAAGGCGGCGATGCCTGGAGCGAGGCGGCCGCTGAGGCCTACCAGCACAAGGCGCGCGCACTGCACTGGCAACACTGATAGCGGGGGCGACCTGAGACCGCCTGGCTCGTTTTACCGGCCTTGCCTGGCGCGAGGCCGGCAGGCGTCACCTACTGATCCGTTGGCAGGGCATCCTCAGCCAAAGGCAGCAAAATCTCATTGCGGCGCATGAATGGCAGAGAGAACGGGGCGTTGTAGCGCGCCCAGAGCGGGTCTCCGACCGCCTCCAGCCCGTTGGACGACATCCATTCGCGCAAGGCTTCGAGTTGCTTGACATAGTTCTTTTCAGTCCAGCGCCCGGAGTAGCGGATCACCGCCATTCGCTGCGGGGGGATTTCGCGAAGACTGACCCTGGGGTCGGTCGGCATGGGTATCGTTTCCATGGAATAGTTCGCGGGCATCATAAAGCTGACCACCCAGCTCTCGCCCTCCGCGCGCTGGCCTACCGGGGCCGTCATGGCAATCTTCTCGCTCTCGCTCTCGCGCTGAGCCACCGGAGCGGTCATGGCGATGCTGGCCTGGGTTTCATTGTCACCGCCGATATAGCCGAACAGGGGACCAAATGCCGTATTGCCTGCCCCTTTCATGTCGCCTTCGACCCGGGTTTCGGCCACGATTTGCGCCGCGTAGTCCCGAATCTCGATGGGATCGTCTTGCAGCACCACGGCATACTCCGCCTCTTCAACGGCCTGGGCGGCGCCGGGGCTGATAAAAACCATGGTCATGAATGCGGTCAAAACCTTCCTCACTCTGCGTTGTGCGCTATTCATCTTAACTGGCTGTCCTTGCTGCCTCTGCGGTTATAGCCGTTGAAAACGGCCTGTTTCTCGTCCTGGCCGGCCTGGCATGTGATACACAGGCGAACGCCCGGTACCGCCGATCGCCGGGCCTCTGGAATGGGCTCGTCGCAATCCTCACAGTGGCTGCGGCTTTGACCCGAGGGCATGCGACTGCGCGCCAGCGCCACGGCATCCTCGACACTGGCTTCGATTTGTTCCTGTACGGCGTCATCGCGCGCCCAACCACCTGCCATGTATGAACTCCCATTGTGTGGCCTGATCTGACATGATGCCATTCACCGGCCATTGGGTTCCAGTTCGGGGAACCATGCCATTTGCCCCCGGCATGTCCGATAATAGGCCGAGCCACGCACCATGGAGCCCTGACCTGTCGATCGGTGTCCACCAATTCAAGCACGTTCTACTGCGAAAACGGTCCGGTTTCCTGCTCGCTCTCGGCACGGCATGCCTGCTGTGCGCCGCGCCAGCGCGCGCCAGTGAATTGCCGATTCGCGTCGAAGGCGTCGAGGGCCCGATCGCCGAGAATGTCGTCAACCACGTCCGGACAGCGTGGGCGTTAGGGCACTCGCTCTCGACTGAGCGCCGCCGAGCGTCCTTTCTGGAACAAGCGCGGCATCGGGCTCAGGCCGCCATGCGGCCCTGGGGTTACTACCAGGCCGACGTCCAGGCCGACCTGCAGGCTGACCTGCAGGCTGACGAGGGCGACAGCGCCTGGCGGCTTGAAATCACCATCGATCCGGGCCCTCCTGTTCTCGTCGAGCACGCCGATATTCAGGTCATGGGTGAAGGCGCCGACCAGCCCGGCCTGCGTCAATGGCTGGAGCGATGGCCGCTGGAGCCGGGCACCCGCCTGGATCAGACCATCTGGTCGTCGCAAAAAGACCGGGCGCTGGATCTGGCGCGCGCCGGCGGTTTTCTCAAAGCGGACTTCACCACGCACCGTATCGCGCTTGACCTGGATGCCAACCGGGCGCAACTGGAACTGATTCTGCAGACCGGCCAGCGCGCCGTCATGGGGAGGATCGAGTATGAACAGGACACGGTGCAGCCGCATGTGCTGGAACCGATTGCGCGTTTTGACCCGGGCGACCCCTATCGCGTTGCACTGGTTGAAGAACTGCGCCTGGACCTCTGGCGCACCGGGTATTTCGGCGATATCGAAGTGCTGGAGCAAAAACACCTGGACAGGGAACCGCCCGTCGTTGACTTCCGTGTTCGCTTATCACCCAGAAACCGGGTAACGCACCAGTTCAGCGTTGGTTACGGCACCGATACCCTTTTCAGGACACAGTACCACTGGACCCGGCATCTTTTGTCTGACCGTGGTGATTCGATGCGTCTGGGCGCCGGCTGGCGGCAACAGGACTCGGAGCTCCAGGCCACGGGCGAATATCGCCTGCCGCGCCGAACGAACAGCCTGCAATTCTGGCTGGCCAACGGCATTTTGCGGCGAGAAACCCAGGAGTTCGTCCTGAAGGACGATAACGACCAGGAGGTGCTCCGAATCGCCAAGGGCGAAATTTTCGATACGCAGCTGAGGCTTGGCCGCCTGAGGCTTCACAACAACCCCTGGAGCAATCGGCGTATCCAATCCACCGTGTTTGTCGACCTGCTGAGGGAGCGGGACAATTTTAACCAGGCATTGAACGAAGCCGCGGCTCAGCCAGCCGGCGACTTCCTGGATGATCTGTTCGGCAGCACGGATCACACCGTCGCGGTGGGTGTGGACCTGGACTGGCCCGTGATTCGCGGCTCCGGGTTCATGACCACCGGTCACCACGAACGAGCCTGGGCGCTGACGGCGAACGAAGCCTGGGGTTCGGAGAAAAGCTTCAGCCAGGTCTATCTGTCATCGCGCTGGAATCGCCTGCTAGGACATCGGTGGAAAATCC
>WTJD01000197.1:15999-23762 GCA_011524975.1 Lysobacterales bacterium
AAAATCCTGCTCAGGGGCGAAGTCGGATGGTCGGATGCCGATTTAAAGCCATTCTACGTATCCGGCGAAGACGGAGCATCCACATTACTCGTGACCGAACTGCCTTACCGTTACAGCTTCAGGGCCGGCGGCAGCCAAAGTGTTCGCGGATACGGCTACAACGACCTGAGCACCAACGGAATCGGCTCAAACCACCTGCTTACGGGCAGTGCCGAGCTGGAGTTCCTGGCGCTTGAGCAATGGTCTGTCGCCGCTTTCTTCGACATCGGCAACGCATTCAACCACTGGAGTGACCCGCGTTTGAAACGGGGCGCCGGCGTGGGCATTCGCTGGTATTCCATGCTGGGCGCCGTCCGGCTGGACGCGGCCCAAGGTCTGGATATCCCTGGAAAACCGTGGGAGATCTACCTCACCATAGGTACGCCCCTGTTATGAGACGGACACGCTTCGTAAAAGGCGCGCTCGCGATACTCATCATGCTGTCGCTGTCCCTGCTCCTGGCCTGGGGCACGCTCTTTTACAGTGAGCCCGGCGCGCGATGGGCCTGGGCCCGCGTGAGCGGTTTCATCGAGGGGCTGCGGGCCGATTCGGTATCGGGAACCATCGCCTCCGGCCTGACCCTCCGGAATGTGTCGTATTCGTTGCCGGGAATGGATCTGCATGCCGATACACTGAAGCTCGAGGCCGGCATCGGCCTTTGGCCGTTGGACGTTGAACTCGCCCTGCTGGATGTCGACCAGCTCGTCGTGAACCTGAAGCAGCCCGCGTCGGCCGGCGGTGAGCCCGCTGCAACCGTCAGCCGGCTGGAAGCGCCCGTGCCAGTATCAGTTGAGCATCTCGTCGTTCACCGGCTGCGGGTCGAGGGCGAGGAATGGCCCGCAGCCACCGGCCCGCTTTACGTCCGGTTTAGCGGGCGCTGGGGCCAGAATCTCGAAGCAGATGAGTTACGCATCGAGGGCAACGGCTTTGGTCTCTCGCTGGGCGGTTTCGCAGGCCTTGACGCCCCCTATCCGCACGAACTGAGTGGGCGATTGGCTCTGCCCGAGCCCCTGTCCAACCGCATCGGCTGGCTCAGCCCGGGGCTGGAACTGGAAGCGACCGGTGACTCGGCGTTATCGACACTCAATGTTCATCAAGACGACGGTCAACTTCAGCTGAGCGCCCAGTTGAGCCACTGGTTAAGCCAACCGGGCTGGTCTGCGCGCGGTGCCGTAACCGACCTCAGCCTGGACATCGGGCAGCAGCAAGCCGACCCCCTGCTCATCCGAACCTTACAGCTGGAGGCATGGGGATCAGACCGGAATTTCAATCTCGATATCTCCGCCCAGGCGCGGCAGGCATTCGTCGGAGATATTTCCTGGCACGCGAGCGCCGAGGGAGACCTGTTCGGGGTTCGTCTGCGGGACAGCCGGGTCGAAGCCGACTGCGCGTCGGGCAAAGTGGATGTCGACGCGCTGTGGACAGCCGGTGTGTCCGCACGCCTTTTCGCCGTGCTGGACCGGTTGGACCCTGGCTGCTGGGTTGCGCCCTGGCCGGAGGGTCAGGAAATGGCGGGCGCGTTGGAACTGAGCTGGGACAAAGACATCCTGAGCATTCCGGCACTGAATATGCGGCTCAAGGGCAGCCAGGCCCGTTTCAGTGGCGGTGGCCGCTGGCGTCCCGGCGTGTCGTTTGACGATGTCCATCTGGGGTGGACCGACGTCCACTGGCCTGTCACCGGAGAACCGCTGGTCCTGAGCCCAGAGGGCCTTGTGCGGCTGGAAGGACGTCTCGAAGACTGGCAGCTGGACGGCGAAATCACGATGCAGGCCCCACCCTACCCTGAAGCTAAGCTGATGCTGCAAGGCCATGGCAATGAATCATCAGCCGGGATCGAACTCGACCGGTCAGTCATCATGGGCGGTACGCTGCAGGGAACGGTCCATGCCGACTGGTCGGGCCCGCCGGACTGGAACGCGGAGCTGAACGCCTCGCGCATTGACCTGGGCGCGATTTGGCCAGACTGGCCCGCCCTGGTGAATGTCCGCGCTTCGGCCTTCCGCGAACCATCGAGCCCCGACACCGTGATCCACCTGAGCGACCTGTCCGGAACACTGCGTGGTGAAGCACTGTCCGGCGCCGGGACCGTACGTCTCAGGCCGGGCCGGCTGGCCTTCGAGTCGGTCGAGCTGCTGGCCCCGAATTCACGCCTGCGCCTGGACGGTGACCCTGAGCAGGGTATAGGTTTCACCGTTCACGCAGCTCGCCCCGGCTTGTTCGCCAGGCTCGCCAGGGCCGAAATACAGGGGCAAGGCACATGGCGGACGGCAGGAGGCCTTCCTGAGATTGAGCTGGACCTGGCCCTGAAAGACCTTCGAGGGCAAGACCTGAGCATCGATGAGGCGCGCATTGCGGGAAGCGCGGGCCCTGCCGCTGAAGACGCCCTCATGGAAGCCACGCTGCGGGGTGTTTCCATTGACCAGGTCCAGATCCAGCGTGCGCGCGCGGTGCTCAGCCATATCGGTCAACAGCAGCAACTCCGGCTGGAGGCAGAGGACGGAGCGCAACAGCTCGCCGCGAGCTTGCGGGGCGAGCTGACGGGTTGGCACAGGCCCTCGGAACTGGCGTTCAGCGGCGAGCTGAGCCATCTCCGATACGCCCATGCTCAGCAGGCCATGACGCTGAAAAAACCCGCCCGCCTCTCCATCAACGGCGACCACCTGGAGCTGGAAGAGGCCTGCCTGGAGACCGCGCCCGCCGATGCCCTTTGCCTTCAGGCCGGCTGGCAGCAGGGCGCGTGGATGGAACTGCAGGGGCGCGTGCAGGCTTTGCCCCTGCAGTGGTTGGGGGATGCCTTCTCGGCAGACCTGGAATTCAGCCAACACTTGGATGGCCATCTGACCTGGAGGCAAAAGACCGGCACACGGCCTTCGGGAGCAGTCAGTCTCACACTGACGCCCGGTCTCATTCGGCATGGGGCCAATGAATGGGAAGACCTGCAAACAGGACCGGGCGAATTCGCCTTCCGCATCGAGGACGGCCAGCTGTTGGGGGGGCGCTTGCGTCTGCCGTTACCCGGCCTGGGCGGGGTGGTGGCCGACTATGCCATCTCTGAACTGTCACGAGCGGGCATGGGCGATATCGACGGGCAGCTGAGGGTCGAGGTCGACGACCTCTATCCCCTGCAGGTGTTTCTTCCCTACCTCTCAAGGCTTTCAGGCCAGCTGGCGGTTGACGCCAGGATCCTGGGCCAGGTTGCCGCACCGCATCTGGAAGGACAGGTCATGCTGCAGGAGGCCCGGTTCGATGTTCCGGCCCTGGGCCTGAAGCGCGTCAGGCTGAACCTGGATGGGCAGGTCTCCCGGCAGGATCAGTTGACGGCCCGCGGCAGACTCGCCATGGGCGAGGGCGAGGCGGACGTCGATCTGTTGCTGGATTTGGCGCACTGGGGCGCGCCCCGGGTGGAATGGAAGATTGAGGGCGATGATTTGCAGGTCATCAATCTACCGAACTTCAACGCGACCGCACATACACGGCTCGAAATGGGTTGGCAATCGGGCGACTGGGCCATTGGCGGTAAGCTATCCATACCCAAGGCAAGGATCGTCCCCAATACCGCCATCGCCGAGCGAATATCGGAAAGCGCGGACGTTGTCATCGTGGCCGGAGAACGCCCTGAGGTGGAAAACACCTCCTCATCCGAGGCCCATGTCACGGGCCATGTGATGGTGACCCTCGGCGATGAGGTCAGCGTCGAGACGCCTGCGCTCGCACTCAACGCGGCCGGAGAGGTCGCGCTCGACTGGTCCGGTGACCCGATACCGAGCGCCACGGGCGTGGTCTATCTGAATGGGGAAATCCGCAGTTATGGGCCTCGGCTCCAGGTCAACAATGGCCGGATTCGGTTCCAGGGCGGCCCTGTTAACGAGCCGAGGCTGGATGTGCGGGCGGAGCGCAGCATTTTTGGCAACACGCAGATCCAGTCTGCCGGGGTTCGTATCGCCGGCACGGCCAGCCGGCCGCGGATCGAGGCGTACACCCATCCCGAGACCACGGAGGAACGAGCCTGGACGCTCCTGGTCACCGGCAGCGATTTCCAATACGGGCAGGGTGTCGGCGCCTTTGACATCGGCACCTACATCGCGCCGCGGCTTTACATCAGCTATGGCATCAGCCTGGTCGATGAGGCGCGTACGGTCAGCGTGCGTTACGACCTCCGAAAGGGGTTTGGCATCAAGGCGACCTCGAGTGAAGAAGACAACGGTGTCGATATCTCCTACACCATCGAGCGCTGAACCGCTGCCATATGCGGACTCGTGGCCCCGTCATGGACGACCGGCCGGAGCTGCCGATTCAGCGCGTCATGCGGTACCGACGTCATAAAAAACGGCCCGCCCTCAGACCGGGGACGGGCCGCTCATGTCACATCGGCGCCCATTCGGGGAATGCGCGCGGTTAAAGTCGCTCAGGCTGCGGCAATCGACCGGCCCTTGGACTTGAGATCTTCGCAAGCCTCTTGCAAGCGGTCGACGATACCTTGCTCACCGAGCCTCAGGTATTTGCGCGGATCATAAAACTTCTTGTACGGCGTGCCGTCTTCAGGATCGATCTGGAACTTGAAGGCCTTGGGGTTTTCTTCGACGAATGCCCCGACACGTTCGGAGAAAGCAAACTGGGTATCGGTGTCGATATTCATCTTGAACACGCCGTAACCGACCGCCTCGTGGATCTTGGCCTTTTCCGAGCCGGAACCACCGTGGAACACCAGGTGCAAGGGATTGGGCCCGGTGTTGTGCGTGCTCTGGACCAGATCCTGTGAATTCTTCAGAATCTCGGGGCGCAATTTCACATTGCCCGGCTTGTACACACCGTGCACGTTGCCAAAAGAGGCCGCCACGGAAAAATGGCCGATGGGGTCAAGCAGCTCATAGGCCCGCAGCACGTCTTCGGGCTGCGTGTACAGCCGGGAATTGTCCGCAGACTCATCGAATTCGCCACCGACACCGTCCTCCTCGCCGCCTGTGACGCCAAGCTCGATCTCCAGCGACATGTCTATTTTCGCCATACGCTCCAGCACGCGCGCGCACTCGGAGAGGTTGAAGTCGATGTCATCCTCTGACAGGTCGAGCATGTGGGAGCTGTAAAGCGGCTTGCCGGTTTCTTCATAGAATTTCTCACCCTCGTCCAGCATGGCCTCTACCCAGGGGATGAGCTTGCGATTGGCGTGGTCGGTATGCATGACCACGCAAATACCGTAATGCTCGGCCAGCAGGTGCGCGTGACGGGCCGCTGCCACAGCGCCCATGACCTTTGCCTTGAATCCATCTTCCATGCCCGCGCCGGCGTAAAAAGCTGCGCCGCTGTTGGAAAGCTGAATGATGATGTCAGAATTGGCCTTCGCGGCCGCTTCCATCACCGAGTTGATGGTGTTGGTGCCAACCACGTTGACCGCCGGCAGCGCGTAACCGCCACTTTTGGCTGCATCGACCAGGACGCGATAATCGGAGCCGGTTACGACACCGGGTTTTAGCGTAGCTTGGGGCATCGGAATTCCTCGTAATTCGCTGCTTGTTCAGGGTGTGCATAACGCGCACGTTAAGCCCACCATATTCAACCAAGCACGGAGTGAATTCAAGTGACATTTTTTTGCCGGACCACGGCTTTTTACGGCCGGTTGTCGGCACTGCGGGCATTGCAACATAATGTGGCGCAAATGAGCGCTAAAACCCGCAACCGAAAGCACTTCGCTGCCCTGCCACTGATGCTCGCAAGCCTCTTTGTTATAGCGGCCACGGCAAGCACTTCGCGCTTCCATGACCTGCAGGGAACGCCCCAGCTTCGCTCCGAATCCGCCTATGTCGTCGACACCAGCGGCACCGTGATCTACGGCAAGGATGAACACAGCGTTCGCCCCGTGGCCTCGATCACAAAACTGATGACGGCCATGGTCATCCTCGATTCCGGGCTGGATCTGGAAGAAGCCATTTCCGTCACCAGCGACGATCGTGACCTGGTGCAGCTGACCGGATCGCGGCTGGAATTCGGCGCGACGCTCAGCCGCCGCGAGATGCTCATGTTGGCGCTCATGTCCTCGGAAAATCGAGCGGCCAGCGCCCTGGGAAGGAATTTCCCGGGCGGCACGGCAGCCTTCGTCAGCGCCATGAACGAATCAGCCCGGCGCCTGGGTATGGTCAGTACCCGGTTTGCAGACCCGGCAGGGCTTCGCGTGGAAAACCAGTCCACCGCGCGCGATCTCGCGACGATGATCCAGGCCGCCCATGGGTATCCGCTGATCAAGGAATCCAGCACCACCCAGCGGTTGGAAGTCCGGCCGTACAAAGGCAGGGGCCCCCTGGTTTACGGCAACACCAACCGCCTGTTGAAGAACCCCAGTTGGGAAATAGGGCTGAGCAAGACCGGTTACCTAAACGAATCCGGGCGTTGCCTCGTCATGCAGGCCCGCATCGATGGCGAGGACGTATTTATCGTACTGCTGGACTCCTTCGGCAAGTTAACCCCATTTGGGGATTCCAACCGCCTCAGGAAATGGCTGCTGACACAAAGCTGAACCTACCTGACAACCGGCCTGACAACCGGCCTGAGCGGCTGATTAACGCAACCAGGACTCCGGAATACTGACTCGAATCTCGGCAATCCGGCCATCCCTGGAGAACAAGGAGCGGCTCCAGGCCGCGTCAAGCCGATGATCTTCCATTTCGTGCAACCGGCCTTCGCTGTCGACAAGGTCGAGCGCCTGCCCCTCGCCCTTGCGGTAGATCACGGGCACGCCGCAGATGGTGAAACCCATCGTGCCCGCCGGTAGCGTCATCGAGCGCGCCTGACCCTGGGTAATGTAGTGCCACTCTGATGGCTGTGTGAAAAACTCCTCGGCTTCCAGCAACCGGGGCGCGAACCGCGTTTCACCCTTTTCAACCACGACACCCAACTGCGTGAAACGGGCGATGACATCCTCCTTCACCTGCCCGGTCAGACCGGGCTGCTGAACACCCGCAAAGCCCGGTGTGTGCGAGTAGGCATCGGTGGGAAAGGCCCCGTAGCGCGAGGGTGACTTGTGCAATCCCAGGCCCTCCCGGGCTTCCCGGTAGCAGGCGGCAAGACCCTCGAAAACATCGGCGCTCGTACCGTCGTGATCCGCTTCCACAGCGACTTCCGCCGCCGCCAGCACCAGCTTCGAAACCATGTGCCAGTAGATGCAACCCAAACCCTCGTACTTGTACATACCGCCAGACCGGCCGGTAAACCGCTGATGATCGAACGTGTGCTCGTAGGCATCCAACAGCCATTGGGCGGAAGGTTCGTCCACGCCGGCATCCGCCTGCAGAGCTGCCGCCAGCATGGCTGCATTGCGAAACCGCGCGCGGAAATGGGCGGCGCCATCGACGTCTCTTACGAGGTAAGCGGACTGTCCGCTGTCCAGTTCGGCTTTCGCAAAATCGTTGGCGTCGATCAGGGCCTCGGAAATTCTGTTTTTTTCCAGGAAAGTGGGCAGTTGCCGGTCCGGGTATAACACGTAGCTGTCCTGGTCCTCTCGATACAGGTCGCTGTGGCGCAACTGCCTGAGCAGTGACAGGCTTTCCTCGGGGTCAAGAAAGCCGGAGTACAAAACGGCCGCCTGCCCCTCCAGCATGACGTCGAGACGGTTAATCACCACACCATCAGGCCCGGGCTGCATGAGGTTGTAGGCGTGGAACAACCCATCGTCTCGGCGGTTGCGGGCAATACTGCCATCAACCCATTCGATCGCCGCCGCCAGAAACGCGACG
>WTJD01000258.1 GCA_011524975.1 Lysobacterales bacterium
GGGCAGCATTCACCGACAAGAACGCGCCCACCGAGTGAGCGCAGGCTGGGAAAGGAGCGAGGCCAAATGACGTACGCAAACCGAAACCGCACGCTTTTCACCCTGTCGCGGGGCGCACGGATGGGGCTGCTGATGGCGGCAGCCACTGCGCTCTTGATGGGGCCGGCCCATACGGCCTGGGCAGAGGTCACCGTCACCCCGGCAGCCCAGGCGTGCCTGGCCTGCCACTCCATGCCCGCCCTCAGCAAGACCATGGATGACGGCCAAAAACGCTCGCTCTTCGTCGATAAGCAGGCATTTGCCGGCTCTGTTCACTCAATGATGGGTTGCGCGGGCTGCCATGGTGACATCGATCCGACCGCCCATCCGCCAGGCTCAAGCTATGACAGCGCTCGCGCTTACACCGTGGCCAGGAAAGATGCCTGCAAAGGCTGCCACGCCGCGATGTATCAACAGTATGAGGGCAGTATTCACGCCAGCCTGGTGGCCGACGGCAATGCGAACGCGCCCGTTTGCTCCAACTGTCACGACGTACACGCGCAGAAGCAGGTAGCGAAAACCCAAACCCATAGCGGCGCCGTTTGCGTGCAATGCCATGAGGACATTTTCGAAGCCTACCGGTCGAGCATGCACGGCGAGGCAAGGATCGGCCTGGAAGATCTGGGCGCGCCGGCGTGCTCCGACTGTCACAGCCTGCATGATATGACGGCCGCCAACGCGGGCGAACGGCTCCAGGCGGCCTGCCTCGGCTGTCATGAGGAGGCTGCTGACGCACATAACGAGTGGCTGCCCAACAGCGGACTGCACCTCAAGTCTGTTGCCTGCGCGGCCTGCCACTCGCCTGACGCAGAGCGCGCCGTGGACCTCCGCCTGTTCGACCGTCAGTCCAGAACACTGGTGGGCGAGCCCAGCGATGATCCGCGCTTTATCGCCAGGGCGAGGGAGCTCGACGTCGACGGTGACGGCCTGAGCCCGCTCGAACTGTGGAACCTGGTACGCACGGCCGACAGCGAAGGCATGGACACCTCGTTGACGCTGCGCGGACGGCTGGAGGTGCGCGGTGAAGACGCCCACCACCTGGCCCACAAGTCTGAAGCTGTGCGTGAGTGCGGCACCTGCCACCAGAAAGGCGCGCTGGCATTTGAAAACGTCACGGTCTCGGTAACGGCAGAGGACGGCAGGCGTATTCGATACGACGCCGCTCAGAACACGCTGACCTCGCCCGTTTCGCTTGATTCGGTGGGCAATTTCTATACCGCCGGCAGCACCCGCATCGGGCTGCTGGACGGTCTGCTGGTCCTGGCCCTGACGGCCGGGGTCGCCATACCGCTCACGCACTGGTCCGTCAGAAAGTGGTTCAGAAGCAAGGGCTGACAGGAGCAGCAACATGAAAAAAACCTACGTACATCCCCTGCCCGTGCGGATCTGGCACTGGATCAACGCACTCGGATTCATCCTGCTGATCGTGACCGGCCTGCAGATTCGCTACACCGACATCCTCGGCCTGATGAGCTTCGAATCGGCCGTACGGTTCCATAACTGGCTCGGCTTTGCCTTGATGGCCAACTACCTCATTTGGTTGCTGTTTTATCTGCTGACCGACAAGGTCAGTGTCTATCATCCCGAACTGGACCCGAAGAAATACTTCGGCGACACGCTGAAGCAGATTCGCTATTACAGTTACGGGATCTTCCGTGGGCACCCGAACCCCCACCACGTTCACCCATACGCCAAGTTCAACCCCTTGCAAAAGGTGATGTACCAGATCGTCATGCTGATCATCGTGCCCATACAGTTCGGCACGGGTCTGCTGCTCTGGGATGTCGACCGGTTTTACTCCTGGGTTGAGGCGCTGGGCGGCGTTCGGGTGGTTTCCACCGTCCACGTATTGGTCTTCATCTTCTTTGCGTCATTCATCCTTATCCATGTGTACCTGGGTTCACTCGGGCACACGGCAAGCGCGCACTTCAAGGCTATGGTGACTGGCTATGAGGAAGAAATGGAGGAGGCCCCACCCGCGGCCAAAGCGGGCTGATCAGCCGATCCTTAAAGATTGGCAGATCTGTACAGACGGCCCCGGCCTCAACCGGGGCCGTTTGGCGGTT
>WTJD01000052.1 GCA_011524975.1 Lysobacterales bacterium
TGCCCCAGGTAAATGCCGCTGCTTCAGTGCCGCTGCCCACGCGTTGAATGGAGAAACCAATGGGCGTTGTGCCGCTCTCAGCCACCCCGATGTCAGCCAGGGTTTGACCGGCCGCGGGCCCATCAACCGCCGTCAGGCTGCCTTCATAAGACAGCAGGTCGGTTACCTCACCTCCCGGGTTGACCAGCGCGATACCGTCAGGGCTGCCGTTTTGCAGGCCGGCAAAATCGAACGCGAGCACGCCATAGCCGTTGTCCAGGTCAGGCAGGCTCCCGGCCAGGGCCAACGAAGCGTAGACCGTACCGCCGTTCCCGTTATACCCCAGCAGCTGCCAGCCAGCCAGGTCAAGGCCCGCCGGCCCGGCCACCTCGATGAACTCTCCCGTGTCGGTGCCATCATTGTCGTAGTGGAACTCATTGATCCAGGCCATGCCGGTGACCACCGGGCCGCCGGTCGGCATCGCGCTGACCTCCGCGCTCTGCGCCGACTCATTGTCATTGACGTCCACCGCGGTGACGACGTAATAAAACACCTGCCCGTTGGTGAGACCCGTATCCGTAAAATCGCTGGCGCCCAAGGGGCTGCCCGTTATCCGGTCGTACGGCCCGGCAGCCTGGTCAGCACGGTAGACGTGATAACCGGCAAGGTCGGCCTCGGCGTTGTCGCCCCAGTCGAGGTCGACCTGGGCATCACCCGCCACAGCCGCCAATCCCGCTGGCGCGGCCGGGGCTTCGAAATCGCCGCCGCAGCCGTCAAAATCCTGGTTTCGATTAGGCAGACCATAGGTGTCATTGGCAGGCTTCTGCCAGTTGAAATCTTCGACCATGCTGCCGGCGCCACCCAACTGCAGAGACTGTCCAACGCGCGTCCGGCTGGTCTCGGCCCGACCGATATCAGGAAAATCCTGCCCGGCTGCCGGCCCATCAGCGGCCGTGAAACTGCCTTCATAGGCCAGCACATGGCGCACGGCCCCTGCGTCATCCACCAGCGCCAGACCATCCGGGCCACCGTTCTGGAGTCCTGACAGGTCAAAAGGCAACACCCCCATGCAGCCCTGCTGGTCCGGAATGATTCCGCTCAGGGCCAGGGTTGAGTACACGGTACCATCGGCTCCGTTATAGCCCAACACCAGCCAACCGGTCAGGTCGGTGCCCGCCGCGCCAGCCACTTCCACGAACTCGCCCGAATCCCCGCCCTTGTTGTCGTAGTGGAACTCGTTGATGAAGACACCCGCCGTCACAGGCGGAGGACCCGGATCACAGGCCGTGCCGAAAATACATTCCGCCCATTCGGGGTTGTCAATAAACGGGTTGCGGTTACCCTGGAACGCAGCCACGGCGTCATTCCTGGCCAGTTCGATCCAGTCCACCGGATCCTCACGATGCCACTGCAGCAGCACCGAGACCAGGCCCATGTAGGCCACCGCTTCGTTGCTGCCCGTGTTGGAAGCCTCAATCAAGGCCCGATCATCGGTCAGCACGAGATCGGGTTCATCCACGCCCGTCACGCCGTGTTTGCCCGCCTCGTAGCGGATATCCATGTAGAACATGGCGCGGGCGATATCGCCCCGGCGCGCGGTCCACACCTCCCAGGCGCCCGCAGTAAAGCTGCCAGCCGTCCAGTTGGAGTCACCCGGATAGCCGCCACCCAGCCCTCCACGCCCGTTGTTGGCATCGGTCGGCTTTTCGGTGCATGCAGGGCAGCTGTCGAAGGGCTTGTTGGAACGCGAACTGTTGTAGCCGGAGTCCGCGATGAACAGGTGATGCGCATCCGTATAGGGGTAATTGGTCGAGCCATCGGCGGGAAATCCGTAGGATTTCGGCCAACTGTGCTCACGGTTATACAGGTCATTGCCGCCGCCCTGCTTGAGGTAGCTTGCGTTTCGGTAGACGGTGATCACGTTGCCGGGCAGGTCGGGGTCCTGATCAGCAATCTCGAGGATATCCCAGGTATCTGTTCCGGTGGCCGTGTACGGATAGCGGGTGTGGTCGTCGATGATGTCATGCAAGGTGGCCCGCAGCGTGGCGGCATTGCTGGTATCGGCCGAGCCGTAGTAGCCAGGCGGTACCTGGGCGCTGGCCATATTGGCGAGCGCCACCGCCATCACAATGATGACGCTGAGCCACAAAAAGAACACGGTGAGTGGTTTTGTCCCCTGTGTTCGCATTTCCCCTTGGCACATTTCGTACTAACTGCGCGTCATTTTGCCTACATTCACCCAACCTTTCCACTGCAAAACCACATGTGCCCCCATGACGGGCCTGCCAATATTCAAGGTCGGTTTCTGCGCTGAACATGGTGTACATTGGCCGGCAGGGAATCTGCGTCACCCCGGTGATACCCATGACCGAACTGAAACTGAGAGGATTAGGCCCAGACTGCCACGTGCTGGTCACCGCCGCCGCGCGCGGAATAGGACGCGGCATTGCCGAGGCGTTTCTTGCTTCGGGCTGTCGCGTACACGTTTGCGACAACGACCGCCCGGCCTTGTCGGATTTTCAAAGCGCGCATCCGGGGGCCATCACCACCGATTTGGATGTAGCCGACCACCAGGCCGTGGATGCCATGTTCAATGCCATCGAGCGCGGCGGAGGGCATCTGGACGTGTTGGTCAATAATGCCGGCATCGCCGGACCGGTATCACCGGCGGAGGGCATCTCGCCCGAGGACTGGTTACGCACCATTGAGGTCAATCTCAGCAGTCATTTCTATTTTGCCCGCCGCGCAATTCCCATAATGCGCAGTCGTGGCGGTGGCTCCATGCTGTTCATCGCCTCCAGCGCGGCCTTCATGGGATGTCCCATGCGCGCGCCCTACACGGCCTCCAAGTGGGGGTTGATCGGACTGGTCAAGACCCTGGCCATGGAACTGGGGAAAGACGCCATACGGGTCAATGCCCTCTGCCCGGGCAGCGTTGCAGGGCCGCGAATCGAACGCGTCATGCGTCGGGAAGCCCGGACCGGCGACATCCCGATTGAAGCTATCCGCCAAAGCTATCTGAAGCAGAGTTCCATGCGTGTTTTCATGCAGCCGGAAGATATTGCTAACATGGCGCTCTTCCTGGCTTCTGAACTTGGCGCGAGGATATCCGGACAGGCCATAGGGCTGGACGGTCACAGCGAGAGTTTTGCCCAGGATGACCCATGACGGCAAAGGAGCGATGAAGCCTCAATGAAAGCTGCCTGGTTTGAATCATTTGGTGCGGCCAGGGAAGTGCTGCAGGTCGGCGAACAGCCAGAGCCCGAACCTGGAGCCGGGGAGGTCCGGGTGGCGTTACGCACCAGCGGGATCAACCCATCCGACGTCAAGAAACGGGCTGGTTCGATGCCCGAATTGCTCAGCGATGGATACATCATTCCGCACAGCGATGGCGCGGGCGTCATCGACGCTGTCGGTAAGAACGTCAACCCGGCGCGTGTCGGCGAGCGGGTGTGGGTGTACCAGGCGCAACACGCGCGCCGCTTTGGCACCGCCGCCGAGAAGGTCGCAGTTGATAGCAGCCGGGTGGCGACCTTGCCCGATACCATCGGCTTCGGCATCGGCGCCTGCCTGGGGATTCCCGCCATGACCGCGCACCGCTGTGTTTTCGCGAGTGGCCAGGTGGCCGACCAGCGTTTGCTGATCACCGGCGGCGCCGGACGCGTTGGCCATTATGCCGTGCAATGGGCATCTCATGCGGGCGCGCGGGTGATTGCCACCGCCAGCAACGATGCAGATGCCGAAGCCTGCCGTGAGGCAGGCGCCAGCGCCGTGATCAATCACCAAGAAGCGGACTGGTCCGAAGCGGTCCTCGAAGCGACCGGCGGCCAGGCGATCGATCGCGTCGTGGACGTCGATTTTGGCGGAAACCTCGAGCAGGTACTGAACGTGATTCGCGTGGGCGGGACGATTGCGACTTATGCCTCCATGTCCGACATGGAGCCGCGAATTCCTTTTTACCGAATGATGTTCATGGATTTGACGATTCAACTGGTCATCGTCTACGACATGCCGGAATCGGCCAAACTGAGGGCCATTTCCGACATCGACCAGGCCCTTCGCAGCGGCTGGCTCAGGCACCGCATTGCGCATCGCCTGCCCTTGGAGGACATCGCACAGGCCCATGAACGGATTGAGCGAGGCGGCTTGCGCGGCTGTGTCATCCTGGACATCGATTGAAACGTCTTCCCCCACTGGGCGGGCCGGCGCGGGCCATCATGCGGTCCGAAACGGGCAACCGGCCAGGCACAGAACAACGCAGGCAGACATCGTCTGGCCTTGCCGTCCCAAAGTTGACTGAGGCTCAGGCGGCGACGGACGGACGATGAGCAGCAGCCGGCCAAACGCTCGCGACCCACTGTCCACGATCGGCGCTATCGTGGCCCTCGGCGCCGTGTCGGTCGCCAGCTTCAACATCCAGCCGATGTACCTGGGCGCACTGGCCGATCACCTGGGTTTCAGTGCCGAGCAGTTGGGGCTCATCGCCGGTGCCGAGGTCGCCGGAAGCGCGCTGGCCGGCATCGCGGCAACGCAGTGGGTTCGACGCTGGCCCTGGCGCCGCATGGCGCTCCTGGCAGTGGTGGCACTGGTCACAGGAAATACCGTATCGGCCCTCATCAGCGATTTCGGCACGGTGATCGCCGTGCGGTTCATGACTGGATTTTTCGGCATTGGCACCGGGTACGCGCTCGCGATCGCGGCTTTGAGCGATACGGTGAAAACCGAACGAAACTTCTCCATCGCCATCGTCGCCCAGGTGATCCTCGCCATGATCGGCTTTACCTGGCTGCCGTCCGCGATCGGCGCCCATGGTGTCGCGGCCGTGTTTCTGCCACTCGCCATCATCTCGCTGTTGATGATCCCCGGCCTAAGGTATCTGCCGCCCACTGGCCTTGGACGGGCGACGCCCGTCAATCGCGGGGCCGTTGCGCCTCGGGCGGCGATCTGGCTGGCGCTTGGCTGCCAGTTCGTCTGGTATCTGGGCCTTGGGGGTGTTTGGGCCTTTGTCGAGCGGATTGGCGCACAGGCCGGCATCAGCCCCCAGGAGGTGGGCAACGCGCTGGCTCTGGGCATGTTTGTTGGCCTTGGTGGCGCGCTGATGGCCGCAGTCATCGGGTCCCGGTTTGGGCGAGTCCTGCCTTTCGCCCTCGCCATGCTGGGTCAGGTGATCGCCATCACACTACTAAGGGACCTGCAGAGCCCGCCCCTGCTGATCTTCGCCATCTGCCTATATAACGGCAGCTGGAACTTCGCGCTGCCCTACCTGTTCGCGACGGCGGCCATGTCAGACAGCAGTGGCAAACGGGTGGTCCTGATGTCTACCGCTCAGGCCGTGGGCCTGACGCTGGGCGCCGCAACGGCCGGCATGGTCATCGGACAGTTTGGACTGGTGGCGGTAACCTACCAGGGTGCGGGGTCCGCGCTCGCCGCGCTCGCCGCATTTCTCATACTCGCCCTTGTGCTGCACCGAGCGCGGCAGCGCTGAGTCAGGGCTGCCACCGGGGCAGCTGGGTGATGTGGCCGGGATGCGTGGTTGAGAGCTTCTGAATCTCGATCACATTGCCGAAGGGATCGCGCCCGTAGGTCACACGGTAGCCTTCATTATCCAGATCGCCCACCAGCGGCGAATGCCACTTTACACCGGCCCTGCCCAATGCCTCGTAAACCTCGTCGATATCTCCGTCGACCTCGAGGGCGAAATGCGTGTAGCCATGGTCACAAACCGGCCGCGACGGGGGCTGCTCCCTGACGCCGGCATTCCCGTATTCGAAAACCTCGACGTGCACATTTCCCGCCCTGAGCATCATGACCTTCGCACGGGCGCCGCTTACCCCGGTCACCCGCTCGCTATCGTCATCCGGGCCAAATTCAAACGCCTCCGCGAGTTCGAAACCCAGGACGCCACAATAAAATGCCCTTGCCTCGTCGAGGTTGGGCACCGATACCGCCAGGTGGTGTATACCACTCACGCCTTTCAACATGTTATTTTCTCTGACCTATGCGGTCTTCACTGGTCACCGATGAGCTGTTGCGAGCGCCGCTCAGCATGCGCGGTGAGCGGCTGTTCATTGAAGATTGTGACACCTTCAAACTGGCGGAACAATTCGGCACTCCGCTCTATGTCGTCTCTGAATCCCGGCTTCGTCATAACGTCCGTCACTGGCGGCAGACCTTTGCGGCGTGCTGGCAGGACGGACCTGTTCGCCTGTACCCCTCCCTGAAAGCCAACCCGGTGACCGCGATACGCCAGGTGCTGACCGCGGAAGATACCGGCTGTGACATTTTTGGCCCAGGTGAGCTCGAATGCGCGATCCGTGCAGGGGTGCGCGGTGATGACCTGTCGGTGAACGGGTCCGTCAAGAATCGCGCGCTCATCCGCAAGGCCCTGGAACATGACGCGCGTATCGTTCTTGACAGCCCCCGCGAACTCGATCTGTGTGATCAAGAGGCCGCCCGCCTTGGGACCAAAGCCCGTGTGCTTCTGCGAATGAAGCCGGATTTGCGCTCCCTGGATCTCGAATCAGACTTCGCACCCGGATTGCAGGTCGGATACCTCACCCGAATCATCAAGTACGGTATCCCCACCACGGAGCTCAGGGGTATGGCCGCACGCATCAAAGACTGCGCCCATGTCGACCCGGTCGGCGTCCATGTTCACATGGGCCGCCACAGCAAGCGGCCCTTGTTGTGGGATGCATGGGTTCGCGCCGCCATTGCCCTCACCCGCGAAATCAGCGAGCTGATGGGCGGCTGGACGCCGCGCTGCATCGATGTTGGCGGCGGATTCCCGAGCCCGCTGGACCGCGACCCGGACGTTGCCGTGGTCGATTATGAGACCCCGAAACTGGAGGTGTTTGCCCATACTGTGGCCCATACGCTGCGCGCGGCCCTGCTCGATCACGGATTCGATCCTGAGGGCATCCGCCTGGAACTGGAACCAGGCCGGGGCATCCATGCTGACACCGGCATCCACCTGTCGTCTGTCAGGAACATCAAGCAAGAGAATACGGGCATGGATTATCGCTGGGCGGAAATCGATACGGCGGAGACCTTTTTGGACGGGCATGGTTTCAACCTGGAACGGCCCGTGTACGACTACTTTATCGCCAACAAAATGGGGCAAGACAACGCCGCGCTATATGACATTGTCGGCCAGACCTGCAACGCGGAGATTCTCACACACCGCCTGCCCGCCCCGATACTGGAGCGCGGGGACCTCGTCGCTTTTCTCAATACCGGCGCTTATGGTGAGCCGAGCGCGTCCAACTTCAACGCATTACCCAGACCGGGCATGGTGCTGGTGAGCGGCGCGATGGCCGCGATGGTACGCCGCGCGGAAACGGTCGAGGATGTTTTCGTCCGCGACACGCTGCCCGACTGGGCATCAGACTGAGCCAGCGTGCAGCGGCGGTTTTTTGCCGGCCCAGGGGCAGATCTTTTCCAGCTGACCGGCAATATTGAACAGCCGGTCCTCGCGCCCCATCGGCGCCATGAAATGGGCGCCCATGGGCATGCCGGAGGCATCTTCGCACAACGGTAAGGAAACCGCCGGTGTGCCGGTGAAATTGCAAACCGGCGTGATCGGGATGAGCCCAAGCAGGTGGTCAAACCATTCATCCAGCGAGAGTCGCTCCCGCGTCAGGTTCAAGGGGCTGCCAAGCTCTGGTGTGTCATCGAGCATGACCGGCGTCAGCAGCAGATCATGGCTTTCGAAAAAGGAGCCGAGCTGGCGCCCCATGTGGCTGAAAAACTCCGCAATGCCTAGGCGCTCCGCCGCCCTCGCCCGGCTGCCCTCCTCGTAAAGCTTCAGGGTGATGGGCTCGACGGTATCCCGCGATATCTCTCGCCCCATGTTCGCCGCTTCGGACTCCAGCATGGCGGCAATGTCGATGACCCATAAGCGCTTGAACGCTTCCAGGTACTGTTCGTAGGCGAATTCCGGAATGGCTTCGGTCACCGAATGGCCCGCGCCCTCCAGCCGTCTCGCAACCGATTGAATCTGCTGGCCAACGTGATCCGGGATGGGAAATGGCCCCCACCGCTCACTGCACATGGCGATGCGCAAGCGACCAGGCTCGCGATCGACCTCCTCCGCGTAGGGCCGCTCCGGTCTCGCCCACGGAATCGGCTCACCCGGCGCCGGGCCCATGACGGCATCGAGGAATCCCGCCATGTCGCGCACGCTGCGGGCGTTGACGCCGTCGGAAAACAAGGGAAACGACAGATCACACCCTTCCGGCATGTAGCTGATGCGCCCGCGGGAGTGCTTCATGCCCACATTGCCGCAGACACTGGCCGGAATCCGGGTGGAACCACCCCCGTCGTTGGCGTGCGCCATCGGCACCACGCCGGCCGCGGTGATGGCCGCAGACCCGCCGCTCGACCCACCCGCAATTTTTCGGGTATCCCACGGGTTGCGAGTGGCGCCGGTCAAAATGGACTCCGTGGTGCCGGTGACGCCAAATTCCGGGCAGGTTGTCCGGCCGATGATATTGAGACCGGCCCGCTCCATTTGCAGGGTCATAAAGCTCGAATACGGCGCGGTGAACCCTTGCAGCAGGCGCGAACCACCCTCCTGCTTCCGGCCTTGCTGACGCGGCCCAAGGTCTTTCAGGAAAAACGGAACACCGCTAAAGGGGCCTTCGGGGATACAGGCCTCATCCAGCCCGTCTACCCGGTCAGCAAAGATCTCGATCACGGCATTCAGCTCGGGATCGAGCTTCGCCACGGCGGTGGCGGCGAGCTGAGCCAGTTCAACGGCTGACACTTCGCCGGCCTTGACGAGCCCGGCCAGGCTGGTGGCATCGTGGGTGCAATATTCTGCCAGATTCACAGTCGCTCCTCGGGTTGCACGCGCTTCATGGCGAGGCTTGGGCCGGGTTCTGAGCGTACACCTCGCGACCCGCGAAATAAGTGGCGCTGACCGAAAGGTTACGAAATGCCGCTGACATCGGCTCCGGCACCGTTCCGTCGAGCAGCACAAAGTCGGCCCACTTGCCCACCGTGATCGAGCCGATCGCATCTCGCCAGCTGGTCACGTTGGCGCCCGCCTGCGTGTAGGCATGCAGCGCCTCAGCAAACGTAACGGCCTGTTCGGGGTGCCATGACTGCCCGTCGTGATACCCAAACGGGCTCTGTCGGAACATGGCATCCGCCATCTGCACCAGCGGACTCAGCGGAGAAGTGGCGTAATCGGCGCCAAACACCAGCGGAACGCCCGCGTCCAGCAGCGATCTCCAGACATAGGCATGAGCCTCGCGCACAGGCCCGACTCGATCCGGAACATAGCCGATGGCGTTGGTGGCATGGTTGGGCTGCATCGAAGCCACCACGCCCAACGCTCGGAAGCGTTCAATATCCCCGGGCAGCACGATTTCCATGTGCTCGACCCGGTGTGGCAGCGCGACCGGGTGGTCGAGCGCTGCCTCGAAGGCATCGAGCGCGGAATGCACCGCGGCGTCACCAATCGCGTGAATCGCCACCGGCAGGCCGGCGGCCGCCAGCTTTTTCACCCTGACCGCCAGATCGCCGGGCGCGATGATGTAGTCCCCGGTCCATCCTTCCCGGTCGTGGTAGGGGGCCTCCAGCACCGCGGTGTGCGCTGACAGCACGCCGTCGCTGGTCAGCTTGACGTAGCCCACGCTGAACAGCGGACCGGAACGGGACTCTTTTCCCGTCGCTGCCACGCGCGCCGCGCTGGCCGAGCGAATGTTGAGGATGTCGTCGATTTCCTGCCCGTCATCTGCCGTGCTTCCGGTGGGGCCGAACTCCCCGTACCAGACGCGGATGGTAGGATCGCCATGCTCGACAACGAACAGGTAGTCCTCGCGGGCGCCCATCTGGTGCAGTCCTGTAATGCCCAGGCGATTGGCATATTGCTGCATGTCCGCCAGACCGCGCCGGCGCCGGTCTTCGCTGACTTCGGGAATCACCCGGCGCACCAGGTCCTGCGCCCCTTCCAGCAGGATACCGGTGGGCTCTCCCGAGTTGAGGTCAATCATGATCTTCCCACCCGGCGGCACGGGCGTATCCTGATTAACACCTGCCATCGTGAGTGCCCGTGTATTGGCCCAGCTGTAGTGGCCGTCGATGTGATTGAGCAGCACCGGACGCTCAGAGACCACGCGGTCGAGCATTTCACGATTCGGAAATTGCCCATCCGACAGCGTGTGGTCCCACCAGCCACCGGTTATCCATTCCCCGGCCGGCATGCGCTGATCCGCCTCGGCGATGCGTTCCAGCCATTCCCCCTTGTCCACCACGTAAGAGAGATCAACGCCATAGACCGCCGGGGAGGTGCCGCGAACATGTGAGTGACCATCAATGAACCCCGGCGTCACGGTGCGGCCGGCCGCGTCAATGACGCGCGTTGAAGCCCCGATGTAATGGGAAATCGCCTCATTAGAACCGACAGCAACAAACCGGCCCTGGGTGACTGCCAACGCCTCAGCGCGGGGTGTTGCGGGATCGACGGTGTGAATGTCGCCGTTGAGCAATACCAGCTCGGCATCCGCCCAGGCTGACAGCGTGACGGGCAGCAGCACGACCAGCACGCTCAGTATGTATTTCATGGCCTTTACCTTACCCCCGCCCACTGTGCAGCCCAGCTGGCACATTGGCGCAATACTCACCAACCCATATTGTAGTAGTGAAATATGCGTTCCGCGCCCCGACGCAGCTGAAGGTCATACCCGCGCATGTCGCGAAACTCCTGGGGTAGTTGGATCGAGTCGTACAGCGCCTCGTATCTCAAGCCTTTTTTCATGCCCTCGCGCACGGCGGTCATCAGCGCCTGCAAATATCGCCGGCGCTGGCTCAGTGCTTCCCGCGGCGCCACAGGCACACCGTGCCCCCCGACCATCCTCCGCCAACTGCGGTCGGCCTCCAATTCCTCCAGTGTTCTCACCCACTCGCCCGGATCATAATCGGGCATGGCGCCCAGGCCCACATTGAACGGTGTCACCAGGTCGTTGACGTACAGGACATCCGAACCCTCTACGCGCATGATCAGCATGCAATCGCCGTGGTTACGGCCATGGTATTGCAGCCTGAGCACGGTCTCGCCCAGTTCGATCTGACCGCTACCTTCCAGCAGCTCGTCAGGCGCAACGATGTCCGGGTTCGGGTGCCGGCGCCAGAAATCCATGCAGGATGCGTGACTGACAAAACGCGCGCCCTCATCCTTGAAGATTTGCCCCCCGGCGGCATGATCCCAGTGGGCATGCGAGTAGACCACGTAGCGCACGGGCAGCGGCGTAAGCGCAGAGATGGCCTCGCGCATGGCCGTGGCATGTGGGGCATCCACCGGGTCGGTAGCGATCACGCCCGCGCTCGTGACAACAAACACGCTGCGTGCCGCATAGGTTCCGAAGGAATACACCCCCTGCCCAAGGCTGACCGTCTCATAGGCTGTCTCGTCTGCGCAGGCTGCAAACGCAAGGCCCAGGGTGAAAAAGAAGGTCAATGCTCCGATGGCCCGGCCAAAAACGGGCCGCTTGCTCAGTCTAGGCTTTGAAACCACGTTACGTCTGCTCATGTCGATCAAGCATCCATTACACCACGCACCTCGGCCTACTGATGCCTGCCGCGCCAAACGCACCGCCGGGCGCAGACGCCTTTACCAGGCTTTACCTACGATCAGGTAAAAGGCCGTATCCTCCGGGCCAACCGCCACATCCAGCCCCGCCTGCAGCCCCAGCAATCTGGCGAGCCGGTAACGAAAACCAACGCCGCCCGCGAACTCGGTCACTTCTTTGGTGTTGTCTCGCGCGGCGCCGCGCGCATGCCCCGCGCCCGCGAACGCGACCAGGCTCCAGCGCGGCGTGATGCCCCACAAGTATTCCAACTCAGCCGTTACGACAGCCTCGCCCTCATAGCGAAGCGCAGGAATGCCTCTGAGCTTGATGTAAGGGTAGGAGAAAAACGGAGCGTCACCGTCGAGGAATTCACCATCAAGACGTACTCCGAGGTGCGAATACTCGCCGAAAGGAATGTATTTCCTGAGTTCTCCCGCCAACACCCGGTAGTCGAAATCGCCGCCCCAGGTATCGCCGTAATCGCGCCACTCGAGCTTGGCCTCCGTACCGCGGGAGGGGGTAAAAATCGTATTCGCCCCCGAATAGGCCACGAAGACGCTGGCGCCAGCCGACCGAAAACTGCCATCAAATGCCGGCGGGATAATGACCCGAGGCCCCGGCTGGACGTCCAGACCGAATTCGCTCGTCGCATCGAAGAAAAGGTAGCTGCCGCCAATAAACCAGTTCGTTTCCTTTAGCCTGAACTGAATACGCTGATAAATGAAGTCTCCCTCGAGATTGAACTTGATACCATTGAATTGATAGTCCGGGCCGATGGACGCACCCGCGTTGACCCCATAGTAGCGGGCATTGATGCTGGTATCGGCAATCATGCCAAGGTAGCGAATGTGATCGTCTTTCCAGACACCAAAATGGCCGCCACCATAGCCATAGGTTTCGTTTTCCGTCAGCGCCCCAAAGCCAAAACTGATGCTGGGTGGCGCGGTATGTGGGTGCTGCTCCCTGTCGAGCTCCTTGGGCGCGTGAAAGTAAGAGACTGCGGCCCCCAAACCATATCCGACCGCGGGTTCGGTGATAACGATAGGCACCGGCAGAAATCCGCGCGCACTGGCGAGGTAACGGCTGGTGTCGAACATGCCGTCCTCCGGATCCCAGAAAATTTCGGGTAGCCAGGATGCGCTGGCCACAGCAGGCATCGCCGCGATCAACAGCAGCCAGCGCAAAGCATGCTGAAGCCTGAGCATCAGAACCGCAGCACGCGTTCGTGCCCGTTGAGCCGCCTTCCGGCCATGGGCTCTCCGTGACCGGGGCAAATCCATTGAGTCACCAACGGAATTCGACACCGCCCACCAAGTGCGAGCGAGAACCCCCGAACCCACCCTCGAACAGCAAGTTCCAGTGATCACCGATATCCCACATGAACCCGGCCACGTAATTCACCGCGTCTGAATTGCGCTGGGTAATCTGAAAATCGATGGCTAGATTACGGCCCACGTCCGGGTCATCAGACAGCGGTATTTCGAGCCGCCCGGTCAGATCCACCTCAACATCCAGGTACATGGCGCCAATGTACGGCGACAGCATGCCTCGCTTGGTTGGTACCAGTAGACCTGCCCGAACCGAGCCGGTCACGGTGTCGATGCTCTCGTTCACCAGGCTGATGCCGGCGTGCGCGTAAGTCAGGTTGGCCGTCACAAAAAACTGTTTCCAGCCGGCCGCGATATTGGTGCCCACGGCCACGGAATCCCCCTTGAACCCGGGTTCCGCAAGTATGGTGTACACCTGATCACATGCCTCGGGCCGCGTGGGAAAATTGGCGGGCTTGTCACATTTCTCACCAATGCTGGGCAGCAGCAACTTTAGTGCCTCGTCACCCGGGAAACTGAGCGGTATGGAAGAGGTGCCGTCGACATGCCCCACCGAGACGAAGACGTTCATGAACGGCAGCAACCACATGTCAGCCGCGCCCTGGACCGTGTTGTGCTTGGCCTGTCCAGTCTCGAATGTCACCCATGGCACCTCGATCAGGTCTCCATCGTTGAGGCGAACCGACAGGTTTTTCAGATCGAGATCCTGCTCGATGGACATGTAGAGACCGCGTAGACCGTACGGCAGCGGCAAATCATAGCCCCTGTCGATGACTTCCTGAGCCATCAGCGGCATGCGATGCTCCCATACCCGAGCAGTCGAATCGTCTTCTCCCTCAGCCTGATCATCAGGATCGGGTGGGCCCTCCGGATCGTAATACGGCCGGTTCATCAGCGTCTCGACTTCCAGAAGCTCTGATTCTTCCTCCGTCATGGCCGAGTCATCAGCGACGATCGAAGCCGCGAAAAACAGCGAGAGGGCAGGAAGCCAGTGCTTCAGCTGTAAAGCCCACTTAGCTTTAAGTCTTTCCATTGATTCTCTCCCAATCCCAAATGGTAGCCGCGCTAAGAAACCGATTCAGGCGACCCGGGCGCGGAAGTCATACACGCCATTATGATTTGCGTGAAATACACCAGATTCGCTTGCGTTTATTTACTGACGATACGTTATAAATGACAGCTTGTCAGTTACATGCAGTTTCTGTGCCAGCCCCAGGCCAAGGGCCCATCGGAGGGAACAGTCGCATCATTGGCGGTAGCGGGTCGCTTTTTCGGGCTGGACGCTTACCGGCTTGCGATTCAATTTGCATGGATGCTTGCGACTTGCGAACAGACGGCAGCCAACGGGCGAAGCCAGGGATGATGAAGGCGCGCTTGCAACAGGCGATTCGGGGCGGGGACAAAGCACCGTCGCCTTTGGCGGTCCGGGCCGGGCCTTTCACCCGGCTTTCAGCGGGCGAAGTGGGAATACGCGGCCTCAAAGTGGTGGCGCATCGCCTTTACACCGTCGTCGAAAACGGGACCGCGGCCGAACCCGATGCGGAAATGATCGGTTGGCGTCTCAGCCAACTCTGAACCATAAATGGAGGCCGGCAAAAGCAGCACGCCGCTCTCTTCAAGCAATGAACGACAGAAAGCCTCGACATTGCCTGGGCCCGTGTATCGAGGAAATGCAACACACCCTCCCAGGGGCCGCTTCCACTCCACCAGGCCCGGAAAATCCCCAAACAGCCGGTCCAGAGCGGCCGCGTTTTTGAGCAGCAGCTCGTGATTTCGCCTGAGTATGGTTCCTCGCGACCTGAGGGCGATCAGCGCCAGGGCCTCAGCAGGTGCTGAATTACAGATGGACAGGTAATGCTTGTACCGTTCGACCTTCTCCAGCAGCGAAATATCCTGGCACGCAATCCAGCCAATGCGGAGCCCGGGTAAACCGTATGCCTTCGACATCACGTTGAGGGAAATACCGCGCTCATAGAGGTCAGCCATTTGCGGCATTCGATCCTCCGGATTCAGCTCTATCCCCCGGTAAACCTCGTCACCCAGGATCCAGATGCCCCGCGCTCTACAGATTGAAATCAACTCATCGAGGTCTGAACGTGACATCAACAAACCCGTCGGGTTGTGAGGGAAATTAAGCGACAGCAAACGCGTGTTCGCGCGGATAGCCGCCTTGATGTCCTGTAGATCGATACGCCAGCCTCCTTTGACATCGCTCCGGCGGATCGGTATCCCGGTGACCTCACAGATGGACAGCGGAACGGTCTCCGCGCTCTGGTAATTGGGCACGGGCACGATGGCGTGCGAGCTTGGGTCCAGCAAGACCCGGGACACGGCATAGAGACCCTCACCCGCTCCCGCCAGGCACAAGACGTTTTCGGCTTCCATGCCGTCATACGTGCTGGCGATCTCGGCCCGAAGCGGCGGCGCTCCCCAAGTCTCGGTGTATCCCAGTGAGAGCTGTTCGAAAGCGGACTGATCCTCTGCACAACCCAGCGCCAGCAGATCTTTGACGGACATACTCTGCACATCGGAGGCGGTCATATGGTAAGACGCCTTGAATTCCCACTCCGAAAGGAAGACCTCCAATTCAAATTTGCGCATGGGTCGTGGGCTGGCCAAGGTGAACATTACCTCTTTGCGTTGTGGTGCCCGCAAATCCTAGCAAAAACGGGGAATGCAGTGAGCCATGCGCTCTATCGCTGGCCGGACATGCGTGTTCAGAAGATTCCCTGCCAACCGGGCGGTGCGTTGAAAACTCATGGCCCAGGACGGTGCCGAAGCCTTGATCCTGGCCGGTCTGTTTCAGAGGGAGTTGAGCACGCTCCCCGGGCGCAAAATTGACAGCGTGTCGTTTTAAAATGCACACTTGTGGATATGGGGTGAAAGCTCTTCCAAAAGGGCGCAAAACACAAAGGGCGCGAAACACAAAGGGCGCGAAACACAAGAGGGCAAATCAGGTCAAGATGAAGGCTTCCGCCGGGTCCCTGACCGTGTTTGAGCAGCAGATAGCATGGGGTTTGCGACAAAATTGAAACGCTGGTCCACACCTTTCACAGGGCTTCTCGGAAGAGACAGCGGTCAGCGCGAGGCCACTTACCGCGCGGCTGATCCAGCGGGCGGAAGCCTGTATCAATTTTTGAACAGCCTTGCTGACCCAGTCTGGATAAAGGATCGAGACCACAGGTACACATTTGCCAATGACGCGTTTGCAAAAAGCGTGCGGATACCCTTCGAGGCGCTGATCGGAGCGACGCACGCAGAACTCCTGGAACGCTGGCCACACAGCAGGCTTGAAACTCGACCGGAGGCCATCGCTGCGATAACGGCTCAAGACAGTGAAGCCATGACGAAAGACCTGCCGACGGAAACCCTGGATGAAATCAGACAGTCATCGGGCAAACCGTTGTGGGTGCATAAGCGTAAAGCGGCTCTAAGAGATGAACACCACCGTGTGATCGGAATGATTGCACTGGCCAGAGACGTGACCCTGGAAAAGCTCGCGGAGCGGGAGTCCCTTGAAATCACCGACAACTTGAGCCAAACGCTGCAGGAAACGGTGTCCATGACCGAAGGGGCATCCCAGATCGTCCGGCTGGGGTGGTGTCGATGGCTGCACCAGGAGGAGCGCTTCAAATCCGTTGATGAGATCTACGCGGGCATTCATGGTTATACGGTCGGGGAATTCATGAGCCTTTTCGCTTCGCTTGAAGCAGATCACTCGCTGGTGCACCCGGATGATCAGGATGCGGTCATGGAATACTATGAAACGACCGACTACACAAAAACCGCCAGCCAGGAATACCGCATCATCAACCGCGTCGGTGACATCGTTCATATCCGGGAAGTCAGTACACCGATCGAAATACGCGACGGAAAGATCATCGAGTCACTGTCGACCATACAGGACGTGACTGCTTTCAAACTGATCGAGCAACACCTGCAGGAGCAATTACGTAAAACCCGTGCGGACAAGCAACTGAGCGAAACCATCCTCAGTAATGTCACCCAGGAGCTTCGACTTCCGCTAACCAGTATCTCGGGCTGCCTGGAAGCGCTCGACCATTCAGAACTCGCCGTCAATGAGCTGCGTCAATATGGCATGGTTGAGAAGTCAGTAAGCAGAATGGAAACATTGATCGAAGACCTTCTGCAGATGTCCACACTGGGATCGACCACCCCATCGCCGGCAAAAGCAGAGCGGTATTCTATTGAAAAGTTGGTCTACGGATTGGTCACAACGGCTCTGCCACAGGCTGAAAATGCGGACGTCAAGCTCAACGTCGAACTCGATATCGAACAGGACATAGCCATAGGCCCTCGCAACGAAATCCTCATCTGCCTGCGTAAGTACCTGGAGAACGCGTTCAAGTTTGCAGCCGGCGGCAAGGTGTCTATCCGCGTGACCACGGAAGACCTTGCGGGTCAATCGCGCAAGTTCAGGTTCTCCGTGATCGATGACGGTGTCGGTATCGCGCCAGAGCACATCGGCAAAGTCTTCGATGCGTTTTACCAGTCAGATCATTCGACCAACCGGAAATTCGAAGGCGCGGGCCTGGGGCTGGCCGTGGTTCAGCTGCTCGTGACAGCCATGGGCGGTGAGTTTGGTGTGGACAGCAGGCCCGGTCAAGGCAGTCAGTTCTGGTTCTCGGTTCCGCTGGATACTCAGGCTCCCACATCGCAGTCATGACATCCATCTCCCGCGCCCCCTCTCCAGCACCCGAACCAGGCGCATCAGCCGGTTTATTGCAGGTGTCAGGAGCACGATGAACCCCATTCGATATCTCCGGCAATTGCGCTCTGGGCGGCCTTCAAATCCGGCCGCCAGGGCGGCGCCTGGATCAGCCGAGCAATCTGCTTTTATCCATGACATCGAAGCCTTGGAAGACATTCTGAACTGCCTGTTTGATGTCGTTTGGGCCAAAGATGACCAAGGAAGGTTCATCTACATCAATGACACCCTGGTCGGTAAAGTTGGCATAGCTCGAGAATCGGTGATTGGTTTCACGGCCAATGAATTGGCCATAAATTGGCCGGATACCATCTTGGGTGCCAACACCCAGTCGATACCGATGTATGACGCAGAGGATCAAAAGGTCCTGTCTGGCCGTGGCGAACATGACTCCGTAGACGAGCTTGACAGGCCCGACCAAAGCCCAATCTGGTTACACCGGCGAAAAGTACCCTACGTCAACCGTGACGGCCGCATCGTTGGCCTGATCGGTTTCTCGCGTAACGTCACCCTGGAAAAGCAAGCAGCCATGGAGCGTGAGTCAAAGTCAGAATCCTTGCAGGCCAAGCTTCGAGAGACGGAGCTCATGGCCAAGGGCGCTGCCCAACTCGTTCAGCTTGGCTGGTGCCGCTGGCGGCACGATGAGGACCGTTACAGCTATGTCGATGAAGTCTACGCGCAAATCTACGGTTACACCCCCGAAGAATTCATCAGCCGATTCACCGAGCTCGAGGCCGATCTTGGCCTCCTGCATCCGGATGACGTTGAGCCGGTGGTGACCTATTACGAGACCAACGATTACACCAAGCCCTCAAGCCATGAATACCGGGTCATCAACCGCTTCGGCGATCTCAAGTACATCAGGGAGATGACTTCACCAATGGAGGTCCGCGACGGGCGCTGCATTGAATCATTATCCACCGTGCAGGATGTGACCGAACTGAAAGTGACTGAGCAGCGATTAATGGCGCAATCTTCTCAGGCCCGCAAATCCAGGGCCCTGAGCGAAGCGATATTCCGAAATCTCACCCATGAGCTGAGGACGCCTCTCAGCGGCATTTTGGGCTGCCTGGCCAACGCTGAGGTGAGCGCGCTCTCCGATGCCAACCTCAAGCTGCATATGCGAATGCAAGGAGAGGCCAGGCAGATGTCCGACCTGGCCGAAGATCTCCTTCACCTGACCCGTTCACAATCGGGTGAGGACGAAAACCCGGTGAGCGAGCGCGCCTCGATCCCTGAAATGGTCTACGAGGTGATTGCTCATGCCGTCGGAGATGCCGAAAAGGCGGGCCTAACACTGAGGGTTGAACTGGAGATAGATGATGACGTGAGGCACAGCTCGGGGGCGGAAATCCGCACGGCCTTGCGCAAGTACCTAGAAAATGCGTTCAATTTCAGCGATGGGGGCGAAGTCGTGGTTGCCGTCTCCAGGATAGAGGCCACGGGCGAACCCGCTCAACTCAAGTTTTGCGTCACCGACCAGGGTATCGGGATCGGTGCTGAAGACCAAAAGCGCGTTTTCGACGCCTACTTCAAGGCCGATAGCGCGCTCAAGGGCGGGCAGGGTGGCGCGGGCATGGGCCTTGCCGTTGTGAAGCTTCTTGTGCAATCAATGGGTGGCGATGTCGGCGTGGAGAGCGCGCCAGGCGAGGGCTGTCAATTTTGGTTCACGGTTCCGCAATATTGAAATCATGGCCCGTATTTCACGGGATGCAGACCTGAAAATTTGGACAATTGCTCGAATCTGAAACATACTGAAGGGGTCGAAACGGTAAATAGACGGTTCGCGAACGGTCAAGCAGGCTGCGTTTCTGAAGGTCTAAAGGGAGAGTAAATTCATGCGCACATCCAAGCTGGTAATCTTGTTTTCAACACTCGGTTTTGTGACCCTCGCAGGGGCCGATATACCCACCCGTGCCTACTTTGGCGACACGCACCTGCACACCTCTGTTTCACCGGACGCGGGTCTGGCCGGAACCACCGTCGGGCCTGAGGATGCTTATCGCTTTGCGCTCGGCGAAAAAATCAAAAGCAACACGGGACAACATGCGCAGCTGAAACGGCCGCTCGACTTCCTGGTGATCGCTGATCACGCGGAGAACCTGGGGCTGGCGCGGGCCATCGCGACATCAGACCCGGCGCTGCTCGCAGACCCGTTTGGCAAACAGCTGCATGACCTGGCCTTGGCCGGAAAAGGCGTGGAGGCCTTCAACCTACTGGTCCAGACAATGACCAAAGGCGCCGAAGCCAAAATAGGGGGCGACATGCTTCGCAATGCCTGGGACATGATGACGGACCTCGCGGACAAATATAACGATCCCGGAAAATTCTCGGCTTTCATCGGTTATGAATGGACCAGCCAACCGGGCGGTAACAATTTGCATCGGGTCGTGATGTTCAAGGATGACAAGGCCACATTAGGGTCCACACTGCCATTCTCCGCTTTCGACTCGGAGGATGTAGAAGATCTATGGGATTTCATGGCCGCGTATGAGAAAAACACGGGCGGACAAGTGCTGGCCATTCCCCATAACGGCAATTTGTCCAGCGGCACCATGTTCCTGCCCCAGCATCAGAAAACCGGCGAGCCGATAGACGCGGATTACGCCAAGACGCGGCTGCGCTGGGAGCCGGTGATTGAAGTGACGCAGGCCAAGGGCACGGGTGAAACACATCCGTTTTTGTCATCGGAAGACGAATTTGCGGGATTCGAAATCGTCGATACCACCAACCTGGGCGGCACCGTGACGCACACCGAGGATATGCTGCAGTACGAATATGCCCGTGCCGCGCTGAAGTCCGGCCTGGTGCTTGAGCAGCAGCTCGGTTCCAATCCGTTCAAGTTTGGCATGGTCGGCAGCACTGACGCGCATACTAGCTTTGCCTCCACGGTGGAGGACAACTGGTGGGGCAAAGCGCCTTTCCTGGAGCCCAGTCCCAAGCGCTGGGAAGACGTGTTGATCCGTTCTTCCAGAGATCCCAAGTATGACCTCACTGCATTCCAGTTGGCCGCTGCCGGTCTGGCGGGTGTATGGGCGCATGAGAACACCCGCGAGGCGATTTGGGATGCGTTTGCGCGCAGGGAAGTGTTCGGCACATCGGGCACGCGGCTGCAAGTCCGGGTGTTCGGCGGCTTTGATTTCGCTGAAAGTGACCTCTCGCGAGCGGACTTTGCCGAGCATGGATACGCCAATGGCGTGCCAATGGGGGGTGATCTCAACGACGCGCCTGAGGGCAAAGCGCCCGCTTTCATGATGCAGGCTTTACGTGATCCCGATGGCGCCAACCTGGACCGGGTACAGATCATCAAGGGCTGGCTCGATGCCGAAGGGCAGACGCATGAAAAGGTATACGACGTGGCCTGGAGCAACAGCGATACGCGGGTGGTGGGAGCAGATGGCAAAGTGCCCTCCGTGGGCTCCACGGTGGATGAGAGAGAGGCCACATACACCAACACCATCGGTGCGCGCACGCTGCAGGGCTACTGGCAGGATCCTGACTTCGATCCGGATGAGCAAGCCTTTTACTACGTTCGGGTACTTGAAATCCCGACGCCTCGCTGGCTGGCTTACGACCGTAAAAACTATGACCTGTATGACGTGATGCCGGAGGACGCAACCTACACATCGCAAGAGCGCGCCTACAGCAGCCCGATCTGGTACAACCCCTAACCGCCGGAACAAAAAACCCGGGCGATGGCATTCGACATCGCCCGGGCCAACCGCTTTCGCATCGCGCCATCGAGCCGGGGGCGACCACCCATCACACGGGTCCTGCCACTGCTTTTTAACTCAACTCAGTTATGTCAAAAACTTACAAAGCGGCGCTTCCAGTCGGCCCAGTGATAGCCGCCCGAGCCTTTTGACCTTCGCGCTTAGCCGAGCCGATGACTGGAACGGCTTGCTCCGAAATCCCCTTTCGAATGTAATGATTGGATTCTTTCGATGACATTGCCTTGCGCGGCCAAGGCATGCGAGACTTTTTCGTATATGAAAACGAACCAAAAGGAGAAGATCCAGTGGAACGATCTGCAGCCATTTTTCAACTACTGACTTGCATTGCGCTTGCAACGGCTGGCCCCGCGCTGATGGCAGATGACTGTGCCCCATCGAAGTATGGGCCGGAGGACCAGATCGGCAGTGCGAATCTTGTTACAGCGGATCAGGTGAGGATGGCGGCGGGTCTTGTAAAGAAAGGTGAAACTCATCCGTTGGGAATCATCATCGACCCGGATATGCCTGCGTTTCCGCCGCGCAAAATGAGCCTACAGGTGGTTCAGCCCAACCAACAATTTGGCGCGAAATTGTTGGATTCATTTGGTTGGGACGTCAATTACAACGACGATGCGGCGACACTCTGGTGGGGCACGGGCCCACAACTCGATGGCTTGGGTCACGTGGGGGAGAGTGGCGTGTTCTATAACTGTAACAAAGGTAAGGATTTTTCCGCGATCAGCGGCTTGACCCGGCTTGGCATTCACCGCGTCCCGCCCTTGGTAGGGCGCGGCGTATTGATCAACATGGCCAAACACTTTGAGGTGGAATACCTCGCCGCCACTCAAGCCTTCGGCAGTGAGGATATCAAGGCCGCAGCGATTGCACAAAACGTGGAAATCCGGTCGGGTGACGTGGTGCTATTTCACACGGGTTGGACGGACGCCATGCTGGAAAACGAGCCGTCCGCCTGGGTGGCGACGAATCCGGGCATAAGCAATGAGGCGGCCCGCTACCTGGCATCACTCGACCCTCTGGCGGTCGGGGCGGATAACTGGGGTCTCGATGCGGTACCGCCAGCGCCCGGTGATCGGGTGTTCTACGGACACGTGACGCTGCTGAAAGAGAATGGCATTTACATTCTGGAGACCATGAACACAGGACGACTCGCCCGGGAGGGGGTGCACGAATTCATGTTTGTGCTGGGTCAGCCGCGGGTCAAGGGAGCGGTCCAGATGATGATCAACCCGATCGCGCTCTGGTAAAACGGGCTTGCTTCAATAGCGATATGAACCTGAGCAGTGTGCTCCATTGCCATTGTCCTCGACCGAGCACGCCGGCTGTCTTGTTAATAAAATCTGGTTCACAGCCAGCGGTATTGATCAAAGCGGCAGATGTCACTTGGAAAGCATTGGCGCGACTGGGTAGCAACGGGCGCCGTTCCGAGTAGACTGCCTGGATCGTTGGTTTTGCGCGCATCATTATATGGGAATGCTGTGAACTCCTCGCCTACATAAACTTATGTCGTCAACAGCTTTTTACAGATCCTTCCATAGCGCTGATACGGCCGCGTGCCTGGCAATATTCGACGCAAATTGCCCAGAATTTTTTGCACCCAATGAACGCGCCGACTACGAGACTTTTCTTGAAGCGCTGCCGGAAGGTTATGAGGTCTGTGAGGGAGCCGGTCGAATAGTTGCAGCGTTTGGATTGACCCGAACAGCCCGAGATACAGAGCGTCTGAACTGGATCATGCTGCATCCAGATTCAAAAGGACGCGGCCTGGGTTCTGAAATAATGAGGCGCGTCATTTCGCAGGCCAAGGCAAATCGGTCACCACTGATCAGGATCGCCGCCAGCCACAAGTCGGCTCCTTTTTTTGCCAGGTTCGGGGCGGTGGCAGTAGCGAGTGAGCAAGACGGCTGGGGGCCCGGCATGGATCGGATAGACATGGAACTTCCGCTCTGAGTCGGCTAACAGAGCACGATTGAATCTGCACCCAAAAGCCGAACCAGAGACCCTCGATGTTTATTTGGGTGGCTGGTAAGGGTCAGGCGCGCCGGTCGGTACCGGAGGATACTCCCTCAAGGATGCCACGTGCTCTTCCAACTGTGGCAATGCAGCTTTGGGCACCCAGGTGTGCGGAAACAGCAC
>WTJD01000040.1 GCA_011524975.1 Lysobacterales bacterium
GGAGATGCTCGTCATGCAGGATCCTTGCTGGAAGTAACCGCCTGGCTTCATGGTCGCGGCGAGTTGGCGCCGGCGCGCATGCAGTCACAACCCCCGCTCAACAATACCCCTGACCTGTCCGATGTCATCGGACAGCCACGGGCCTGCCGGGCGCTGGAGGTGGCTGCCGCCGGAGGCCATAACCTGCTTTTCGTCGGCCCACCCGGCACGGGCAAGACCATGCTGGCCAGCCGACTGCCCGGCGTCCTGCCACCCATGAGCCAGCAAGAAGCCAGGGAGTCGGCCGCTGTGGCTTCCATCAGCAGCCGCGGTTTCGATCCATCACGATGGAGAACGAGACCATTTCGGGCGCCACACCACACCAGCAGCGCAGTGGCGCTGGTGGGTGGCGGTAGCCAGCCGCGCCCGGGCGAAATTTCCCTGGCCCACCATGGCGTGCTGTTCCTGGACGAGTTACCCGAGTTCTCGCGGCAGGTGCTGGAGGTGCTCCGTGAGCCGATGGAGTCCGGGCGCATCCTGATTTCACGCGCCGCGCGGCAGGCTGAATTCCCAGCCCGATTTCAACTGGTCGCAGCCATGAACCCCTGCCCCTGCGGCCACGCGGGCGATCCTCTCGGGCAGTGCCGATGCACCGCGGAGCAGATACTCAGATATCACGCGCGTGTGTCCGGCCCTCTGCTCGATCGTATCGACATGCATATTGAAGTACCTCGCCCGCCAGAGACAGTGATCTACCCTGAGGCAAGCGGGGGGGAGACTTCCGCCCCGGTGAGGCAGAGGGTGTGCGAAGCCCGGCAGCAGCAATATGCACGACAGGACTGCGCAAACGCTCTGCTCGATGTGGATGGCATAAGCCGGCACTGCCGCCTTGAACCCGCCACACTGGCGTTGATGCAGGAAGCTGCTGAACGCCTTGCTTTGTCACCGCGCGCCAGTCACCGGGTGCTGAAGGTGGCGCGCACCATCGCTGATCTCGAGGGTCACGAAGCCATCGACCGCAATGACCTCGGCGAGGCCATCTCATACCGCCGCAAGCGCCAGGCTGCAGCGTTCAGTACAACGTGATCATCAGGGGGCCAACGCCCACCGCAGCGTGGAGACAAGCGCGGCCTGCTTGGGCTAAAGTGCTTACTTCGCCGGCCACAACACTTGCCCCAACATTGATCCGAAAAATTGCCAGCAACCGCTCCATCTTGTTCTGGACCCTGCAAATCGGGGGCTGGCTGGGTTACGCGGTGCTCAATTATCTGATCGGCATCGAGGTCATCGAGAAACCCGAGGACTATTTCGTACCCAGCCTGTTGTACGCAGCCGGTGGCGCCGTTATTACCTACGGTCTGCGCTGGCTATATCGCCTGGCCTGGGATTTGCGGCCCATCAGCATTCTGCTGACGGCAGGCACGGGGGCACTGGTGGCCTCCATGCTGTTCACGGGCTACCGATCGTGGGCGCACATCTGGTACTACGGCATGTACGGCTGGGCCGATCTTTCTTTCGTGGACTACTTCAACCTGTGGGATCTCACTTTCAGTATTTACGTGATCGGTACCTGGAGCGGTCTTTACTTTGGCATCCGCTATTACCGCACGGTGCAGGATCAACGTGAACGCCTGCTTCAGGCGACCAGCATGGCGCATCAGGCGCAGCTCAAAATGCTGCGCTATCAGCTCAACCCCCATTTCCTGTTCAACACGCTCAATGCCATTTCCACGCTGGTGCTGGAGCAGGAAAACAAAACCGCCAATGAGATGCTCACCCGGCTCAGCTCGTTCCTTCGGCATTCACTGCACAGCGACCCCATGCAAAAAGTGTCACTGATCAGGGAACTCGAGGCCCTGCAGCTTTACCTGAGTATCGAACAGGTCCGGTTCGATGATCATCTCAAGGTGGAGTTTGACATCGAGCAGACCGCGCGCTCCGCGTTGGTGCCGGGTTTGCTGCTGCAGCCGCTGATCGAAAACGCCATCAAACATGCCATTGCGGTCAACGAGGAAGGAGGCACGATTCGGATTACAGCGGCGGTGCAAGATGATAAGCTGTGGCTCGAAGTTTCTGATACCGGGCCGGGATCCACGGGCACGCTCCCGTCAGCGTCCAAGGG
>WTJD01000074.1 GCA_011524975.1 Lysobacterales bacterium
ATTCTGTCATGGGGCCCACCAGGCGCCACACTCCGGTCTGGCCGCGGCTCTTACCGCGATAACGAACCTGGTCGAAAGCGCCTCTCGCCCTGCGGCCGGCTTCCGCGCGGAACGCATTGTCAACCTGGGCCGGCCAGGCCTGTTGCAGGGCGTGGTCCCTCAGAAACGCGTTCGGCCCCGCCTTGCGGCCCTCGATCTCGCTGAAGAAAAACTCACCCGCCTCATCGCCGGGCTGGATGCCGTCAGCCGCCAAAGCACCTGTGACGCACATCAGCGCGAAAAGCAATATGACTTTCATGTGAACCCCTTGGATGATCACAACTGCCTGATTATGCCATTAAATTAAAAAAACTTGCTCCGCCGCTGACCGGGCCAGCGCTGGTGCCATTGATCACGCGCCTTTGGGTCTGACCACTCAGGAACGACGCCGGCGACCGCCCCTGCGCCGTTTGCCGCCGGCGGTATCCTCTTCGCGGTAGGCGCCGATCCAGGACATGCATTCAGCGTCATGGCCCATGACCACATCCGCGCCACGCACCGCGGTGATCAATTCGGGAACCAGCGGGTTGGTGATGGCGGAAGTCATCCCCGCCGCAATGGCCATCGGCAGGAACGCAGCGTTCAGCCCTTCACGATTGGGCAGCCCAAAACTGAGGTTTGACGCGCCACATGTGGTGTTGACCTTCAGCTCATCGCGCAAACGCCGCACGATATGCATGACCTGCCTGCCCGCATCGCCAACCGCGCCAATCGGCATCACAAGCGGATCAACCACCACATCGCTGCTGGGGATACCATGGTCCGCGGCCCGCTGCACGATCTTCTTCGCCACGTCGAAGCGGACATCGGGGTCATTCGAAATGCCGCTGTCATCGTTGGAAATGGCGACCACGGCGCATTCATGTTTTTTCACCAGCGGCAGAACGGTTTCCAGCCGCTCTTCTTCACCGGTCACCGAATTAAGCAATGCCTTGCCCTGGTAGGCCTCCAGCCCGGCTTCCAGTGCCGCAACGATCGAGGAATCGATACACAGCGGGACGTCGGTAATGGACTGTATCAGCCGGATACAGTCCGCCAGAATGGCCGGTTCGTCGGCCAGCGGGATGCCCGCATTGACATCCAGCACGTGTGCGCCGGCCGCCACTTGCGCCAGTGCATCGGCCTCGACCCGGGAGTAATCGCCCTGCTTCATCTCCTCGGCCAGCAGCTTTCGCCCCGTGGGATTGATGCGTTCACCGATAACGACGAACGGCCGCTCGAAGCCGAGGGCAATCTCCTTTGTCGCGGAGCTGATAATGGTGTCTGTCATGGCCGATTCCTCCTTTGCAGGGGGGAGTGTGGCACTGAGCAAATGGCGAGTCAAAGATATCCGCCACAGGCCTGCTGACCAGCCCGGGCCCGCTCACCACCCGTTCACTTCAGCGATGAAATGCCAAAATCTTCAGGAAATTTCGGGCAGGGGGTGGCATAGACCCTCTGAGACACCGAAAATACCCGGCATGAACGAACAGAAACCCATCGAGCGCGCCCCCATGCGTGAGCGCGTACACGAATTACTCCGGGAAGCCTGGGCGCTTCATCGGGATGGCAACCACCGAAAAGCGCGCAAGGCGTACCGCAGAGCGCTGGAGCTCGAGCCTGACAACGCCGATGCCAATAACCTGATGGGCCTGTTATGGCTGCAAATGGGACAAGCGGCTGATGCCCTGCCCTATATCCAGAAGGCGTTGAGCGTTCAGCCGGACAGTTCCCAGTCGAACTACAACCTGGGCGTGGCCTACGTGGAACTCGGACAGCTGACCGAGGCGAGAGAAAGCCTTATTCGCGCCGTCGACCTGGAACCGGATCACATCGATGCCTTGATCAGCCTGGGCAATGTCACTCGATTACTGGGCATCCTGGAAGAGTCCGCACGCGCCTATCGCCGCGTGCTGGAATTGCAGCCGGACCAGGTCGATGCCATGAGCAACCTGGGGTTTCTTGAGATCACACGGAAGAATTTCGAAGAGGCGGAGCAGCTTTTTTCACAGGCACTGGCCCAGCAACCGGGGCATGTGCGGTCCCTGGCCGGTTATGGCGAGGCGCTGATCGGTCAGCGGCGATACCAGGATGCCGAGCAATGGCTGCGCAAGGCGCTAAACACGGTCAAGGACTCTGCCAACTTGCACAACGACCTGGGCGCTGTGTACAACCACCTGGGTCGCGCCAGGCAGGCCATCGACCAGTTCAGCCAGGCACTGCGCATTGACCCGATGAACGCGCAATCACGCCTGAACCTAGGGCTGACGCTGGAGCAGATCGGTTACCTGGAAGACGCGGAGCGCGCGTACATCGATACCATCAAAAGCGCGCCGGGTTTCACCGACGCGCATTTCAGGCTGGCGCACCTGTGCACACACGCCTCCACGCAGGATGAAATCGACGCCATGCGCACCTTGTTTGAACGGGAAGGCACGCCCATACCGGCCCGGGTGAAACTGGCCTACGCCCTGGGGCATGCTTACGAGTCCGTCGGCGCTTATTCCGAGGCCTTTGACTTCATGAGCCAGGCTCACCGCATGCGGGCCGGGCGCAGCGTTTTCAGCCTGGAAGACACCGTACAGGCGTTTTCCACCTTGAGAACCTTTTTCGACCGGCGTCGAATTGATGCCCTGCGTCAACATGGCATGCCCGACGAACGCCCCGTGCTGATCGTTGGTATGCCGCGCTCCGGCACGACATTGGTCGAGCAGATACTCGCCAGCCATCCGCTGGTGCATGGTTCCGGGGAAACCGGCCTGCTGGGCCAGGCGGTGGTGCAGCTCGCGACCGAGCTGAAGCAACCCTACCCAGAAGGCCTGGATGCCCTGCCCGGTTCGTCCCTTCGCAAACAGGCCGAAGCCTACCTCAACGGGCTGGAGAGCGGCGCCGGATCCGCTCAGCGCATCGTGGACACTTCACCGATGAATTTCATGCAGCTGGGCCTTGCGGCCGCCCTTTTGCCCGACGCGCGTTTCATCCATGTCCGGCGGGATCCGATGGACAATTGCCTGTCGATCTATCGCGAAATGCTGGGCGACATGCACAGTTACGCGCACGACCTGAACGATCTGGGCGACTTCTACCAGCTCTACGAGCAGATGATGGAGCACTGGGTGGAAACACTGGGCGCGCGAATGCATGAAATCACCTATGAGAACCTGGTCGGTGACGCCCCGGGCGAAATCAGGCATCTGCTTGAATTCTGCGGGATACCCCATCACCCGGGGTGCCTTGAGTTTCACAAGACAGAGCGGCTTATCAGCACCCCGGCCGCCGCCCAGGTGTATCAGCCCCTGTACAGCACGTCCATCGGCGCGTGGAAGCGCTATGCCGACCATTTGGCGCCGCTGCAAGCGATCCTTCGCCCGGGAGACCGCGCCTGAAAACCACCTCCCCGTTGATATTTCGGGCGCGAGTGCGCCCATGGGGGCCAGCATGAATCTCCGGTCTGGCCCAAGGCGGATCAGGTCGCCTTACCTGGTCATGCTCGGAGATACGAGCGATCCGACCTATGCCAAGACGGGCCTGGGCATTCGCCAGTGGCAGCCCGAGCGCGTCATCGGGCAACTTCGTTTCAACAGCTGTAAGGTCGACCTGGGTGTAGCCGATTTAACCCCGGCCCAGGCGCGCGATCAGGGCGCATGCAGTCTTGTCGTGGGCGTGGCCCCCGCCGGTGGCGGCATGCCGGAACACTGGTGGAACTGTCTCGAGGAGGCCGCTCGGGCGGGCCTGGACATCGTGGCAGGCCTGCATGTCAGACTGGCGGAACGTCCGTCCCTGGTGCGAATCGCCGAGCAACATGGCGTGAAGCTCATTGATGTCAGGGAGCCGCCCACTGACCTGCCGGTGGCCGACGGACGCAAACGGCGAGGTTTGCGCCTGCTGACGGTAGGCACAGATTGCGCCATTGGCAAAAAATACACGGCGCTGGGCATCCATGGGGCCATGCGACAGGCGGGTATGAAAGCCACGTTCCGCGCGACGGGCCAGACCGGCATACTGATCGCGGGTGAAGGGATTCCCATTGACGCGGTCGTGGCCGACTTTGCGGCCGGCGCCGCAGAGGCCCTGTCACCCGATAACGACCCGGACCATTGGGACGTGATCGAGGGACAAGGCTCGTTGTTCCATCCAGCTTACGCGGGAGTCAGCCTCGCCTTGCTTCATGGCTCGCAACCTGACGCCATCGTGATCGCGCATGACCCCACCCGGACCCACCTCTCTGGCTGGGATCATTTACCCCTGCCATCGATCATGGACTGCATTGACCGGCACCTGGAGGCCGGGCGGTTAACCAATCCTGCCATTCGCTGCGTGGGCATCAGCGTGAATACATCCACCATGCAACCGGATCATCGCGCGGCCTGCCTGGATGAATTGACCCGGCAGACCGGCCTGGTGTGTTTTGACCCCCTGATTGACGGGTGCGCGGGCGTGGTCGACCATTTACAGGATGCTTTCGGATGACCGCGTCATGAAACTCAGCCTGCGCATGGAGGATTGGGCGTTGCGGCGACCCTTCCGGATTGCCGGCGCGCAGTGGCGCAGTTCACCCACCCTGCTGGTGGAACTGGAATCGGACGGGTATGTCGGGCGGGGCGAAGCGCAGGGCGTGTACTTCCTGGGTGAAACCGTTGAGAGCATGTTTCAGCAAGTGCATGATATATCATCAATAATCAACAAAGGCGTAGACCGACGAACCTTGCAGGAACTGCTTCCACCCGGCGGCGCCCGCAACGCGCTGGACTGCGCTTTATGGGATCTTGAGTGTAAACAGCAGGGTAAGACCATCTGGCAACTGACCGGCATTGAACCCAGGCCGGTCATCACGGTGTTCACGATCGGACTGGAGCCGGAGCCCCATCAGATGGCGGCCGCGGCCGCGGCGGCGCTGGACGCGCCCGTCCTGAAGGTCAAATTGGATGCCGACCGGCCGCTGGAAAGGCTCAGCGCGATCAGGGAAGCCAGGCCGGATGCAAAGATTGTGGTGGACGCCAACCAGGGGTGGGACATGGCGCTGCTCCGCTCCATTCTTCCTGCCGGCGAGAAACTGGCGCTCAGCATGATTGAACAGCCCCTGCCAAGGGGCGCGGACCAGGCGCTGAGCGAGCTCGAATCAGGTGTCGAACTGGCGGCCGACGAATCATGCCTGCACCTTGCGGAGTTGGACACAGCGGCTGAGCGCTACGGCATGATCAACATTAAACTGGACAAGACCGGCGGGCTTTCGGAGGCCCTGGACCTGGCGCGCGCCGCCCGGGAAAAAGGATGCCGGTTGATGGTAGGCAACATGCTGGGCACTTCCCTGGCCATGGCGCCCGCTTTCGTGCTGGCTCAACTGTGCGATTTCGTGGACATCGACGGCCCACTGTTGCTTAAATATGACCGCCCGTTCGGAATGCAATTCGAGCAGGGCGTCGTTCAGTCAATTGACCCCAGACTGTGGGGCTAAGTGTATATTTAACAGTTATTTATAATAAGGACTTAAGGTAGTGTTTGAGAATCTGGAAGCCATTGCCCCCGATCCCATCCTGGGCGTACTCGCCGCGTTTCTGGCCGATGACAACCCGCAAAAGATCGACCTCGGCGTCGGGGTTTATCGCGACGAGGCTGGAGACACCCCCATCCTGGAATGTGTGCGAAAGGCGGAACGCGTCCTGCTGGACACGCAAACCACCAAGACCTACCTGGGGCCGGCCGGTGTCGCCGGTTTCAACAGCGCCATGAGCGAACGGCTGTTTGGGGCAGATAGCGAGGCCCTGAATTCGGGCCGGGTCCGCACCATTCAGACACCCGGCGGCACGGGAGCCTTAAGACTGGCCGCGGACCTGATCAGGGCCGCGCGACCGGACAGCACGGTTTGGGCCAGTGACCCCACCTGGGCCAATCACCTGGCGCTTTTTCCCGCGGCAGGGCTGAACATGCAAGCCTATCCTTACTTCGACGCTGCGCGTAGCCGCCTGCGCTTTGACGACATGCTGGAGTTACTGAGCCAGCGCGAGCCGGGCGACACGGTGCTGTTCCACGCCTGTTGCCACAATCCCTGCGGCGTCAGCCCCAGCCCGGAGCAATGGGTGCAGGTGGCGGATATCTGCGCAGATCGCGGTGTGTTGCCTCTGGTCGATATCGCCTACATGGGCTTTGAACGCGGTATCGAGGACGATACGCTGATCATTCGCCTGCTGGCGGAGCGCTGTCCCGAGATGATCGTCGCCAGTTCCTGCTCCAAGAATTTCGCCATGTACCGAGAACGGGTGGGCGCCGTCAGCATCCTGTCGCAGAGCGCAGCCAAGACGGAAGATGTGGTCAGCGTGCTCAACAGCCTGTCGCGCAAGAACTACTCCATGCCGCCCGCCCACGGCCCCGCCGTCATCGACATCATCCTGCATTCTGATGAGCTCTCATCGCTCTGGGAACAGGAGGTGGCGGGCATGCGCGAGCGCATCAACGGCCTGCGAAGCGACCTGGCGCAACGCACCAGGGATGCCGGCCTGCAACGGGATTTTTCTTTTCTCGAGGAGCAGACCGGGATGTTTTCATTCCTTGGCCTGAGCGGTGAACAGGTGGATCGCCTGGCGGATGAGTTCTCAATTTACACCGTCCGTTCCTCCCGCATTAACCTCGCGTCTTTCAACGCCTCAAACCTCGACTATTTCGTCGACGCCCTGGGCCAGGTTCTGTAACGGCGCAGGGGAAAACAGGGCCTGATTCTGACCTGAATCAGTGCCCTTCTCCCTCTGCTCAGTCAAGCTAAACGCAGGTTCCGGGGCTGCCCTCGCAGCCACCTGTCGCCTTTTCGCGTCCCGGTCAAACACCGGCAAGGAGCACCGCGATGCTGACCAAAACCCAGTTTCAACCGCCTGCGGCGGGGGCATCTCTTCGCGTTAAAGCCAGGGGACTCGACCTGCTGAACGATCCATGGCTCAACAAGGGCACGTCCTTCACGCTGGAAGAGCGCGACGCGTTGGGACTGCGGGGTCTTTTACCGCCGCACATCAATGATATTGAAGAGCAGAAACAGCGGGTCATGGAAAACTTCAGGGCTAAATCTGACCCCCTGGAGAAGTACATCTTCCTGACAGCGCTGGCTGACCGGAATGTCACGCTCTACTACCGGGTACTGATAGACCACCTGGCCGAGATGACACCCGTCATCTACACGCCCACCGTGGGCCGGGCTTGCCAGCAGTTCGGCCATATCTATCGCCGCAACCGGGGCATTTACCTCAGTTACCACGACAGGGGCAGGATGGCCGAGGTGTTATCCCACTGGCCAAAGGAAACCGTCGATATCATTGTCATTTCCGATGGCAGCCGAATCCTTGGCCTGGGTGACCTGGGCGCTAACGGGATGGGTATTCCCATCGGAAAACTGGCTCTGTATGTGGCCGGCGCCGGCCTTCACCCCGACCGGACGCTGCCCATCCTGCTTGATGTTGGCACCAATAACGAGGATTTGCTGAACGATCCGCTCTATCTCGGCATTACCCACGAGCGTGTACCCGAAGACGCGTTTTACGACATGGTCGAGGAATTTGTTCACGCAGCCAGGGAACGCTGGCCGAATGTGTTGATTCAGTGGGAAGACTTTACCAACGACAAGGCCTTCCCGTTACTGGAACGCTTCCGTCACCGGGTACCGAGTTTCAATGACGATATCCAGGGAACCGGTGCTGTCGCCCTCTCCGGACTGCTTGGCGCAATGCGTATCAA
>WTJD01000244.1 GCA_011524975.1 Lysobacterales bacterium
GTCATGACCAGCCCCCGCCCGCCGGCACACAGTACATGTGGCTCGGCCTTGCTCTTGTGCGTTGTCCTCCTGTTCGCGCTCACCGTCCTGGCCACTGCATTGGCTGGGGACCACGGATTCCAACTGCGCGTGGAGAGCAACCAGGAGATGGCTGAGCGTGCCAGGGATCAATCCATGAGCGCACTGAGTGAGGGTGAGCACTGGCTTCGTGATTTGCCTGGTCATAGCCGGCCCGTACCCTGCGCGAGTGAATGCACCGCCGAGCAGGTTCTCTGGAAACAGCTTGCCGTGCCCTCTGACCTGGCGCATCAGGGACTGGCATGGTGGCAAAGGCACGCCCAACAAGCGGCCCCAACCCATCACCTTCTCCCGGCCGGATTGACGCTGGAAGGCCGGGGCTACTGGCTGATCAGCGAAATCGATGTCCCTCCGGAACACCTGGAGACCCTGGAACACCCGGAAACCCCGGAGCCAGCCATCGCCTACTACCGCATCGCCGCGCTGGGGCTAACCGCCGAAGAGAGCGCGCCGTTCATGGTCGAAGCCATTTTCACCAGGACGTGGAGCGGCGCGCCTGCTGCCCCGGCGCCCCCTGCAGAGCCGGATGCGGTCGAGACCTGCCAGCCGGCGTCCCGTCCGCCATGCGGCCGCGTGGCATGGAGACGGCTCAGATGATGGTCGTTACGCTCCCGGCTCGTGGGCAAAGACGAGGGGATCGAGGGTTTTCGCTGCTGGAAATCGTCCTCGTCGTCAGCCTCATCGGCATACTCACCCTCCTGGCGCTGCCTTCCTACCAGGGCGTGATGCTGAAAGCTCATCGAACCGAGGCCATCGCCCAATTGATGCAGGCGGTGGCTTGCCAGGAGCGAACCCGTGCCGGCCGCGGGGCCTATGATATTCGCCTGTGTCTCCCTGCAGCCAGCCGGCACTATCGATTCAGCTACAGCAAGACAGACAGCATGGCGTTTTACCGGGTCGAAGCGCATCCGCTGGGCGTGCAGGCACGTGACCCCTGCGGGAGCATTTCGCTGGACGCCACCGGGCGAAGATTCGTGAGCGCGCCGGATGCCACGGCCTCACTCTGCTGGGCGGGAAGATAGGCCGGCCTGGCAGGGGTGAAATACCCGGCGCGCCAAATTCCGGGCTCAGGCCCGCACGGGTTGCGTATAATCCACTGATCACCTGATGGCGCCGCTGTAGCCGGTAAACCTATGACGGATGTAAAAAAAGCAGGCCTGGACGACTGGAGCGCCCTGGCAGAAAAAGAACTGAGAGGCAGGCCAATCGAGCAGCTCACGGAGCTCACTCGCGAAGGCATCAGCGTCAAACCGCTCTACACCCAGGAAGATCTCGCGGAGCTGGGCCACCTGGGCTCCCTCCCCGGCATCGCCCCCTATGTCCGCGGGCCGCGGGCCACGATGTACGCGGGCCGGCCGTGGACTGTGCGGCAGTACGCCGGGTTTTCAACGGCAGAGGAATCCAACGCTTTTTACCGGCGCAACCTCGAAGCCGGTCAGACCGGCCTGTCCGTCGCTTTTGACCTGGCCACCCATCGCGGCTACGACTCCGACCACCCCAGGGTGGAGGGCGATGTGGGCAAAGCAGGGGTTGCCATCGACAGCGTAGAGGACATGAAAATCCTGTTTGACGGCATCCCGCTGGAACAGATGTCGGTGTCCATGACCATGAACGGGGCCGTGCTGCCAGTGATGGCCATGTACATTGTGGCGGCGGAGGAACAGGGCGTCCGCCCGGACCAGCTGGCTGGAACGGTGCAGAACGACATTCTCAAAGAGTTCATGGTTCGCAACACCTATATTTATCCGCCCGCGCCATCGATGCGGATTGTCTCCGACATCATTGCTTACACCGCCACCCATATGCCCCGCTACAATTCGATTTCCATCTCCGGGTATCACATGCTGGAGGCGGGTGCGACCTGCACGCAGGAGCTGGCCTACACCATTGCCGACGGTATCGAATACGTGCGCGCCGCCATCGACAGCGGACTGGATGTGGATGCCTTCGCGCCACGCCTGTCGTTTTTCTTCGGTATTGGCATGGATTTTTTCATGGAAATCGCCAAGCTGCGCGCCGCGCGGCTGCTGTGGGCGACTTTGATGGAAGAGAAGTTTTCACCCAGCAACCCGAAGTCATTGATGCTGCGCACGCACTGCCAGACCTCAGGCGTCAGCCTGACAGCCAATGACCCCTACAACAACATCATGCGCACCACGATCGAGGCCATGGCCGCGGTTCTGGGCGGAACCCAGTCGCTGCATACCAACTCGTTTGATGAAGCGCTCGCGCTGCCCACCGATTTCTCCGCCAGGATCGCGCGCAACACCCAGCTGGTCCTGCAGGAAGAAGCCGGCATGACCCGGGTTGTCGACCCGCTGGCCGGCTCCTACTACCTGGAGCGGCTCACTCACGACCTCGCGACCCACGCCCGAACGCTGATTGACGAGGTGGAAGCTTTGGGCGGAATGACCCGAGCGGTGGAATCCGGCATGCCGAAAATGCGCATCGAGGAGGCCGCCGCCGCGCGGCAGGCTCGGATTGACCGGGGCGAGGAAGTCATCGTTGGGGTGAACCGCTATCGACTGACCGAGGAACCACCCGTCGAAATTCTCAATATCGATAACACGGCCGTGCGCGAAGCCCAGATTAAGCGGCTTGAGCGCACGCGGGCGCAACGCGATCAGGCAGCCTGCGAGAAAACACTGCAAGCGCTGAGCGAGGCGGCGCGCGATGACAGCGGAAACCTGCTCGCGCTGAGCATCGATGCCGCACGCGCCAGGGCCTCGGTGGGGGAAATCTCTGACGCACTGGAGTCTGTATTTGGCCGTTACCGGGCCAGGACGCCCGCCATCAGCGGCGTTTATGGCGCCGCCTACGAGGATGATCAGCAGTTCATGGATATCAAGCGGGAAGTGGAGACCTTCGCTGAGCGGGAGGGGCGGCGCCCCCGTATGCTCGTGTGTAAACTCGGCCAGGATGGTCACGACCGCGGCGCCCGCGTGATCGCGACCGCCTTTGCCGACATGGGCTTTGACGTCGATATCGGCCCGCTGTTCCAGACCCCGGAAGAAGCCGTCAGGGAGGCACTGGAAAACGATGTGCACGTGATCGGCATTTCCTCCCAGGCAGCTGGACACAAGACCCTGGTGCCGCAGGTGATCGACGGTCTGAAAGCCGCGGGCGCCTCCGATATCATCGTCATCTGCGGCGGTGTTATACCGCCACAGGATTATGAAGAACTGGAAGCAGCAGGCGTCGCGGCCATCTTTGGCCCCGGCACCCACATTCCGGAAGCGGCGCGAGAGGTGCTGCATAAAATAAAATCGCGAGAGAAAAACGAGTAGACACACACCGCCGCGGGCGGAGATTGGCCGCGGGATCACCGGGCAGCACCGCGACGAGGGAGCGCAGCATGAAAGACATCGTGGATCAGTTGGAAGAAAAGCGTCAACGGGCGCGACTGGGCGGCGGGCAGGCCCGCATCGACCGACAACACGAGCGCGGCAAACTCACGGCGCGCGAACGCATCGAGCTGCTGCTCGACGAAAACAGTTTCGAAGAGTGGGATGCCTTTGTCGAGCATCGTTGCACTGACTTTGGCATGGAAGACAACAAGGTGCTGGGCGACGGCGTGGTCACCGGCTACGGCACGATCAATGGCCGCATGGTCTTTGTGTTCAGCCAGGACTTCACCGTCTTTGGCGGATCCCTGTCCGAAGCGCATGCTGAAAAGATATGCAAAATCCTGGACCAGGCCATGAAAGTGGGCGCTCCGGTCATTGGATTGAACGATTCGGGCGGAGCGCGCATACAGGAGGGCGTGGTGTCACTGGGCGGATACGCCGAGGTCTTTCAGCGCAACGTGCTGGCCTCCGGCGTGATTCCGCAAATCTCTGTCATCATGGGCCCCTGCGCCGGCGGCGCCGTCTATTCACCGGCCATGACCGACTTCATTTTCATGGTGCGCGACTCCTCCTACATGTTCGTCACCGGCCCCGATGTGGTCAAAACCGTCACCCACGAGGTGATCACCGCCGAGGAACTTGGCGGCGCCAAAACGCATTCCACCGTGTCGGGTGTCTGTGACTGCGCCTATGACAATGACGTGGAAACGCTGGCCATGGTCAGGCGCTTTGTCAATTACCTGCCGTCCAACAACCGAGAAAAGCCGCCCTATCGGCCCACACCCGACGCCCCGGGCCGGGTGGAAATGTCACTGGACACGCTGATTCCTGACAGCCCCACCAAGCCCTATGACATGAAAGAGGCAATCTACAAGATCGTGGACGATGCCGAATTCTGGGAGCTGCAGCCGGATCATGCCAGGAACATCGTTATCGGCCTTGCCCGAATGGATGGACACCCGGTCGGCGTGGTGGCCAACCAGCCTTTGGTGCAGGCCGGCTGCCTGGACATCGAGTCATCGATCAAGGCGGGTCGGTTTGTTCGCTTCTGCGACGCGTTCAACATCCCGATCCTGACCTTTGTCGATGTGCCGGGTTTCATGCCCGGCAGCGCCCAGGAATACGGCGGCATTATCAAGCACGGCGCCAAGCTGCTCTTTGCCTATGCCGAGGCCACCGTGCCAAAAATCACCGTCATCACGCGCAAAGCGTACGGCGGCGCCTACGATGTCATGTCGTCCAAGCATCTTCGAGGTGATGTCAACCTGGCCTGGCCAAGCGCCGAAATCGCCGTCATGGGCCCGAAAGGCGCCGTTGAGATTATCTTCCGGGGCGACATTGGCGACGAAGACAAGATCGCCGAGCGCACGGAGGAGTACCGTCAGAAATTTGCCAACCCGTTTATTGCGGCCAGCCGGGGTTACATTGACGACGTGATCGCGCCCCATGCCACGCGTAAGCGCATCTGCCGCTCGCTGGCCATGTTGCGTGATAAGCGGTTGGAAAACCCCTGGCGCAAACACGACAACATTCCGCTGTGATGTTGGCTCTGATGCAGAGATCGGAATTCCGGTCAGGAGACTTCACGCATGTTTGACAAGATTCTTGTTGCCAACCGGGGTGAGATCGCCTGTCGGGTGCTCACCACGGCACGCAAGATGGGTATCGCAACCGTGGCCGTGTATTCCGATGCCGACCGCGATGCCCTGCATGTGCAGATGGCGGATGAGGCTGTGCACATTGGCGCATCGCCATCGACGGAAAGCTACCTGGTCCAGGAGCGCATCATCGAGGCCTGTCGCTCCACCGGCGCGCAGGCGGTTCATCCCGGTTACGGATTTTTGTCGGAGAATGCCGCGTTCTGCGAGGCCCTGGCGGACGCGGGCATCGTCTTTATCGGGCCGAACACCCGTGCGATCGAAGCCATGGGCGACAAGATCACCTCCAAAAAGCTGGCTGCAGAAGCCGGCGTCAATACGATTCCCGGTTTCGAGGGCGTGTTGCGCGACGCGGATCACGCTGTCGAGGTGGCCAACCAGATCGGCTATCCCGTCATGCTCAAGGCCAGCGCCGGCGGCGGTGGCAAGGGCATGCGTATTGCGCGTGATGATGAGGAATGCCGTGACGGCTTCGAACGGGCTTCCAATGAAGCACGCTCCAGCTTTGGCGATGACCGGATGCTGGCCGAAAAATTCATCGAAGAGCCCAGGCACATTGAAATCCAGGTGATGGCCGATACGCACGGCAACGTGCTGTATCTCAATGAGCGCGAATGTTCCCTGCAGCGCCGGCATCAGAAAGTCGTCGAAGAAGCGCCATCACCATTTCTTGACGAAGCCACGCGAAAACAAATGGGCGAACAGGCCACCGCGCTGGCCCGGGCGGTCGATTACCAATCCGCCGGCACGGTCGAGTTCATCGTGGACGCTCAGCGCAATTTTTACTTTCTCGAGATGAACACGCGCCTGCAGGTAGAGCACCCGGTGACCGAACTGACGACGGGCCTGGACCTCGTGGAACTGATGATTCAGGTCGCGGCCGGCGAGGCACTGCCGCTGGCTCAGAAAGACGTCTGCATCAAGGGATGGGCCATCGAGAGCCGCGTCTACGCCGAGGACCCGTTCCGTAACTTCCTGCCCTCGACCGGGCGCCTGGTTTACTATCGCCCACCCCACAACAGCGGCAACATACGCGTCGACACCGGGGTCTATGAGGGTGGCGAGGTTTCGGTGTTTTACGACCCCATGATGGCCAAACTGATCACCCGTGGCGATACGCGCGAGGAAGCCATCGCCCACATGCGCGAAGCGCTCGACCGTTTCATCATCGATGGCGTTTCCAACAACATCGGCTTCCTGTCCGCGCTGATGGCGCACCCGCGCTTTGTATCGGGTGACATGACGACCCATATGATCGCCGAGGAATACCCCGAAGGGTTCAGCTCGGCGGACCTTCCCCATGAAGATCCGGCAGTCGTCATCGCTGTGGCCGCGGCGATAGGCCGACGTTACCGCGATCGCGCCGCGCTCATCGATGGCCAGATGGAAGGGTTGAGGCGAGAAGTACCCGGCGATTGGGTGATTCTCATGGATGGTGAGTACCACGAAGTCAACGTGGTGCCCGTGGAGGGCGGTCACGACGTGACCTACCACGGCAAACTTTACGCGGTCAGAAGCGACTGGTCATTTGGGCAGCGTCTGTTCAGCGGCACCATCAACGGGGAACAGGTGTATGTACAGGCTGAGCGCATGAACCAGGTCTATCGGCTGTCGCGCCGCGGATCCCGCTCCGATATTCAAATCTTCACACCGCGCGCTGCAGAACTGCATCGCCTCATGCCGGCCAGCCAGGAGGAGGATACCTCACAGCAGCTGATCTCACCCATGCCAGGGCTGCTGGTCTCCATCGCGGTATCAGAAGGCCATGAAGTCAAAGCCGGTGAGGAACTGGCGGTGCTGGAGGCCATGAAAATGGAGAATACGCTGCGCGCGGAGCGCAATGCCGTGGTGGCAAAAGTGCACTTCGAACCCGGCGCCAGCCTGGAAGTGGGTGACATCATCCTCGAGTTCGAATAGCGCGTGTGTCCGCTCGCCGCCATGAAGTCATGACCACCGCAGACATCCAATCGCTCGCTGAGGCCGTGAGATCGGGAGACCGGCGGGCCCTGGCGCGCGCCATTACCCTGATAGAATCAACCCGAACTGATCATCGCCAGGCATCCAACAGCCTGTTGGAGTTACTGATGCCGCACGCCGGCGGCGCCATTCGGCTGGGGGTATCAGGCGCCCCAGGCGTCGGTAAGTCGACATTCATCGAGGCTTTCGGCAACCACGTCATCGACCTGGGACGCCGCGTGGCCGTGCTCACCGTGGATCCTTCCTCTGCCATCAGCGGCGGCTCTATCCTTGGCGATAAGACCCGCATGGAGTCATTGGCCCGCCGGGAATCCGCTTTTATTCGCCCATCGCCGGCCGGAGCCATGCTGGGCGGCGTCAGCCGGCGCAGCCGCGAGACTTTGCTGCTTTGCGAAGCGGCTGGATTCGACCTGGTCGTCGTGGAAACCGTGGGCGTCGGACAGTCGGAAACCCGGGTTGCCGACATGACCGATATGTTCCTGCTACTGCTCCAGCCTGGCGGCGGCGACGAGCTGCAGGGCATCAAGCGAGGGATCATGGAGTTGGCCGATCTTATCCTTATCAACAAGGCAGATGGCCACCTGGAGGCATTGGCGCGGCAGTCGGCCTCGGATTTTCGGGCAGCCCTGCGCCTGCTGCAACCGCGCTCAACCCACTGGAGCGTGC
>WTJD01000054.1 GCA_011524975.1 Lysobacterales bacterium
CCATTGGGCGCTCTCATGCGCCTACTGGTTTCTGGTTCCTGGTTTCTGGTTTCCTTGTTTCGTATCCCGTAAAAAAAAGCCGGGGCCCATGGCCCCGGCGGTTGGAAAAAGAGGCTGGCAATCAGCCGAGCAGGCTGAGCCCTGCCGATGAAGCGCCTTAGTTACAAGACGCAATAGTATCTCCACCGCTACCGATAATGATCTCGCAGTCAGTAATATCGCCACCGCCTTCATCATCTTCAACGCTAAGGGTGCAAGTGGTTGTGCCCACACAAGCTGGCGCGCTGGTCATTGCTGCTCCACGAAAGTGGTAAACGATTTGGTTACATGAAATTCCTTGTAGATGTGCCTTGAAGTTCTCCTTCTCACTTTCATCCAAGAGGTCTATGACAGCATCAAGTGTCTGGTTTTGAAGATCGTCGCAATCCGAATAAGCAAACGCCACCCCGCTCACGCTGAGCAGGCAGACGGCGATGATCGCGGCGATGGTCTTGGTCAATCTGTTCATTTGATATACCTCTGCCGGACGCTGGCCGGCTATTTAATACCTGGCGCGAGGCCTTAGTCCCCAGCCCCGTCCGTATCCTGCCCCATGCCGGCGACGACACCCACCGCAATGGCCTCGGAGCAGCGACGCCCGGGCACATCGTCGCCCACCGCCTCATGCGCCTGCTCCAGCACCGCGACTATTTTCGGCGCCAGTGTCTGCGCCCGGCTGTCCTCATCGCCGTCCGCGTTGACCTCGTCAAAACCGGCCACGGCCGCGCGCACCACGGCGTAAGGCCCCAGGCATGAGCGGTCGGTGTAGAGCACGGGGGCTGAATCCGGCGTCAGTATGCGGTTTTCCACGCGTTGGGCAGGCCAGGTATCTTCGTAGCAACCGGTGTCTTTACGCGCGGCCAGCGCGCCGACCAGGTCGGGCGCAATGGAATTATCAAAGGCCACCGCGGCGGTGATCAGCGACATGTTTTCCCGGCAGCTGGCGCCGGTTGACATGCTTTTTGAGATCTCATCGACGATCTCTTCATAGGTCATGCCCGGCGTGAAGTGAGCGAAGGATGGCTGCATGCACGCGCAGAGCAGTGCTCCGACCAGCCAGTTGATGCGAGATGTGGTCATGTTCTACCCATCGGCCTAATAAAGGCTCATTTACTTCCCCGCGTGTAAGTTTAGCGAAAACCGCGAGATACTGCCACGCACAGCCTGAACCTTTCCTGATTGCGGCAGTCGTAGCATGGCGTGAGCCGGGCGGGCTTGCCCCCGGTCGGCAATACACGGACAATGCGCCCCTCACAGATTTAGGAGTGATGACATGAAAGCCTTTTTGCTGGGCGGTCTGATGGCCGCCGCCACGGTTTCGGCAGGCAGCGCCCTGGCGGTAGAACTGGAGACAGACGAACAGAAGCTGGGATACCTGATTGGCATGGATATCGGCAAATCCCTGAAGCGCGAACAGGCCGACGTGGACATCGACGCGCTTCTCGAGGCCATCCGGGTGACGTTCGAGGGCGGCACCACGGCCATGACAGAAGAACAGGCCCAGGCCGTGCGCGAAGAATTCATCGCCAAGCGCCGCGAGGCCGTGCAGGCCGAATCGGCCGCCCAGGGCGAGAAGAACGCCGCCGAAGGCGCTGCTTTCCTGGCCGCCAACGCGCAAAACGATGGCGTGGTGGTGACCGATTCCGGCTTGCAGTACAAGGTCATCACCCAGGGCGAAGGCCCCAGGCCGGCCGCCTCGGATACCGTCGAGGTGCACTATCGCGGCACGCTGCTGGACGGCACGGAATTTGACAGCTCTTACGCCCGCAACGCGCCCATCTCCTTTGCTCTGGACCGCGTCATTGCTGGCTGGACCGAGGGCGTGCAGCTGATGCCGGTGGGCAGCAAGTATCATTTCTGGATCAAGCCCGAACTGGCCTATGGCGCCGGCGGTGGCGGGCCTATCCCGCCCAACGCCACGCTGATGTTCGAGGTGGAACTGCTCAACATCGAGGAGTGAACTCTTAGCTTTGAGGCCGCTGGTGAACAGGCGGCCAGGTTAAAAAAATCGCCCCATCAGGGGCGATTTTTTTTCGGCCGCTATCGCGGGCCGAATGGCGACACGTATCCTGGCGGGGGAGAGTGGGTTGGCGCAGCACGGCGACCAGCGACCTTTCGGGTTCTGTCATCCTCGCGAAGCCCGGCCACGATCCGGGAAGACAGGATCGGGTAATTGGCAACGGGGAAATCTGCCGGCTCGGCATCGCCCCGAGCGACGGCCCGGGCCAGGCTCAAATCGCTGCTGTGCCTGGCGCCGAATTTCACGTGACACCACTCGTGCATCAGGCTCTTGCGATCGGAGGCGTAGATGTGCAGTTCACCGTCTACCCTGACTGCGCAGCCCGTCACGAACTCCCCGTTACGATCCGGTGCCTGCAGGCCGAGGTCCCGGAAACAGTGCTTGTCGACCGTGCCAAGCGTACCCACCACTTGCTTGTCGACTTGCCCCAGCCCGCCGGTATTGTCGAAGGGATCGACACCCAGGTCGAAACACTGTTTCGCGGTTAGCTCCAAAGGCTCAGGCTGCAAAGTCGCGCACCCAGCCATCACCAATGCCACGCTCAAAATTCCGCAATACTTTTTCACCCGCTTCCTCCATGGAAATATCGTTATATTTACTTCGATCCACTCAAGCCAGCGCCACTGCGCCAATTTGATGATTCATGGTTGGTAGGTGTATTGCAGGATGTGTGCCAAGCCACACGAACAGCGGTCAGGCGCCCGGAAAACCCAGCGACCGCGCCACTTCGAGCCGCTTATGAATTAGTCCTAATAAATGAACTAATGTTATATCTTTAAGCATTTTGCAATGCTTTCCTGAATTGCAAATCTACGGCGGGTAGGAAACGGTGTTTATCTCGCGACCCGTGATCCGCAATCTATGATCACGAATAACGGATCAAGACTCACGGCTCTGCAAGAACCAGTTGCACAATGCCGGCACCACCCCCAGCGTCAGCACGGTAGAGGCCAGCAGGCCAGAGATGATGGCCCAGGCCATGGGCGGCCACAGGGTAGACTGGGTGAAGGTCAGTGGCAGCAGGCCCGCCACGGTGGTGGCCGTGGTCAGCAAGATGGGCCGGGTGCGGCGCTCCACCGCGTTGATCACGGCCTGCGACCGCTCGACACCGGCCGCCATATTCGTATCGATCACATCAATCAGGACGATGGCGTTGTTGACCACGATCCCCACCAGCGCGATGACGCCCAGCAGGGACATAAACCCAAACGGATAGCCGGTGAGCAGCAGCCCGGGCACCACGCCCGTGATGGCCAGCGGCACGGTGATCAGCACGATGCCCACGCGCCGGAATGAATTGAACTGCAGCAGCAGGAAAAACAGCAAAAGTATCAAGCCAATGGGCAAGGTGCGGTAAATGGCCGAGTTGGCCTCGCCCGAGGACTCCTGAAAACCGCCCGCCTCGATGCGGACACTGGGCGGCAATTCCAGCCCCGGCAGACGGCGCTCTATCTCACTGAAGATGCTGGCGTAGGTCAGCCCCTCTTCCACCTCGCTGCGCACATTGACCACCGGGTTCAGGTTCCAGTGCTGGATAACCGCGGGCTGCCATTCCAGCGTGGCCTGTCCGGTATCGAGCACCGGAATGGCCTGACCGTTGCCATAAGCGTTGACGGTCAATAACTGATCGATGCTGTAGCGGCTGCCTTGCGGTGAGCGCAGGCGAATGGGCACCGGGTCTTCGCCCGCGCGGTAGGTGCCTACCACCACGCCCTGGGTTTGCGTGGCCAGGGCTTCTGCCACCCGCACCCGGTTGAGCCCGCGGGCATCGGCCAGGGCGTCGTCCACCTCTACCCGCAGGCTGGGTATGCCGGTGCCCAGGTCGTTACGGACAAATTCGGTACCGGGAATATCCCTAAGCATCTGGGTGATTTGCACCACCGCCTGGGCCAGCTCCTGGCGGTTGGAGCCGATCACGCGCAACTCTACCGGCGCCGGCGCGGGCGGCCCCTGTGCGATCTTGCGCGCCACCACTTGCACTTCGGGCCAGCGATTCTGGCTTTGCTCACGCATCCAGTTAAGCACCGGGTCGATATCCCGGTACGAGCCGGTTTCAATCACCAGCCGCGCGGTCTGGGGCGCGTTGGGGTTTTCCGCCATGTTGTAGAAAAAGCGCGGCCCGCTGCTGCCGGTGAAAGAAAACACGCGGTTGACGTTGGGCTGCTGCTGCAGCTCGCCTGAGAGCCCCAGCACAAACTCCGTGGTCCGCCCGATGGGCGTGCCCTCGGGGAAGTCGACATCCACAATCATCTGGTTGCGGTCGGTGCTGGGGAAAAAGTCCTGTTCCAGGTAGCCGCTGCCCAGTGCCGCGATCGCCACCAGGCCGGCGGCGGCAGCGGCAATCCAGTAGCCGCGGGTGACGGAAAACCGCCCAATGGCCCGGCCCAGGCGCCGGATGCCTGACGGCTCGCCGGATTCCGGCCTGCGCACCAGCAGCTGCTCACTCAGCAAGGGTGAGACCAGCAGCGCATACAGATAGCTCATGGCCAGCATGAGAATGATGGTGACCGGAATCATGCGGGTGAAGTCGGCCGAGTCGCCGCGCGCGATCAGCATGGGCACAAAAACGGCCAGCGTGGTGCCGGTGGCCGCACCCAGCGGACGGGCCAGCTCCCGCACCGAGATCTCCGCGGCCCGGATACGCTTGATGCCCTGGTCCATATGCCACTGGATGTTCTCCACCATCACGATGGCGTTGTCCACCAGCATGCCCAGGGCAATCACCATGCCGGCCACGGCCATCTGGTGCAGCACGCCGCCGAACATGGCGAAAATGGCAATCGAGGACATGGTCACCAGCGGCACGATCACCGCCACGACCAGGCCCATGCGCAGGCCCATGAACAGGACCAGCAGGCTGGCCACAATCGTCACGCCCAGCAGCAGGGTGCGGCCGAGCTCGTCCAGCCGGTCTTCGACCCTGGCCGGCTGGAACATCATTTCCTCGATGTTCAGGGGCGCAAACTCGGGGCGCACCTCATCCAGAAAAGCCCGCAGCTTGTCGCCAAACTCCACCACGTTGACCGCGTCTCGCTGCACGGTGAGGCCCACGGCAACCACCTGGTCATTGTTCACCCACGCGGTGGACTGCGGCGGATCGGACACCTCCAGCCGGACATCCGCCACCGCCGACAGCGGCACCGTCCTGCCGTCGGCCAGCACCAGTGGTGTCGCGGCGAGCTCCTCGATACTGCGGAATTCCGTCTGCGGCCGGATCAGCGTCTGCCGGCCGGCCACCTCCACGAACCCCCCGGGCACAATGGTGTTGCGCGACTCGATGTGGCCCGCGATTTGCCGGGGCGTGATGCCCAACGCCTGGATACGTGCATCGTCCAGGGCAATGGTGACCTGCTCGCCCGAATCACCAAACAGCCGCACACGGGAAATTTCGTTCAGCCCGTACAGGCGGTTCTTGAGCCTTTCCGCGGCGTTTTGCAGCTGCACCAGGTCGTTGGTCCCGGACAGGCTGAGCACGGCTGTCAGCGCCTGCACCTGGCGGTCATCCACCAGCGGCACGCCCACCCCCTCGGGAAAGCGGGCCCGGGCGCGCTCCACCGCCACCCGCAGGCGGTCCCATGCGGTGTCGGTGTCGTACACCGTCTGCTTCATGCCGATGATCAGCTGCAGAAAACCCGCCCGGATGATGGCCTGGATCTCCTCCACGTCCTCGACCTCGCTGATCTCCTCCTCCAGCGGCCTGGCCACCAAGCGCTCCACCTGTTCGACATCAGCCCCGGGAAACTGGACCAGCACAAAGCCATAGCGATAGGGAAAGGCCGGGTCTTCCTGGCGGATCATGTTGTTCCATGACCAGCCGCCCGACAGGGCCAACAGCAGCACCAGCGCAATGATCATGCGCCGCTTGGCCAATATGCCCGTAATCCAGCTCATCGCTTATCCTTTCAAAAGCCGCTTTATAAGGCGGTGCGCACCGACTGCCCGTCGGTCAGTGATCGATGGCCTTCGGTGACCACCAGGTCGCCGTTGGTCAGTGCCCCACCCTCGCGCGGCAAAACGGCCACGCGGGCCTCGGAAGACGCCACGATCTCAACGTGGGTGGTGTGAATTTCACCGTTTTCAACACGAAATACGCGGGGGTCGTTACCCACCGGGTCCACGATGGCAGACAGGGGGACGATCACGCCCTCATCCTCGCCGTGATCAAACCAGGCCTGCGCCAGCATGCCGGCACGCAGCGGTGATGCGCTGACATCCGCCAGCACCTCGACCACGGCCGGGAACAGCCCCGTGGCCGGGTCACCAATGCTGGAGACCTCTACCACCTGGCCGGGCCAGGACATGCCTGCCAACTGCGGTACACGCACCTCGGTGGTGGCGCCCACCTGCACCTGGGCCACCAGCGAAGCCGGCAGCATCACCTCGAGTTCCAGCCTGGCCGGCCCGCCGATGCTCATCAGCACCTGGCCGCCAGCGACGAATTCACCCGGCTCGGCCGCGATTGAATAAATCACGCCATCAAAAGGGGCGACCAGGCTGGCGTCCTCCAGCCGCTCGCCCGTGGCCGCGAGGTTGGCTTCCGCGGCATTCAGCGCCGCGTTGAGCGCGGCCAGTTCCGAGGCTTTTTGCTCGTAGGCATCCTCCCCGACCGCGCCGGAGTCACGCAGGGACTCCAACCGCTGCAGGTCACGGCGCGCCTGGTCACGGCGTGTCAGGGTCTGTTGCAGCGTCGCGGCGGCCGCTTTCTGGGCCGGGCCCAGCTCCGGGTTATCCAGCGTGGCCAGCAGCTCTCCCTGGCGCACGGCCTGGCCCAGCTCCACGGGGCGGGTCGCGAGAATGCCGGGCGTCTGGAAGGCCAGCCGGGCGCGGTTGACCGGGCGCAAGGTGGATGAAAAGGCCAGGCGCTGCACCAGCCTGCCCTGCTCTGCCTCTGTCACCCTGACCAGTTGGCGGGTGTCGGTATCCAGGTTGACCGGCTCTTTGCAGCCGGCCAGCGTGAGCAGCGCAATGGCCGCTAAAAGCACTTTGATCTTCATGCCATCGCCTCCCTGGCCTCGGGGCTCAGGGCGCCTTCCAGGATCAGCTTGTGGACGCTTTCCAGGTAACGCTCATCGGCGCCATCAGCGCCCAGGGCCTCCCAACCGCTGAACAGGTGACGGGCCTCGAACCAGCGGGTCACCATGTGGATCAGGGCCAGCAGGATGTGCACCGCCGGTATGTCCTTGCGCAGGAAACCGGCCTCCTGGGCCTCTTCCATGCGCGCGACAAAGGGCTCCAGCTGCCGCGTATTCATGCGGGCGCGCTCCGGGTCACGCTCCATCTCCGCGCGCAACAGCAGGCGGACCAGCTGGGGGTTGTCTTTCAGCAGGTTGAAATAGGTTTCCGTGGTGTGGCGCATGCCCTCAACCGAGACGGGCTGATCACGAAAGATGCGCTGGCTCTCGGCCACGAAATCCGCAAAGGCGCGTTCCTTGACCTCATTCCAGAGCGCCTCTTTGCTGCCGAAGTGGTGCACGATCAGGCTGTTGGCGCAGCCACAGCATTTGCCGATGCTGGCCATGGACGTGCTGCCAAAACCCTGTTTGACGAATAGATCTTCCGCTGCATCGAGGATGGCCTTGCGCGTGGCCTCTGCGTCGCGTGGTCTGCGGGACATG
>WTJD01000164.1 GCA_011524975.1 Lysobacterales bacterium
AGACAGGTCCAGTGGATCACCCGGCTGGATGCTGATTTTCTGCTCGATAACCTCGTTTGAAAAGCGGGACCTGTTTTCCAGTCGCACGAACATCAGTTCGGGCGGTGGGGATGTGCAGCTTTCCAGCCGCCCACGCCACGATGCATAGGACGACGTTGAAATCGCGAGCGCACGCAGCGTTTCTGCATGCGCTGTCGCGGCCTCGTAACCGAGCGGAATCGTGCCGCTGATTTTGTCGAAATCGGCAGAGCTGAATTCGTCGCCCAGCGCGGGCTTGAGCAAAATATCCCCCTCACCCAGCGAGGCGACTGACTGTTCCGTGTTACTGCTCACCATCAGGGTAGACAGCTGGTTAACCACCGAAAGCAGATTGTTCAGCTTGTCTGCGCTCATCTCGGGCGTCGACACGTCGACCGCGATCACGATATCCGCGCCCATCTCACGCGCGATATCGACCGGCACATTGTTGACGATGCCTCCGTCTACCAGCAGCTGGTCCCCCGATCTGATGGGGTCGAACGCGCCGGGCACCGACATGCTCGAGCGCATGGCGAGAGACAGCTGACCGGAGTCGAGCAGGACCGGGTCTCCGGTTACCAGGTCCGCCGCGACGGCCCGATAGGGGATAGGCAGTTGGTCGAAGTTATCAATCCGGGTGCGCTCTGTGATCAGGCGCTCGAACAACAGTCCAATCTTTTGACCCGCCACTGCGCCACTGGGCAGCAGCGCCGAATCCTTGCCCAGGCCGAACTTGGGGCCGTGCAGGTTCAGCTCATCGTCGGTTTTGCGGCGCAGCGTACGTTGGCTGCGCGGCTTGCCGTCGTTGAACAGGTCAGACCAGGGGGTATCGGAGAGCACGGCCTCGATCTCGGCGGCGGTCATGCCGGAGGCGTACAGCCCACCGATGATCGCGCCCATGCTGGTGCCCGCGATCACGTCCACGGGTATGTGGCTTTGCTCAAGATATTTCAGCACGCCAACATGGGCGCCCCCGCGCGCGCCACCGCCGCCCAGCACCAGGCCTATCTTCGGCCGGTCCAGTTGCTCGCCCCCCTGGCACTGGCTCGCATTCGAGGCAGGCGCGCACAGCCATTGCGCGAAAGACAGTGCGGACAGCCCTATCCATTGGGCCAAAGCGGATCTTGTCACCGGCATTACTGAATCCTGATGCTGTTCGAGACGCCTACATATAGCATAATCACCGCGCGAAAGGCCCCAATGAGCAAGGCATGCCCGTCACGATACGACGAGTACACGGTTTATGCGGGGTCAGTGGCCAAACAAGCAGGTACTCATTTATGGATTCAATGGCATTTGAAGTGGAACTGGCCATGCCCTACGCCGACGCGGTGGGCGCGGTCGAGGCTGCCCTCCAGCAGGAAGGGTTCGGGGTGCTGACCCGGATCGATGCGCACGAGGCATTCAAGGAAAAGCTGGATGTCGATTTTCGGCCCTACAGCATTCTTGGCGCCTGCAATCCACCGTTGGCGCACAAGGCGCTCAGCAACCGCCCGGAGGTCGGCCTGATGTTGCCTTGTAACGTCGTGGTCGAGTCGATCGGTTCAGATCGTTCGCTGGTCAGGATTCTCGACCCGCAGGCCATGATGCAGGCCGGCGGCTTCGACCAGGATCCGGTGCTGGCGGAGGTGGGCGGTGAAGCCGAATCGCGGCTGCGCCGTGTCGCCCTGGCGCTGCAAAGCTGAGCACCCGGGCCCAATAAAAAACGGGACTGAAAAAAAGCGCCGCGGGTGCGGCGCTTCCTGATCGTGTCCGTGGGTGAGTCCTACTCGCCGGAGGCGTGATCAACTCTTAATGCCAGCGCTTCGGTGGTGGTGATCACTACCAGATCACCAACTTCGGCCAGCGCCAGGTTTTTGGGGTCGCGGGCAGTGAATTGCTCTACCGCGCCATCCGGGAATTTCAGCTTGAAGGTGTTGGCCTCCATGTCGATGGCTTCAACGGTTGCGGTCACCACCTGGGTGTCCATCACCACACCTGCCGGCATTTCACCTTTTTCCGCGCGGGCCGCTGCGGTCAGCCCCCCGGCGCCCGGTTCGGTGCCATCGCCCGGCAACACCTCGATGGAAAGGCTGCGCACGTATTCCGCGCTGACAATATCGCCAACCTCTACCTGGTCGAGATTGCGCGCTTCCTCACCGACAACCATGGACACGGCATTGCCCTGGGGACCACGCAGGGTCACCTCGCGGGTTTCCATGTTGATGGCCTCGACGACCGCGTTCATCTGAGCCGATTGACTCGCGTAGATGTAGGGTTTTTCAGCCGCTTTGTGATGGTCTGCCCACGCATTGGCGGATACCAGTCCGGTGAGTAGCAAGATAAGTGTGATTCGCTTCATCGCTATGTCCTCGTAAAAAATTGCGGATAAGTAGGTATGGCTCTCTTCCCCGAAATGTGCTCTAAAGGGAGCCGTCTCGCTTCATTTTTCGAACGATCTTCCCTGAAATCGATTTCGCCGTGTCCCGATACTCCAGCGCCTTGGATTCAGTCACTATGGTCCACCGGGCCTCTTCTGAACGCAAGTCGTAATAGGTGCTTTCAACGTACAGCGTGCGCTCCTGGTCGTAAAAGCCCGGGCCCTCCACGACGGTATACACGTCGACAAACTGCGGTGCAAACCAATTGTAGGACACCCCGGTGCCGACATTCACCATGTAATAGTCCGAACGTTCCAGCGCCTCTCCCTTCATGCCTCCGCGGAGGAAAACCACCACCACCGAGTCCGCGCCCCACTCTCTTAGCGCTTGTTCCGCTTTGTCGCGGGTGAGTCTTCCGCGCATGCCGCGAATTTGCGAGGAAGCCCGAGCGTTACCGCCGGAGCTGTTGATATCCTCGACCAGCACACGCTCCGTGCTGAGCCGCTGCAATTCGTCCGGGATCATCACCACGACAGCGATTTTGTCCGGCTTGGCCGGAGGATCTGTTTCCAGTTGGAAATCACGTATCACGCTGGTTGTGTTGCAGCCGCCGAGGGACAACAGTAACACCGATATCAGGGAGAAACGGGCAAACAGGGGCATCATGTCAGTGTCCGGGTTCATGTTCAGGCCGCTTATTCTAGAGCACAATGCAAAGTGGAGCACCTGCATCGTTGGCGCGGGGCGTTTGCATGATGGGATGAGCATGCCCGGAAAGCGCCTCCAGGCCGTGGTTGGGGCGGGCACGAGGATACGCCCTGATGCCGCAGGCCGCGAAGCGCCATCGATCTGGCGTGGGTGCATTGAAACCGACCTCACAACAACGCACAATGGAAAGGGTATGCCAACCAGTGAATAGGGTTCGTTCAATGATTAAGTCAAACCTTCTCAGGATGAGCACGCTGATCGCAGTGCTCATGCTCGTCGGATGTTCATCGGGGCCGGATATCCGCTCTGATTACGATCGCTCGGTGGATTTCGGTCAATTCAAGACCTTCAATTTCTTCAACCCCATGGGCATCGAGAACCCCAACTACTCGACCATCTATGGTTCGGTTTTTCGGGAATCAATCAGCCGTGAAATGGAATCCCGGGGCTACGTGATGTCGGATGATCCCGATTTGCTGCTGAATGTCTCAGCGCACCTCCAGGACAAGACCAAGGTGACCACGTACAACGACCCGTACCCGGCTGGGTATTACGGTTATCGCCGGGGATACTATGACCCCTGGATGGGCTACCCCCACGGCACCAGCACCCATGTCAGCCAGTACACCCAGGGAACGGTCAATGTCGATATGGTCGATGCCAGGGCGAAACGGATGATCTGGGAGGGTGTCGCGGTCGGGCGTGTCAAAGAAGGCCGAAGCAACGACCAGGTACGCGCGGCCATCGATAGCGGCGTGACTGAGATGTTTTCCGCTTTTCCTTTCAGGGCCGGCCAGTAAGCCATTTCGCGCGGCCGTGCTGGTTTTCCCAAATCTGCCTGGTTGAGTCAGGGACTTGCCTTGGATGCCTCCCGCACGTGCCCTATACTCCGATTGGTCATCTGACGGGGAGCTACGCTGATGAAAGATATTAATCCGGCGCTGCAGGAGACCACACGCTCGCACGTCCTGAACTATCTGCAGTTGGTATGGTTTAGACGCCGTTTGGTTTTGACCGTCACCGTCATCATGGCCATTTTGGGTGTGGCTTGGCTGAGTCAAGCGCCTCCACAGTATGTTTCGAGTTCCAGCCTCAGGATCGGCATGCCCACATCCGACGGGGAGGCGCGAGAGCAGACATCCAGTGTTGATGCGTTTGACGAAATTGCGGGTGAAGTGGAAGTTCTCACATCCCGCAAGCTGGCGACCGTCATCGTTACACAGCTCCAACTCCAGTTGTACCCTGAGTTCAACCCCGAGGAGGACATGAGCTTGTCCCCACTCTCCATTTGGCGCAGAGCGGCGAATTGGGTTCGTGGATTGGGGCGCCCTGCCAGCCCTGGTGCGGCTGGGATCTCAGGCAGTCCGGTCATGTCGAGGGTGATCGACAATTTTTTGCAGCGATTGAAAGTTGAGAGGGTGGGTCAATCAAGGGTGGTTAAAGTCACCTTTTCTTCGCAAGATCCCGAACTCTCCGCCAAAGTGGCCAACGCGCTCCCGGAAGCATACATAACGGCCAGGCAGCAAACCCGCGTTGAGGTTTCCTCGAGCGAGGCTGACCTGGCGGCCGGGCAATATCTTCAGCTGCAGGAACAGCTGGCCGCAGCGGAGCGTGCCGAGACCTTCTACAGAGATACGCTCGACCGAGCCGATTTGGCCAGCATCGAGGAACTTGAGCAAAAAATCTCCGAACTGAACAGCAGGAAATTGATTGTCATTTCTCGACGCGACGAGGCGTTAAGGCGGCTGCGTGTTGTGGAAGTGCTGCTGGACGGAGAGGGCCGCTATGATCCAGATTCTGAGGAGAATTATTCTCCGGAAATCCAGCGCCTGATTGAAAAACGAGCTCTATTGGACGAGCAGGCTGCGTCAATGACCACAGGGGATTTGGCTCAGACGCAAGCGGGTGGGGACATCGCAGCCGCTACGGCGGAGCTTCGTGCGGAACTCAACCAGCTGGTCATTGAGATTCAGGATGAAGCGGTCGCGGCCAGCCGGGAGAGCACCGAGATTGAATCTCAATTGGCGGAGCTGACCATTGCGTCCAGCGCACAGCACAGACGTCTGATGCAATTGCGCGAATTGGAGAAGGAAACCGCCATCAACCGTCTTCGGTTCGAAGCAGCAGAGGAGCGAATCAGGCAGAGCGGTCCTGCCGCGACTCTGGCTCTGCCCGATGCTGAACTCATTTCCGAGGCGACACCGAGGGCCTCTCCGGTTTACCCTGGCCGCTCGCAGAGTATGGGGTACTGGCTGGTTGCGGGGTTATTTCTGGGCATCGCACTGGTATTGATCAGGCAGGTTCGGAACCCGGGCATGCTGAGTCCGGAGCATGTCCACTTCCTGCTGCGCGAAAGCACGATCGGCGTCATTCCGGAGGTGCGAGGCAATGATGCGCCCCATGACCTCATCCTGGATGACGCGACATCCGAATTCTCCGCCGCCGTCGCTGCGCTCAAGCTCACGTTGGATCTTACTGATCTGGATAACCCCATCCGCTCAGTACAGTTGATTTCCTCTACGACGGGCGAAGGAAGAGCGGCTCTGGCTGTCGCCCTGGCTCGCATGGTGGCGGGTGAGGGCCAACGCGTGCTGCTCATGAGCACCCGTCTCCGCGATTCCACGATCGAGCAGAAAATGGGTATCGAAGCAAATACCCCCGGCCTGACCGATTTGATTCTTGCGGATGATGGCGAGTTGGACACATACCTGAGGCAGGATCACAGGTCCAGTCTTCAGTTCCTGTCCGCAGGTACAGCAGAGTATGCCAATCCGGACGTGGTCTTTTCCTCTCAGCGAATGCATTCCCTGATGGATCAGATCAAGGAAAAATTTGATTTCATCGTGGTGGATACGCAACCGGTCATGAGCGCGGCGGACGCAATTGCGATCGGACAACTGGTCGATGAGACTTTGTTTGTTGTTCGCTGGAACAAGACCCCCAAAGCGCTGGTAGCCTCCTCATTGCAACAGATGCACGCGGGCGGTCTGGACATTGCGGGCGTGGTGCTTCAGCATGTCAACCTGCAAAGATATGGCGCCATCGAGTTTTCCGACTTTGGCTATCTTTACCATCAGGAGCGCTAGCGTGCGCTCGATGCAGTTCAGTTTGGGTTGTCGGCGAGCGTTCGCGACATAGAGACATCAACTTACGGCTTTGAGCGCGCCTCTGGCCGGTTAGCGGGGATAAACATGGCCAAAATTCTTATTGCGGACGACGCCCAGATCATGCGCAACATCCTTCGCGTGATCCTTGAAAAAAAGGGTCATGAAATTGTGGGAGAAGCTGCGAACGGCGAGGAAACTTTGCGGAAATACGCCGAACTGAAGCCCGACCTCGTTACCCTGGACATCCATATGGAGCCAGTGGACGGAATAGACTGCTTGCGGCGCCTGACGGCGGCAGATCCTGATGCCCGTGTGTTGATGGTGTCCGCGATCGGCCAGCAGGCCAAAATCGATCAGGCCCTGTCACTGGGGGCCTTGGGCTACGTCACCAAGCCTTTCCAGCAGAGCGATATCGACTGGCAAATCAAAAAGGTGCTGGAAGACCAGCCCGAACCGTGACGCCCCGGGGGCGTCCGCTTCGAGCGGCGTTGTTGCCCCCCACCTCCTATTGCGTCTCTTCCAGTGAATCCAGCAGGGATCTTGCCTGCTCGTTACCCGGATCCAAAGCCAACAGTTTCCCCGCCCATTCCCTCGCTGTGCTTTTCTGGCCCATGTCCCGGTTGATGGTTGCCAGCGCGAAGAGGATCTCCGCGTTACCCGGATGCCGCTGGTGTGCCGCCTCCAGGGTGTTGACGGCGTCTTGTGATTGACCCGCGGAATTCAGGGCGATGGCCGACACGTAGGCGAACCGAGCGTTCGAGGGTTCAAGTTCGGCGGCCCGGGTGAGCGAAGCCAGCGCGACCGCCTCCTGTCCCTGGCGGATTTGAGCCAGACCCAGTGAATGGTGCAGGGCGCCGGAATCGGGCGCTTTCTCGAGGCCGGTTTGCAGTGTCTGAAGGGCCGCCTGGCTCATGTTTTGGGCACGGTAAAGGTCCGCCAGGTTGATGTATGCCGGGACAAAGGCGTTTTCCAGTTCGAGGGCCGCCCGGAATTCCCGTTCCGCGTCCACCGGCTGTTGCATGGACAGATACAGGTTGCCCAGATTCATCCGGTTCTCAGGGCGATCCGCGTGCAGGCGCTGGCTCTTCACATACTCGGCCACGGCCCGGTCCAGCAGCGCACCGCCATTGGCGTTCATCTGGGCGCGCGATGCGCCGGCCAGAACGCGCGCGGCCTCCAGTCGGACCGCGAGGACATCGTCCTGCAAAAGATGGCCGCCATAAGGCAATGCCGCCTCAGTCGGAAATGCGTCCAGCACTCGCACGGCGGCCATTCGCACCAGCGGTGAATCGTCATTGAGCGCCGCCTGAAACGCGGAGACCGTTCCCGCGTTCAGAAAGGGTTCCAACTCCAGGACGGCAGTGGCCCGGGCAATGGCCGGGACGTTGGGTTGGGTGATGAGTGCCGCCAGCATCTGGCCCGCAGCCGGGTTGCCTTCACGCGCCGCGATGAATGCCGAAGCCCATGTCTGAAAC
>WTJD01000102.1 GCA_011524975.1 Lysobacterales bacterium
GGAGATCACCGCGACCCACAAGCCACAGCCTGCCGTCATGGTCGAGACGGGCGCGTATGCCGGGCCTATAGGTACCGTCGGCCAGGCACTCGCCCGCCGCACGGCCGTTAGCCGCCCACGCATCAGATTCCAGCCTGTTCAGGCGTAGCGCAAGCCAGCCGTCCATCCCCGTCTCTAACGGCTGGCCAAAATCATCCAGGAGCAGGCATCGTGAAGGATGGATGGGGACCCCCGCTGAACTGGGGTAGCGCGCTGTATCCTTGCCCGCTGCGATCGAGACGATGCCCGATTGCGGCAAGTCAAATACAAAGGTTACTTCATGCCCAAGCGCGGATCTCAGGCGATGAGTAAGCAATGGCATGGGCGTATCAGCATGGAGGAAAACTTCACGCAGATGGTGTGAAGCCCCAATCTGAGTCCGAATGCCCTTGCAGCGCTCCCAGGCCCTTTCCGGTCCGATAACCACGTGCGTGGCGCCCATCTTCATAACGGTACTGTCCAGGGTCTGTTTCCCTGCCAGCAACCATGCACCACCTGAGGATAATGCTGCCAAAATGGCGCACACAGAGTGATAATCCGAGTCGTGATCGATCAGCACCCTGTCAGCGGGCTTCAGCGTTCGGGACAGGTTATTCAATCGTTCATGGAATTGCCGAAAAGATAGTCGATGATACGTGTAGAAACCTGCGGAATTCAGGACCAGGAAACGCCTGAACCCCGTTTGGACATCGGGCCAGGCCTTGGGCACAACCGCATTGTCGAGTGCGGACAAATCTGCCGGCTCGGGTAACAATTGAGCGTCGCGCAAGTGAGCATTCTGAGTGTGGCCAACAACCCATGCAATATCGGCCGTCGTCTCCGGCGCTAATTGAAGCAGGCCGTGACTGAAGTTGGGCATTTCTGCAGATTCGGCACCCGCCACCGCCACCGCAAGTGTCGTTATCAGCGAATTTTTGTCTGTCACGCGATCAACCCCGACCACATCGCCGGCCTGGAGCCCGTGGGATTGAAAGTGTGCTGCAAGGCGGCAGCTGAGATCCACTATCTCGCCGACGGTGGCCCAATCACCCTGACCGATCAATGCCAATGAGCCTGGGCTGTCAGACGCTGATCGGAATATTAATTCCAGGAAATGATAATGACGCAAATGGCACCTTTGGTGACGTGGGCTCATGTTGAGTCTGGGTGCATGCACGTTACCATAGGGTTTTAGAGACAACCAGAGCGCTGAGCCACGAGTTCATACGACCTGATCAAGCCGGGTGAGCAGGATAAAATGCTCGTTGAAGGTGTTGTCGTTGGTGTAATCATCCGAGGCGCCATATCGCTTCCCCAACTCGACATGGGAGCTGTGGTCGAGCACCTTTAAGCCGCCCCGTGTGAAGTAATCCTTGTCGTGATAGACAATGTGATCCCCGTCGTATCCGCACTCGCTCCGCAAAAAATCCTGGGTGTCACGAAAGGCCCTGGAACGCTGCACCTCAGGGGGCAGGTAGATCATCCCAATCTGGCTTCCTTTGTGACAGGCGGATTGAAGCCAGGCCCACAGTCGGTCCGAAACGGCCGCTGACAAATAGTAGAAAAACCCCTCCAGCAGGAAGAAAACGGGCCGGTCCCGACCTAGCTTTTCAATCTCGCGATCAAGGGCGTCTTCAAAGTCTTCCTGCTCAAAATTGAGTCGAAGGGTGTGGGGATGGGCTGCCCCTGGCAGCTGCCCCGAGCGTGAAAATTCAGCCAGCGATCTGATCTTGAAATCAATCACGTGTGCCTGGTCGACTTCCAGGCACCGGGCCCCGGATGTCATAAACGGCAGGTAAGGGTACATGGTGAAACCGGCCCCCAGGTTCACCAGCGTGAACTCGCCGTGCTCCCGCTGGAAACGTTCCAGTGCCTCTACCCAGTAGCGTGACCTCAACTGGATATTGACCGGATCATTCTCGATCACCTCGTTTTTGAATTGATCACCCAGGCGCCGGGCTGAATCACTGATCCAAAGATGCGCAAACGGATCTCGGGAGCGTTCGGGGTCGAGTGAACGGAAGTAGCAGGTAATAAAGGCCGTATCCGATATGTCAGG